>NZ_JBFBAH010000012.1:0-221027 GCF_040682115.1 Streptomyces sp. NPDC051364 | reverse complement strand
CTGAACGCCTTCGACATCACCTTCGACGGTCGGCTCTCAGCCGCCCGCCGCTGAACCCCCAACAACCCCAAAACCACCGTTAACTTTACGGACCCGTCGATGGTGGCCGCGTACGTGGTGTCGTCTATGCCCCGGCGGTAGCGGGTGTGGACTTCGGCGTTGCGGGCGTGGGCGCGGAGGCGGGCTTCTTCACCTGCCGGCGTCAGGGTGAGGGTGCCGTCCTCTGATTCCTTCAGCCAGCCACGGGCGCTGAGGTCGTCGTAGACGGTGGTGAAGTCGGTGTTCTGGTCGTCGAAGGGGGTCAGCTTCTCGGTGAGGGCCGTCCGGGTCCAGGTTCCGGGGGCGCCGGCGACGTGGCCCAGGGTCCACCAGTGGGGCTGGGTGAGGTGTTCCTCGGCGAGGGAGGCGCGGAGGGCGCCGATGACCAGGGTGGCGGCTTCGCGGCTCCAGTAGCCGATGGGCTGGGCGGCGAGGCGGTCCTGGGGGTAGGTCTTGATCGTCGTCATGCGCGCCACCGTAGGACCTCGAGTTAAGTTGAGGTCAAGGTGTCGTGGAGGGGCCGGCCGTCGATTTCGCCTGGGTCTTCGGAGAGTTGGGGTGCGGCGAGGCCGGTGGGGCGGCGGAGCCTGCGTGGCCGCGTCGGGCAGATGAGGCGCCCGACGCGGGGGTGGTGCGGAGCGGGGTCAGCGTACGGGGTCGCCGATGTGGTGGACGCGGACCAGGTTGGTGGATCCGGTGACTCCGGGGGGTGAGCCGGCGGTGATGACGACGACGTCGCCTGGTACGCAGCGGCCGATGCGCAGGAGTTCTTCTTCGACTTGGGCGACCATGGCGTCGGTGGAGTCGACGTGGGGGCCGAGGAAGGTTTCGACGCCCCAGGTGAGGTTGAGCTGGGAGCGGGTGGCGGGGTCGGGGGTGAAAGCGAGGAGGGGGATGGGTGAGCGGTAGCGGGAGAGTCGGCGGACGGTGTCGCCGCTCTGGGTGAAGGCGATGAGGAATTTGGCGCCGAGGAAGTCGCCCATTTCGGCGGCTGCGCGGGCGACGGCTCCGCCTTGGGTGCGGGGCTTGCTGCGTTCGGTGAGTGGGGGGAGGCCCTTGGCGAGGATGTCTTCTTCGGCGGCTTCGACGATGCGGGACATCGTCTTGACCGTTTCGACGGGGTATTTGCCGACGCTGGTTTCGCCGCTGAGCATGACGGCGTCGGTGCCGTCGATGACGGCGTTGGCGACGTCGGAGGCTTCGGCGCGGGTGGGCCGGGAGTTGTCGATCATCGAGTCGAGCATCTGGGTGGCGACGATGACGGGTTTGGCGTTGCGCTTGGCGAGTTTGACGGCGCGCTTTTGGACGATGGGGACTTGTTCGAGGGGCATTTCGACGCCGAGGTCGCCGCGGGCGACCATGATGCCGTCGAATGCGGCGACGATGTCGTCGATGTTTTCTACTGCTTGGGGCTTTTCGATTTTGGCGATGACGGGGAGGCGGCGACCTTCTTCGTCCATGATGCGGTGGACGTCTTGGATGTCGTGGCCACTGCGGACGAAGGAGAGGGCGATGACGTCGGCGCCGGTGCGCAGGGCCCAGCGGAGGTCGTCGATGTCCTTGTCGGAGAGGGCGGGGACGGAGACGGCGACTCCGGGGAGGTTGAGTCCTTTGTGGTCGGAGACCATGCCGCCTTCGATGACGAGGGTGTGGACGCGGGGGCCGTCGATGCCGGTGACTTCGAGGGTGACGCGGCCGTCGTCGACGAGGATGCGTTCGCCGGTGGTGACGTCGGCGGCGAGGCCTTTGTAGGTGGTGCCGCAGGTGTGGCGGTCGCCTTCGAGGTCTTCGACGGTGATGGTGAATTCGTCGCCGCGTTCAAGGAGTACGGGGCCTTCGGTGAATCGGCCGAGGCGGATCTTCGGGCCTTGAAGGTCTGCGAGGATGCCGACGCTGCGGCCGGTTTCGTCGGAGGCTTTGCGTACGCGCTGGTAGCGGTCCTCGTGTTCGGCGTAGGTGCCGTGGCTGAGGTTGAGGCGGGCGATGTCCATTCCGGCTTCGACCAGGGCTTTGATCTGGTCGTATGAGTCGGTGGCGGGGCCCAGGGTACATACGATTTTTGCTCGGCGCATGGGGCGAGCGTATGCCCCTACCAGGCAGTAGGAAATTGGTTCCGGGTGTCCACTCAACAACCGTTGGGCAAAAGGTTGTTGACAATTGTTGAATGTGCGTGGGGGTGCTCTGATGAGCACCCCCGGGGCGTCGTGCGTACGCGTTTTTGATCAGTTCTCGGGGGTGAGCGGGCGCTCGTGGCGGATGCCGGGGCGGTCGTCGACGGTGGTGGTCCCGACCTGGGTGAATCCGTTGCGCCGGAGGACGGTCAGGGACGCCGGGTTGTCGAGGGTGGTGACGGCGGTGAGGCGGGAGAGCCCGTACGTGCTCCGCGCGAGGCGGCAGATGTCGGCGACGGCGGCGGTGGCCGTGCCGCGGCCGGTGGCGTGTTCGGCGATGCGGTAGCCGAGTTCGGCGCTGCCGTCCTCGATGTCGATGAGGTTGACGCGGCCGGCCAGGGTGCCCTGGCGGGTGATGAGGACGTGGAACCGGGACAGGCCGGTGTCCTGCTCGGCGAGCAGGGCGCGGTGGCGGGTGGCGAACTCGGTGAAGTAGGCGTCGCCGCGGTCGGGGACGGTCCGTGCGAAGTAGGCGCGGTTGTCCCGTTCGAAGTCCAGGAGGGCGGGGGCGTGGTCGGCGCGGAGGCGTTCCAGGGTCCATGCGTCGGCCGGGGTGGTGGTGTTCACAGTTGGGGAGGGGTCATGGTGAAGCGGGCGTTGACCTGGGCGTAGACGGTTTGGCGCTGGGGTTCGAGGTCGAGGGGCGGGGCGGTTTCTTCGGTGGTACTGAAGGCCATGGTGCGCATGCCGGTGCCGGGGGCGGCTGCTTGGAAGGGGAGGGCGTTTTCGGCCCCGAGGTCGGCGAGTTCGACGAGGGCGGAGAGGTCGGCGCCGAGGGCGGCGGCGTATTCGCGGGCGCGTTGGACGGCTTCGAGTACGGCTTGGCGGCGGGCTTCGCCGTGGGCGGGTGAGGTGGGGCGCAGGGCCCACCAGGGGCCGTCGACGCTGGTGAGTTCGAGGTCGGCGAGGCGGGTGGTGAGTTCGCCGAGGGCGGTGAAGTCGGCGAGTTCGGCGGTGATGTGGACACGGCCGTGGTAGGCGCGGATGCGTTCGGCGCGGCCGTGTCGGGTGAGTTCGGGGTTGATGGAGAAGGCGCCGGTTTCGAGTTTTTCGACGGCGTCGCCGTAGCTTTTGACGAGCTCGAGGACGGTGTTGTTGCGGCGGGTGAGGTCTTCGAGTGCGGTGCGTCGGTCGGTGCCGCGGGCGGTGACGGTGATGCCGATGCGGGCGATTTCGGGGTCGACTTCGAGGCGGGCTTCGCCGCGGACGGCGACGCGGGGGACTTCGGGGGTTCCGTAGGGCTGGGGTGCGGAGTCCTGGGTCATGGTTTCACTGTCGCATTGTCGTCCGGGGTGTGGCGTGTGGGTTCTGCCAGCGCGTCGCGGAGGGCGGCCCAGGGGCGGGCGCCGAGGCGTTGGAGGGTGTCGAGTGTGTCGGTGAGGTGGGTGCGGGCTTGGGTGGCGGCTCGTGCGCGGCGGAGGTGTTCTCCGTGGGCGAGCCGGGCGCGGGGGCGGTCGTGGGCCGGTGGTCGGTGCCGGGGGTGGGGAGCGCTCTCCGGAACGTTCGCGTGGCTGTGGGCCGGGGGCGGTGAGCGCGGCGCGTAGCCTCCGCTGCCGGGCCCACGCCGACCTGCGCGGGTCCGGCAGCAACGGCGCGGCGCTGAGCGGCCTCGGGGATGTGGGGTTTCGTTTTCGCGTCGTCCGGTGCGGTGCATCGCAAGGCGGAGCGGCACGCTTGTACTGGACGTACCAGGGTGCTGCGACAACGCGGCGAGGCACCGTGCCGGGCGGCGCAGGGGCGTGCCGGGCGGCGCGGGGGCCGCTTAGTTCGGGAGGTTCCATTTCTGGTGGGGGGCGCCGCCGCAGGTCCAGATCTGGAGGCGGGTTGCGTTGGCGGTGTTGTTGCCGGTGACGTCGAGGCATTTGTCGGCTTGCGGGTTGACGATGTCGCGGGCTGCGGGCAGGGCCCAGCGTTGTGCGGGGGTGCCGTTGCAGTCGTAGAGCTGGACGGGGGTGCCGTCGGTGGTGGCGCCGCCGGTCACGTCGAGGCATTTGCCGAGAGCGCGCAGGGTGCCGTCGGCGGCGATCGTCCACTGCTGGGCGGGGGTGCCGTTGCAGTCGTACAGCTGGACGGGGGTGCCGTTGGCGGGGTTGGCGCCGGCGACGTCGACGCATTTGCCGGCCAGGCCGGTGATCGGGCCGGTGCGGCCGGTGCCGGTGTCGGAGGTGGTGACCCGTACGTGGTCGACGACGAGTTGCTGGGGGAAGGCGGTGCCGGCGTCGGGGTCGCCGGGCCAGTAGCCGCCGACGGCGAGGTTGAGGATCAGGAAGAACGGCTTGTTGAAGGCCCAGGTGCGGCTGCCGAGGTCGGCGGGGGTGCGGCGCTGGTAGACGGTGCCGTCGACGGACCAGCTGATGGAGTCGGGGGCCCAGTCGACGGCGAAGGTGTGGAATGCGTCGGCGAAGGCCTGGCCGCCGGGGAGGGTGTAGGCGGCGCCGATGCCGCCGGAGCCGGAGTATCCGGGTCCGTGGATCGTTCCGTGGATGGTGGAGGGTTCGAATCCGACGTTCTCCATGACGTCGATCTCGCCGGAGTTCGGCCAGCCGACCTGGCCGATGTCGTTGCCGAGCATCCAGAACGCGGGCCACATTCCCTGGCCGCGCGGGACTTTGAGTCTGGCTTCGACGTGTCCGTACGCCTGGGTGAAGCGGCCGGCGGTGTTGAGTCGTGCGGAGGTGTACTCGCAGCGCCCGTACCAGCAGTTGTGGTTGCCGGGGTTCTCTCGGCGGGCGGTGATCACGAGGTGGCCCTGGCCGTCGAGGGCGGCGTTCTGATTGCCCGCCGTGTAGTACTGCCGTTCGTGGTTGTTGACGTTGTCGCCGGTCTCGGTCTGCCATTTCCCGGGGTCGGCGGCGGCTCCGGCCGGCCCGTCGAATTCATCGGAGAAGGTGGCTGCGGCGGCTGTGGCCGTGGGGGTTTCCGCGGCGCCGGTGGGTGGGGCGGCGAGGCCGCTCCAGCAGAGCAGGGCGAGGGCGCCGAGTACGGTGTGGCGGCGCCAGGTGGTGCGCATGGTCATGACATCACATCACTTCAGGTGGGGGGACTCGCCTCAACTTCCTTTGTTCAAGCCTTGATTGAAGGCTCATGGCCGTGCCGCGTCAAGACGTCCACCCGGCAGGGGTGTTGCTCCTGTTACCCATCGGTCAGAATCTACGCGCGTTGTTCACGCCTACTAGGGAGATGGCATGGCGTTCGACCGCAGGACGTTTCTGGGTACTTCGGCCGCCACGGGTGCGGCCGTCGCGCTGACGGGGGCCGCGGGCTCTCCGGCCGCCGCAGCCGAAGCGACCGCCCGGCAGCGGACGTACTCGTTCACGGTGATGGGTACGACCGACCTGCACGGAAACGTTTTCAACTGGGACTACTTCACCGACAAGGAGTTCGACGACAAGGCGCACAACGACGTCGGCCTGGCGAAGATCTCGACGCTCGTGAACCAGGTGCGGGCGGAGAAGGGGCGCCGCAATACGCTGCTGATCGATGCGGGTGACACGATCCAGGGCACGCAGCTGTCGTACTACTACGCGAAGGTGGATCCGATCACCGCGCGGCGTGGTCCGGTGCACCCGATGGCGCAGGCGATGAATGCGATCGGCTATGACGCGGCGGCTCTGGGGAACCACGAGTTCAACTACGGCATACCGGTGCTGCGCAAGTTCGAGGAGCAGTGCGATTTCCCGCTGCTGGGGGCGAACGCGCTGGATGCGACGACGCTGCGGCCGGCGTTCGCGCCGTACAGCATGCACTGCCTGCGGACTCCGTACGGGCGGGATGTGAAGGTGGCGGTGCTGGGGCTGACGAACCCGGGGATCGCGATCTGGGACAAGGCGAACGTGCAGGGGAAGATGACGTTCCCGGGTCTGGAGGAGCAGGCGGCGAAGTACGTGCCGAAGCTCCGCTCGATGGGCGCGGACGTGGTGATCGTGTCCGCGCACTCCGGTTCGAGCGGTACGTCCTCGTACGGTGACCAGTTGCCGTACATCGAGAACGCGGCGGGCCTGGTGGCGGAGCAGGTGCCGGGGATCGACGCGATCCTGGTGGGGCACGCGCACACGGAGATCCCGGAGTACCGGGTGAAGAACAAGGCGACCGGCAAGGACGTGGTGCTGTCGGAGCCGCTGAAGTGGGGGCAGCGCCTGACGCTGTTCGACTTCGAGCTGACGTGGTCGAAGGGCTGCTGGTCGGTGGCGAAGGTGTCGGCGAAGGTGCTGAACTCGAACACGGCGGTCGAGGACCCGAAGATCGTGGGGCTGCTGTCGGACGAGCACCGCAAGGTCGTGGCGTACGTGAACCAGGTGATCGGTACGTCCACGCAGGCGATGTCTTCGGCGGAGGGCCCGGTCAAGGACGTCGCGATCATCGACCTGATCAACCATGTGCAGGCGGACACGGTGAAGGGGGCGCTGGCGGGTACGCAGTGGGCGGCGCTGCCGGTGCTGTCGCAGGCGTCGTGCTTCTCGCGTACGGCGTCGATTCCGGCCGGGCAGGTGACGATCAAGGATGCGGCGGGTCTGTACCCGTTCGAGAACACGATGGAGGCGCGGCTGCTGACGGGCGCGCAGCTGAAGGACTATCTGGAGTACTCGGCGCGGTACTACGTGCAGACGGCGCCGGGTGCTCCGGTGGACCCGGCGAAGCTGACGAACTCCGAGAGCATCCCGGACTACAACTACGACGCGGTGTACGGGCTGGCGTACGACATCGACGTCGCGCAGCCGGTGGGTTCGCGGATCTCGGGGCTGTCGTTCCAGGGGAAGGCGGTGGATCCGGCTGCGGAGTTCGTGCTGGCGGTGAACAACTACCGGGCGTCGGGTGGCGGGAACTTCCCGCACGTGCCGCAGGCCAAGCAGCTGTGGGCGAATTCGGAGGAGATCCGTAACACGATCATCCAGTGGGTGAAGGCGAAGGGGACGATCGACCCGGCGCAGTTCGCGTCGGTGGACTGGCGGCTGACCCGGGCCGGGGTTCCGGTGTTCTAGCCGGGTCTCCGTACGCCTGCGCCTGCGCCTACGCCTACGCCCGTGCCTAAGGGTGTTCGACCAGCGGGAGAAGCTCGACCGTCGGGGCGGGTCGGGTGTGCTCCCGCTGTTCGAGGCCGAAGGTGGTGAAGGCGGTGCGGGTGGGCTGGGGGTAGGGCTCTTTGCCGGTGAGGGTGTTCAGGATGGCGGCGCTGCGCCAGGCGGCGAGGCCGAGGTCGGGGGTTCCGACGCCGTGGGTGTGGCGTTCGCCGTTCTGGACGAAGATGCTGCCGGTGACGGA
This sequence comes from Streptomyces sp. NPDC051364, assembly GCF_040682115.1. Lineage (NCBI taxonomy): Bacteria > Bacillati > Actinomycetota > Actinomycetes > Kitasatosporales > Streptomycetaceae > Streptomyces > Streptomyces sp. NPDC051364. The sequence continues at coordinate 213,558 of NZ_JBFBAH010000012.1, read as the reverse complement.
GGGGTCGAGGGTCATGCGGTGGCGTTCGTCGATGCGGGGGCGGCCGGAGGAGTCCTTGCGCAGGTAGGGGTCGAGGCCTGCGAGGAGGCTGGTGAGGGGGCGCTCCTTGTACCCGGTGGCGAGGACGACGGCGTCGGTGGTGAGGCGGGAGCGGGTGCCTTGCTGGGCGTGTTCGAGGTGGAGTTCGACCTTGGTGGTGGCGACGCGGCCGGCGGTGCGGACGCTGACTCCGGGGGTGAGGACGGCGTCGGGCCAGCCTCCGTGGAGGGTGCGGCGGTAGAGCTCGTCGTGGATGGCGGTGATGGTGGTGGCGTCGATGCCTTTGTGGAGTTGCCACTGGGCGGGGACGAGCTGCTCGCGTACGGGCTCGGGCAGGGCGTGGAAGTAGCGGGTGTAGTCGGGCGTGAAGTGTTCGAGGCCGAGCTTCGAGTACTCCATGGGGGCGAAGGACGGCGTACGGGCGAGCCAGGTGAGGCGCTCGCGGCCGGCGGGGCGGGAGCGGAGCAGGTCGAGGAAGACCTCGGCTCCGGACTGGCCTGATCCGATGACGGTGACGTGGTCGGCGCCGAGGATGCGCAGGCGGTTGTCGAGGTAGTCGGCGGAGTGGATGACGGGGACGGTGGGGGCTTCGGCGAGGGGGCGCAGGGGTTCGGGGATGTAGGGGGCGGTGCCGATGCCGAGGGCGAGGTTGCGGGTGTAGGTGCGGCCGAGGGCTTCGGCTTCGCCGTCGGTGTCGAGTTGGGTGTAGTCGACTTCGAAGAGGTCGCGTTCGGGGTTCCAGCGGACGGCGTCGACCTGGTGGCCGAAGTGGAGTCCGGGGAGGCGGCCGGCGACCCAGCGGCAGTAGGCGTCGTATTCGGCGCGCTGGATGTGGAACTGCTCGGCGAAGTAGAAGGGGAAGAGCCGTTCCCTGTGCTTGAGGTAGTTGAGGAACGTCCAGGGGCTGGTGGGGTCGGCGAGGGTGACGAGGTCGGCGAGGAAGGGGACCTGGAGGGTCGTGCCGTCGATGAGGAGTCCCGGGTGCCAGCGGAAGTCGTGGCACTGGTCGTAGAAGGCGGTGGCGAGTTCGCCTGCGCCTTGGTGGGGGAGGCCGTGTGCGAGGGCGGCGAGGGACAGGTTGAAGGGGCCGATGCCGATTCCGACGAGGTCGTGGGGTGCATCGAGCTGGGCGGTCATCGGTGGGTGCTGCCTTCCAGGAGGGTGACGAGGGTGTCCAGGTCCCGCGCGGTGGTGTGGGGGTTGAGCAGGGTGGCTTTGAGCCAGAGGCGGTCGTCGGCGGTGGCGCGGCCGAGTACGGCGTGACCGCCGAGGAGGAGGGTGCGGCGCAGGGCGGCGAGGTGGGTGTCGTCGGTGTCGGTGGGGCGGAAGAGGACGGTGCTGATGGTGGGGGGTGCGTGGAGTTCGAAGCGGGGGTGTGCGTCGAGGAGGCGGGCGAGGTGGTGGGCGAGTTCGCAGGTGCGGTCGATGAGGTGGGCGAGGCCGTCGCGGCCGAGTGAGCGCAGGGTGGTGGCGATCTTGACGGCGTCGGGGCGGCGGGTGGTGCGCAGGGACCGGCCGAGGAGGTCGGGGAGGCCGGCTTCGGTGTCGTCGGTGGCGTTGAGGTAGTCGGCCTGGTGGGCGAGGGGGGCCAGCAGGGTGGTGTCGGGGACGGCGAGGAGGCCTGCGGCGACGGGTTGCCAGCCGAGTTTGTGCAGGTCGATGGTGAGGGAGTGGGCGCGGCCGAGGCCTGCGACGCGGGTGCGGTGGCGGGGGCTGAGGGCGAGGAGGCCCCCGTACGCGGCGTCGATGTGGAGGTCGGCGCCGTACTGCTCGCACAGGTCGGCGATGGGTCGGAGCGGGTCGATGAGGCCGGCGTCGGTGGTGCCGGCGGTGGCGGTGACGAGGACGGGCCCGGGGGTGGCGGCGAGGGCTTCGGCGAGGCGGGCGGGGTCGAGGGTGCCGGCGGGGGTGGGGAGGGTGGTGGCGGGGGGCAGGCCGAGGAGCCAGGCGGCGCGGGGGATCGAGTGGTGGGCGTTGGCTCCGTGGAGGACGGTCAGGCCGGGTCCGTGGCGTTCGCGGGCGAGGAGCAGGGCGAGTTGGTTGGCTTCGGTGCCGCCGGTGGTGACGAGGGCGTCGGGGGCCGGGGTGTCGTAGAACTCGGCGGCGAGGGTGCGGGTGAGGAGGGCTTCGATCGCGGAGGCGGCGGGGGCTTGGTCCCAGGAGTCGAGGGAGGGGTTGAGGGCGGAGGCGGCGAGGTCTGCGGCGGCTGCGACGGCGAGGGGCGGGCCGTGGAGGTGGGCCGCGCAGAGGGGGTCGGCGGGGTCGGCGGCGCCGGCGGCGAGGGTGTGGACGAGGGTCCGGAGCGCCTCGTGATCGCCGTGGCCCTTTTCGGGCAGTACGTCGCCCAGTGCGGCTTGGACGCGGGCCGCGAGGGCGTCGGGGCCGCCTGCCGGAATCGGCCCGCCGCGCTCCGCGGCTCCGGTGAGCAGGGCCTCCAGGACGGTGTCGAGGAGCGGCCGCAGGGCTTCGGCACCGAGGCGGCCGCCGGCGAGCGGGTGCGCGGGGGGTGCGGGCGGCGGGGGCGGGCTGCCGGGCGGCGCGGTCATGCGGTGTCCTCACGGGAACGGGTCTGCGGCAGGGGGCCGGCCCTGTCGTGGGGTGCCGAGGGGGCTTGGCGGCGGGCGCTGCTGCGGTGACAGCCTGGGGGCCCGACGGGTACAACGATCAGACCCGAACGGGGTAACCGTCGGAGTTTGTCGGCTTGTTGTTTTTCGTGTGCGGCCGGTGGTCCCCGCGAACGCGGCCGGCCGCCGCTCCCGCCGGTGAGGGCGGGGGCGGCGGCCGGGGAACGCGGCGTGGGACCGGCGTCAGGAGGCGCGGACGCGGAGGGCTCGGGCCAGGTCGTCGAGCTGGTCGACGAGCTTGCGGCGCAGGGCGGGGACGATGGACGGGTCGGCGAGGGCGGTGTGGCCGGCCTCGAGGCTGTCCTCGTCCACGGCGTGGCCGGGGAAGGCGTAGCGGCCCGCGGCTTCGGCGATGGCGGGGCCGCGGCGGGCGCCGAGGGAGATGGCGTCGGCGTAGAAGCGCGGTACGTAGTCCCGTACGAGGTCGGCCTGTTCGGGCTGCCAGAAGCCTTGGGCGGTGGCGCTGAAGAGGTAGTTGGAGAGGGAGTCGTCGTGGAAGAGGCGCTCCCAGGCGGCGGCCTTGGCCTCGGCGGTCGGCAGGGCGGCGCGGCAGCGGGCGGCGCCTTCCTCGCCGGTGGCGCTGGGGTCGGCGGTGAGGGCGGCGTCGATCTCGCGCTCCCCCACCGCGCCGAGGACGGACAGCCGGGCGAGGATGCGCCAGCGCAGTTCGGGGTCGAGTTCGGGGCCGCCGGGCACGGTGTCGTCCTCGAGCCAGGCGGCGAGGGTGTCGGGCTGGGTGGCGGCGTCGATGTGGGCGCGTACGGCGGCGAGCCGCAGCCCGGGGTCGGAGCCGTCCTCGGTGCGCCGCAGCAGGCCGCGGGCGATGAGGGTGAGGGTGGCGAGGGCCTCGGTGCGGTCTTCGGGGGCGAGGTAGCGGTCGGCGATGTGGTGGCGGGCGAAGGCGAGGACGCCCTGGACGATGGCCAGGTCGGCTTCCTCGGGCAGGTGTGCGCCGGCGGTGGCCAGGTAGGCGGCGGGTTCGAGTTCGCCGTCGCGGACCATGTCGCGCAGGGCGTTCCAGACGACGGCCCGGGTGAGGGGGCCGGGGATGGCGGACAGCTTGCGCAGGGCGGTCTCGAGGGAGGTGTCGTCGAGGCGGACCTTGGCGTAGCTGAGGTCGCCGTCGTTGAGGAGGAGGAGGGCGGGGCGGGGGCCGCTGACGGAGACGATCTCGTCGGAGGGGACGTCGACGGTGAGGAGTTCGCGCGGCTCGAGGGTGTTGTCGGGGTCGCGGTCGTAGAGGCCGACGGCGATGTGGTGGGGGCGGGTGCCGCGGTGGTCGACGGTGAGGGTCCAGCCGCCGTGGCTCTCCTCGATGCGGGGGGTGAGGGTGTCGATGCCGGTGGTGCGCAGCCAGATGTCGGCCCAGGCGTGGACGTCGCGGTCGGTGTGGGCGGCGAGGGATTCGACGAAGTCGGCGAGTGAGGCGTTGGCGAACTTGTGGCGGGTGAAGTGGGTGTTGATGCCGGCGAGGAAGTCCTTCTCGCCGAGCCAGGCGACGAGTTGGCGCAGCGCGGAGGCGCCCTTGGCGTAGGAGATGCCGTCGAAGTTGAGGAGGGCGCTGGCGGTGTCGGGTACGGCGTCGGGGTCGGGGGCGACGGGGTGGGTGGTGGGCCGCTGGTCGGCGTCGTAGCCCCAGGACTTGCGGTTGACGCCGAATTCGGTCCAGGTGCCGGTGAAGCGGGTGGCTTCGGTGAGGGTCTGGTAGCCCATGTACTCGGCGAAGGACTCGTTCAGCCAGATGTCGTCCCACCAGCGCAGGGTGACGAGGTCGCCGAACCACATGTGGGCCATCTCGTGGGCGATGACCATGGCGCGGGTCTGGCGTTCGGTGTCGGTGACGGCGGAGCGGAAGACGAATTCGTCGCGGAAGGTGACGAGGCCGGGGTTTTCCATGGCGCCGGCGTTGAACTCGGGGACGAACGCCTGGTCGTAGGAGTCGAAGGGGTAGGGCTCGGAGAACTTCTCGTGGTAGCGGTCGTAGCAGTCGGTGGTGACGGAGAGGATTTCCTCGGCGTCGGCGTCGAGGTGGGGGGCGAGGGACTGGCGGCAGTGGATGCCGAAGGGGAGTCCGGCGTGTTCGGTGCGGATGCTGTGCCAGGGGCCGGCGGCGACGGCGGCGAGGTAGGTGGAGATGACGGGGGTGGGGGCGGACTTCCAGATGCCGGCGCCGTCGCCGGACGGATGTCCCGTGCGGTTGCCGACGCGCTCGGTGATGCCGTTGGCGAGGACGGTCCAGTGGGCGGGGGCGGTGACGGTGAACTCGAAGACGGCCTTGAGGTCGGGCTGGTCGAAGGCCGGGAAGACGCGCTGGATGTCGTCCATGAACATCTGGGTGTAGACGTACGCCTCGCCGTCCGCGGGGTCGGTGAAGCGGTGGAGGCCTTCGCCGGTGCGGGAGTAGCGCATGCGGGTGGCGATGCGCAGCTCGTGGGGGCCTTCGCCGAGGCCGGTGAGGGGGAGGCGGTTGTCGGCGAGGGCGTCCGGGTCGAGGGGGCTGCCGTCGAGTTCGGCGGAGTACAGTTCGTCCGGTTTCAGCTCCACGAAGGTGTCCGCGGCAATGCGGGCGGTGAACCGGATGACGGTCGTGGATTCGAAGGTGTCGTCGCCGCCGGTGAGGTCGAGGGTGACGGCGTAGTGGTGGACGTCGAGGTGCTGTGCTCGGAGCTGCGCTTCGTTGCGCGTCAGTGCGGACATGGGGCCCATGCTGCCCGACGGGTGGGCCCCGGTCGTCTGCCCTCGCCTACTCTTCGCCCGCAGCGATCGTCTCGTGGTGGCGGATGACCTCGGCGATGATGAAGTTGAGGAGCTTCTCGGCGAATGCCGGGTCGAGTTTGGCGTTCTCGGCGAGCTCGCGGAGCCGGGCGATCTGGCTGGCTTCGCGGGTCGGGTCGGCTGGGGGCAGCTGGTGCTTGGCCTTGAGGTGGCCGACCTGCTGGGTGCACTTGAAACGCTCGGCGAGCATGTGGACGACGGCCGCGTCGATGTTGTCGATGCTGTCGCGCAGGCGGGCCAGCTCGGCGGTGACGTTCTCGTCGATGGCGCCGGTCGCGGCGGCTTCGTCGGGGGCGCTGTTGTTCATGGTTCCCGAGAATACGTGGCGTTCGTGTGTGGTTCGTGGGCGAGCCGGTCCGTGAGACGGATGGGTGTCCGGAGTTGGCCGTTCAGAGCGGGAGGACGGCTGTGACCAGCCGGCCTCCTTCGGGGGCGGGGCCGGCGGTGAGGGAGCCGCCCGGGGTTTCGTTCGGCCATGCCGGCGAGGCCGTAGCCGCCGCGGGCGTTGTCGGAGAGGCGGGCGGGGCGGCCTCCGTCGTCGGCGATACGGATCTCCGGTCCTGCGGGGACGGTGCGCAGCGTGATGCGGACGGCGGTGGCGGTGGCGGTGGCGGCGTGCTTGCCGATGTTGGTGAGGGCTTCGAGGACGATGCGGTGGGCGGTGGCGGCGACGTCGCCGGGGAGCCGGCGGGCGAGGACCCTCGGGCGATGCACCGTACGACGTCCTGTTCGCGTTCCGTGAGGGGCTCGGCGGGCCGGCGGGCGGCCTGGGCGGCGGTGGCCCGGGGGGCCATGTCGCGCAGCAGTCGTACGGTGGTGGCGGGTGAGACGAGGGAGTCTGCGACGGCCGCCGCGCGGACCGCCTCAACCGGCATCGCGGGGCTGGCGTCTTTGAGGAGGAAGCCGGATGCTCCTCCGTGGAGCGCGGCGTGGACGTACTCGTCGAGGTCGAAGGTGGTGACGATCACGATGCGCGGACCGTCCCGGCCGGCGAGTCGCCGGGTGACCTCGAGGCCCTCGAGCTTCGGCATGCGGATGTCGAGGAGGGGGACGTCCGGCCGGTGTGCGGCGACGGCCGCGAGCGCGGCTTCGCCGTTGACGACGTCGGCGACGACCTCGATGTCCGGCCGGCTTTCGAGGATCATCCGGAATCCGGTCCTCGCCATCTCCCGGTCGTCGGCGATGACCACCCTGATCGCCGTGCGCTGCCTGCCCCGCTGTCGCCCGCTGCCTGTGCTTTCCCATGGGACCGGCGGGTGCGCGGGCCCGCAACCGGGCGGGGCCGGGGCGGCGGTGTTCGGGCCGTGTGCCGCTCCGGCCGGCCTTGCGTGCGTACGGCGCACCGCGCCTCGTCCTTCCGGCCCGGGTGTGCTCGGCCGGAAGGACGGGGCATGGGGCTCAGAGGGTCTCGGCCGCGTTCTTGATGGCCGTGGCGAAGGTGGAGACCTCGGTGTAGACGCCGGGGAAGTTGGGCCGGGCGCAGCCCTCGCCCCAGCTGACTATGCCGACCTGGATCCAGGCGTTGTTGCTGTCGCGGCGGAACATCGGGCCGCCGGAGTCGCCCTGGCAGGTGTCGACGCCGCCCTGGGGCAGCCCGGCGCAGATCTCCTCGCCGGGGACGAGGTCGCTGCCGTACGAGCTCTGGCAGCTGGCGTCGGAGACGAACGGCACGGTGGCCTTCATCAGGTACCGCTGCTGGCCGCCGCCCTCGCGGGTGGCGCCCCAGCCTGCGACGGTGAAGGTGCCGTTGTCGAAGGCCTTCGTGTCGGCGATCTTGAGGGTGGGCAGGTTGATGGGCTTGGCGAGTTTGATGAGGGCCCAGTCCTTGCCCTTGCCGTTGTAGCCGGGGGCCTGGAGGACCTTGGTGGATTTGACCTTGATGGCACTGGAGCTGTTGAGGTCGACGACTCCGGCGGTGGCGGTGATGGAGGTGTTGTTGCCGGAGCCGCTGACGCAGTGGGCTGCGGTGAGGACGATCTGCTGGGTGTAGAGGGCGCCGCCGCAGCCCATGGAGAGGCGGACCATGAAGGGGAACTCGCCCTGGGCGGCGCGGGTGCCGCCGACGACGGGGGCCTGGGAGGCGCTGGCGGCGCCGGGCTGGAGGCTGACGGCGGCGAGGGCCACTGCACCGACGGCGAGGGTGCGCTTGATGAGTGTGGCAAGGGTGGACACGGTCAACACACTGCCTTTCGTGGGGGGTTGGGCCGTGCGCGTCATCGGGTGAATGACACGTACATGTCACACCCACCTCTCACCGGACATCAAGAACGCGTTTTCGGACAATCTGCGGGACGATGCGCGGCGCGGGGGGCGGCATGACGCAGAACGGCAGGCACAGCAGCCCGATCGAGCACGGATTTCCCCATCTCGACACCGTCCGCGCCGCGATCACCGCTCTGTTCCGGCGGCTCTCGTACGAGGGGATCCGGGCGTACGACACGAGCTTCGCGCCCGCCGACGCCGCCTTCACCACCGACGACGACCTCCACCTCGGCGCGCACCGCGTGGCCTCCGCCGTCGTGCGCGCGCTGCGGCTGCCCGATGCCCGGATGGTGATCTGCTTCCGGGCGATGGAGCAGGCGGCGACCGTGGAACTGGCCGCGGGGCCCGAGTACTTCATCGAGGTCAACGACCGCTTCCGCACCCACCGCCGCGATCTGGCCGCCGCCCTGGCCCACGAGGTCACGCACGTCCTGCTGCACCGGCTGGACCTGCGCTTCCCCGCCACCGCCGACAACGAGATCCTCACCGACACCGCCGCCGCCTACCTCGGGGCCGGCTGGCTGCTCCTCGACGCCTACCGCGAGGACAAGCTCACCCACCAGAAGCTCGGCTACCTCACCCCCGAGGAGTTCGGCTACGTCCTCGCCCGGCGCGCCCTCCTCCCCGGCGGGAGCGAGGACCTTTCCACCTGGTTCACCAGCCCCCAGGCGTACGAGGCGTACGTGCGCGGCCGCGCGCTCGCCGGGCGGGAGCTGCGCCGGGCCCCCCTGGCCGCCGCGGACCGGGCGCAGCGGCGCCGCTACGCCCGCGACCGGCGGGCGGGCGCCGCCGCGCCGGGGGCCTCGTACGGCTTCGAGGAGCACCCGGCGGGGACGCGGGTGAGCTTCCCGTGCCCGGTGTGCGGGCAGCGGCTGCGGCTGCCGGTCCGCGGGCCGGTGCGCGCCCGCTGCGGGCTGTGCCGCACGGTGCTGGACTGCGACACCTGACCGGAGCCGGAGCCCGGCGAACGCGGCGCGGACGAGGGACAAGATGTCGGCTGAGAGCGGTTCAAGGCGTGGCCTGCGTGGGTAGTGATATCCCATCGCACGAGTGAAGGACCCGGCCCCGACCCCCCCGCCAGGGGGCCGGGGCCGTTTCCTGTGCCGGGCCCGTGGGGGGCATCGGGCCGCCGCTCCCCCGGCAGGGGTTACGCCGGCAGCGGCTCGGCGTCCGAGGGCGCCGGTTCGGGGGACACCGCCGTGCGCGGCAGGACCAGGCAGAGCACTGCGCTGAGCAGGAATCCGGCGGTCACCCAGGGCATGGCGGTGGTCAGTGCGTGCGTGAGGCCGCCGTCGGCGAGGGCGCCGAAGAAGACGCTGCCGATGACGGCCGCGCCCAGGGCGCCGCCGAACTGCTGGGCGGTGGAGAAGATTCCGGAGGCCCCGCCCGCGATGTCGGCGGGGACGGCGGACAGGACGACGTTGACCAGCGGCACGACCAGAAAGCCGAGTCCGGCGCCCGCGACGAGCAGGCCGGGGACGAGCGGCCAGGCGCCGGTGTGCGCGGCGGTGGAGGCGGAGACGGCGTACCAGACCCCGGCGAAGCCGCCCGCCATCAGCAGCGCGCCGGCGGCGAGCACGAGGCGGCCGAAGCGGACGGCGAGGGTGTCGGCGACGGGGGCGGTCAGGAAACTGCCGACGGAGAAGGCGACGGTGAGCACGCCGGCCTGTATCGGGGTGTAGCCCTCGCCGCCCTGCAGCCAGATCGCGAAGACCAGGAAGAAGCCCTGCATGCCGACGGCGAAGAGCAGTTGGACGGCGAGGCCGACGGAGAAGGCGGGGAGCCGGAAGGCGCGGGCGGGCAGCAGCGGTACGGTCGCCCCGCACCGGCGGGCTTCGAGGACGCCGAGGCCGATGACGGCGAGGACCCCGGCGGCCAGGCACAGCCAGCCCCACAGCGGCCAGCCGTTGGCCTCGCCCTGGACGAGCGGCAGCACGACGGCGATCAGGGCGCCGGCGAGGACGAGGCTGCCGGCCAGGTCGGGGCGGCCGGCGCCGCGCTCGCGGGTGGCGGGGACCAGGACGGCTCCGGCCACGCAGGCGGCCAGGGCGACCGGCACGTTGACGAGGAAGATGGAACGCCAGCCCCAGCCGAACAGGTCGGCGTCGGTGAGCAGGCCGCCGAGCAGCAGTCCGACGGCGGAGGCGAAGCCGGCGACGGCCCCGTACATCCCGAAGACGGCGCCGCGCTCCTTGCCCTGGAACAGGGTGCGGAACGAGCCGAGCACCTGGGGCATCAGCAGGGAGGCCATGACGCCCTGCACGGCGCGGGCGACGATCAGCTGGCCGGGGCTCTGGGCGAGGCCGCAGCCGAGGCTGGCGAGGCCGAAGCCGGCGGTTCCGGCGAGGAAGAGGGCCTTGCGTCCGTACCGGTCGCCGAGGTGCCCGGAGACGATCAGGGTGGCGGCGAAGCCGAGGAGGTAGGCGGAGACGAGCCACTGCAGGGCGCTCTGGGAGGCGTGCAGGTCGCGGCCGATGGAGGGGATGGCGACGTTGACGATGGTCACGTCGAGCAGGTCCATGAGCGCGGCGACCATCATGACGACGGCGGCGGCCCAGCGGCGTGGGTAGGGGGCCGGGGGCACGGAGAGGGGCACAGGCGCGGGCGTGGGCATGGCGGGCTCCAAAGTATTTCGTTCGGACGAACGAAAGACTGACACGAAGGCGCATGTGATCACAACTCTTTCGTTCGCCCGAACTAAATACTTGGTACGGTGGATGCCATGAGCGACGAGACGGACCCCCGCCGGGAAGCGGTACTGGCCGAGCTGAACCGCACGGGCCGCGAGACGAGCGCGGCGACCGTGATGTTCCACGAGGCGGCCGCCGCCAAGCAGGGGCTCAGCGCCACCGAGACGAAGACCCTGGACCTGCTCATGCGGCGCGGCCCGCTGACGGCGAAGGAGGTCTCCCAGCACTCGGGGCTGGCCCCGGCCTCGGTGACGGGCCTGGTCGACCGGCTGGAGCGCAAGGGCTGTGTCCGCCGGGTCAAGCACCCGACGGACAAGCGGCGGGTCCTGGTGGAGGCGCTGCCGGAGCGGCTGTCGGAGATCCGGCCGCTGTTCGACGACTGGGCCCGTGAGGTCGCGGAGCTGTGCGACGAGTTCACCACGGCGGAACTGGAAACCGTGATCCGCTTCCTCCAGGGCTCCAACGCCCGCCAACTGCGTGCGGCGGCCCGCCTGTCGGAGTCCTGACCCTGCGCCGGGACCACTGCGCCCCGGACTACTCGGCTCCGTAGACCGGGTGCGGGGGTTCGGATTCCGCCAGGAGTTTCTTCGCCGTCTCGCCCGCCTCGGCCGGGGTCCAGCGGGCTCCGCGGTCCGCCGTCGGGCCGGGGCGCCAGCCCTCCATGACCGTGATCCGGCCGCCCTCCGCCTCGAAGACCCGGCCCGTGACCCCCGCCGAGGCGTCCGAGCCCAGCCACACCACCAGCGGCGACACGTTCTCCGGGGCCATCGCGTCGAAGGCGCCCTCCCCCGGGTCCGCCATCGTCCCGGCGAACGTCTGCTCCGTCATCCGTGTCCGCGCTGCCGGGGCGATCGCGTTGACCTGGACCCCGTACCGGCCCATCTCCGCCGCCGCGACCAGCGTCATGCCGAGGATGCCGGCCTTGGCCGCGCTGTAGTTGCCCTGCCCGACCGAACCCAGCAGACCCGCCCCCGAGGAGGTGTTGACCACCCGCGCCGCCACCGCCCGGCCCGCCTTCGCCTCGGCCCGCCAGTGCGCCGCCGCGTACTTCAGGGGCAGGAAGTGCCCCTTCAGGTGCACCCGCATCACCGCGTCCCAGTCCGCCTCCTCCAGGTTGACCAGCATCCGGTCCCGCAGGAACCCGGCGTTGTTGACCAGCGTGTCCAGCCGGCCGAACGCCGACAGGGCCGCCCCGACCAGCGAGGACGCACCCTCGGGCGATGCGATGTCCTTGCCGTGCGCCACCGCCTCGCCGCCCAGCGCCCGGATCTCCGCGACCACCTGCCCGGCCGGACTGTCCTCCCCCGGCTGCCCGTCCAGGCCCACGCCCAGGTCGTTGACCACGACCTTGGCCCCCTCCGCCGCGAAGGCCAGCGCATGGGCCCGGCCCAGCCCCCGCCCCGCGCCCGTCACGATGACCACACGACCCTCGGCAAGTCCCATCTCAGTTCTCCTTGTTGACCGTTGCCGCATCCAGAAATGCCGGACGCTCCCCGCCCCCGTGCACGAGCAGGCTCGCCCCGCTGACATACCCCGCCCGGCCGGAGGCCAGAAACACCGCCGCCGCCCCGACGTCCGCGGGCTCCGCCAGCCTCCCCAGCGGAACCGTCGCGGCCACAGCCGCGATCCCCGCCTCGTCCCCGTAGTGCACGTGCGCGAGCTCGGTCCGCACCATGCCCAGCACGAGCGAGTTCACCCGTACCTCGGGCGCCCATTCCACGGCCATGGACCGGGCCAGGTTCTCCAGCCCCGCCTTCGCCGCCCCGTACGCGGCCGTCCCGGGCGAGGGCCGGGTCCCGCTGACGCTGCCGATCATCACCACCGAGCCGTGCGCCTCGCGCAGCAGCGGGTACGCGGCCAGCGAGGCCGTCATCGGCGCCACCAGGTTCAGCTCGACGACCCGCGCGTGCCGCTGCGCCTCGCCCTCCCCCAACAGCCGGTACGGGGTCCCGCCCGCGTTGTTCACCAGGCAGTCGAGCCGCCCGTACCGACGCCCGGCCGCGTCGAAGAACTCCTGCACGGCGGCCGGATCGCGCAGGTCCAGCGCGGTGAACGAGGCCGTCCGCCCGTCCGCGCGCACCGGTTCGCGCGGCGGGCGGCGGGCGCAGACGACGACTTCGGCGCCCGCCTCGAGGAACGACCGGGCGATTCCGGCGCCGACGCCGCGGGTTCCGCCGGTGACGACGGCAACCCTCCCGTCGAGCTCCATAGGCTGCTACCTTCCTCACCTAACAAATGTTTGGTGGAAAGGTAGCTGATCCTGTCATGGGTGTCTCCACCTCAAGCCCCGGCAAGGGCATCGCACTTGTCACGGTCGACTTCCCGCCCGTCAACGCACTTCCCGTGCAGGGCTGGTACGACCTCGCCGACGCCCTGCGCGCGGCCGGCCGCGATCCCGGGACCCGGTGTGTCGTGCTGGCCGCCGAGGGGCGCGGCTTCAACGCCGGCGTCGACATCAAGGAGATGCAGCGCGACACCGGCCACGCCGCCCTCATCGGCGCCAACCGCGGCTGCTACGAAGCCTTCGCCGCCGTGTACGAGTGCGAGGTGCCCGTCGTCGCGGCCGTGCACGGGTTCTGCCTCGGCGGCGGCATCGGCCTCGTCGGCAACGCCGACGCGATCGTGGCGAGCGAGGACGCGACCTTCGGGCTGCCGGAGCTCGACCGGGGCGCGCTCGGCGCCGCCACCCACCTGGCCCGCCTGGTCCCGCAGCACCTGATGCGCGCCCTCTACTACACCTCGCGCACCGCCACCGCCGCCGAACTGCACGCGCACGGCTCGGTGTGGCGGGTGGTCCCGCGCACGGAGCTGCGCGCGGCGGCCCTCGAACTGGCCGCGGAGATCGCACAGAAGGACGGCTACCTGATCCGGCTGGCCAAGGCGGCCATCAACGGCATCGACCCCGTCGACGTGCGGCGCAGCTACCGCTTCGAGCAGGGGTTCACCTTCGAGGCCAACCTCAGCGGGGTGGCCGACCGGGTCCGCGACACCTTCGCAGAGCCCGCAGAGGGAGAGCTTGCAGGGAAGGAGCGCTCATGACCGACAAGACGATGACCCCCGAAGAGGTGGTCGGGCAGCTGCGCAGCGGGATGACCCTGGGCATCGGCGGCTGGGGGTCGCGGCGCAAGCCCATGGCCCTGGTGCGGGCACTGCTCCGTTCCGAGATCACCGATCTCACCGTGATCTCGTACGGCGGCCCCGACGTCGGCCTGCTCGCGGCCGCCGGCCGGATCCGCAAGCTCGTCGCACCCTTCGCCACGCTCGACTCCATCCCGCTGGAGCCGCATTTCCGGGCGGCCCGCGAGAGCGGCGCCTTCACCCTCACCGAGCTCGACGAGGCCATGTTCATGTGGGGCCTGCACGCCGCCGCGAACCGGCTCCCCTTCCTCCCCGTCCGCGCCGGCCTCGGCTCCGACGTCATGCGGGTCAACCCGGAGCTGCGGACCGTCACCTCCCCCTACGCCGACGGCGAGGAGCTCGTCGCCGTCCCCGCCCTGCGCATGGACGCCGCGCTGGTCCACCTCAACCGTGCCGACCGCCTCGGCAACGGCCAGTACCTGGGCCCGGACCCGTACTTCGACGACCTGTTCTGCGAGGCCGCCGACGCCGCGTACCTCTCCTGCGAGCAGCTCGTGGAGACCGCCGAGCTCTCCAAGGCCGGGCCCCCGCAGTCCCTGCTGGTCAGCCGGCACTCCGTGACCGGTGTCGTCGAGACCCCTAACGGGGCGCACTTCACCTCCTGCGTCCCCGACCACGGGCGCGACGAGGCCTTCCAGAAGCTGTACGCGACAACCCCCTGGCCGGAGTTCTGCGCGCGGTTCCTCTCCGGCGGCAGCGAGCACGCCTACCAGTCGGCCGTCCAGGCCTGGCACGAGGAGCAGAATTGAGCACAGCGACGGCCGCCTCCCGTGCGGAGTACTGCGTGATCGCCTGCGCCGAGGCCTGGCGCGGCAACGGCGAGGTGCTCGCCAGCCCGATGGGCCTGATCCCGTCGTTCGGGGCCCGGCTGGCGAAGCGGACCTTCTCGCCCGACCTCCTCCTGACCGACGGTGAGGCCCTGCTCGTCGGCCTCGGGGGCGAGGCCGAGGGCTGGCTCCCGTACCGCCGCCACCTCACGATGGTCACCGGCGGGCGGCGGCACGTGATGATGGGCGCCAGTCAGATCGACCGGTTCGGCAACCAGAACATCTCCTGCATCGGCGACTGGGCCCGGCCGGCCCGCCAGCTCCTCGGGGTGCGCGGTGCGCCTGTCAACACCCTGAACAATCCGGTGAGTTACTGGGTGCCGAAGCATTCCCGGCGGGTGTTCGTCGAGCGCGTCGACATGGTGAGCGGGGTGGGCTACGACCGGGCGGAGGCGGCCGGGGTGACCCGCTTCCACCGGCTCCCGCGGGTGGTCAGCGATCTCGGCGTCTTCGATTTCACCGGCCCGGACCACTCGATGCTCCTGGCCTCCCTCCATCCGGGCGTCACCGTCGAACAGGTCCGGGCGGCCACCGGGTTCGACCTGGCGGTCGCCGGCGACGAGGTCCCGTACACGCGGGAGCCGACGGCCGAGGAGCTGCGGCTGATCCGCGAGGTGATCGACCCGAAGGGGCTGCGCGACCGGGAAGTGCGGGTCTGAGGCGATGGCGATGTCGATACAGACGCCGTTCACGAAACTGGTCGGTGTCGAGCACCCGATCGTGCAGACGGGCATGGGCTGGGTGGCCGGGCCGCGGCTGGTCTGCGGCGCCGCCAACGCGGGCGCCCTGGGCATCCTGGCCTCGGCGACGATGACCGTGGACGAGCTGCGTGCGGCGGTCCGCGAGGTCAGGTCCCGTACGGACGCCCCGTTCGGGGTCAATCTCCGCGCGGACGCGGGGGACGCCGCCGAACGCGTCCGGCTGATCATCGACGAGGGCGTACGGGTCGCCTCGTTCGCGCTCGCCCCGTCGAAGGAGCTGATCGGCCGGCTCAAGGACGCGGGTGTGGTGGTGATCCCGTCGATCGGGGCCCGGCGGCACGCCGAGAAGGTCGCGGCGTGGGGGGCCGACGCGGTGATCGTGCAGGGCGGCGAGGGCGGCGGGCACACCGGTGACGTGGCGACGACGGTGCTGCTGCCCCAAGTGGTCGACGCGGTGGACATCCCGGTGGTCGCGGCGGGCGGCTTCCACGACGGCCGCGGGCTGGTCGCCGCGCTGTCGTACGGGGCTGCGGGCATCGCCATGGGCACGCGCTTCCTGCTGACCTCGGACTCCACCGTCCCGGACGCGGTCAAGGCGCGGTACCTGGCGGCAGGCGTCAAGGACGTCACCGTGACGACGGCCGTGGACGGGCTGCCGCACCGGATGCTGCGTACCGAGCTGGTCGCGTCCCTCGAGCGGGCGGGCCGTACCCGCGCCCTGGCCCGGGCGGTCCGGCACGCGGCCGCCTTCCGCAAGCTCTCCGGGCTGTCCTGGCCGCAGATGGTGCGCGACGGCCTCGCGATGAAGCACGGCAAGGACCTGTCCTGGAGCCAGGTCCTGCTCGCCGCGAACACCCCCATGCTTCTCAAGGCGTCCATGGTCGAGGGCCGTACGGACCTCGGCGTCATGGCATCAGGCCAGGTCGCGGGGGTGATCGAGGATCTGCCGTCCTGTGCGGAGCTCGTCGCCCGCGTCATGGCCGAGGCACACACCGTGCTGGCACGGCTGGAACACCTGCACGGGGAACATCCGCACCCGGAACACCCGCACCCGCTCGACGCCCTGCCACCACCAGGGTGATCCCCCTTCTCCTCCTCAGGAGTCGCCACCGATGAGCCGTGCCAGAATCCGCCTGGTGACCGCGGTGCTCACTTCCGCTCTCGCCATCGGCACCCTGCCCGCCGCCTCCGCCGCGTACGCCGCGCCGGCGGCGGGCGCCACCACCGCCGGCCACTACCACCAGCAGGCGGAAACGATTCGCCAGATCCCCCTCCAGGGCGCGGTCAACGTCCGCGACCTGGGCGGCTACCGCACCTGGACCGGCGGCCAGGTCCGCCAGGGTCTGGTCTACCGCTCCGACGCGCTCAGCAAGCTGACGCAAGGAGACATCACGACCGTCTCCGGTCTCGGCCTGGGGAAGGTCGTCGATTTCCGCATCCCCATGGAGCTCCGGTACGACGGCGCCGACCGGCTGCCCGCGGGGCTCACCGCCACCTCCCGCCCCGTCAGCGACCTCGGCCTGTACGGGACGCTCGTCGGCGCGATCTCCAGCGGCGACCCCGCCACGCAGGAGCAGATGCTCGGAGGCGGCCGCGCCGAGGCCTACATGCGCGACATCTACCGCACCTTCGTGACCAGCCCCGAGAACCGGGCGCAGTTCGCGGCGACGCTGCGGGAGATCGCGGACGGGAGCCAGGGCCCGCTCCTGTACCACTGCACCTCGGGCAAGGACCGGACGGGCTGGATGAGTTACGTGCTGCTGCGCGCCCTGGCCGTCCCCGAGGAGACGGCCGAGCGCGACTACCTCGCGTCGAACACGTTCCGCGCCGCGTACGACGCGCAGGTGCGGGCGGGCCTGAAGCAGTCCGGGCGGATGCAGAACCCGGACCTGCTGATCCCGCTCCAGGAGGTCCGCCAGGACTATCTGGACGCGGCGACCGCACAACTGGCCGCGGACTACGGCGGCTTCTACGGCTACCTCACGGACGGCCTCGGCCTGGACCTGCGGACGCTCTCGAAGCTCCAGACCAGGCTGGTGCGGTAGTACGGCAGCCCGGACAGCGGAACGCCGGGCAGCGCACCTCGCGCTGCCCGGCGTACCGGAATGCCTGTCAGAACCTCAGGGTGTCGGGAACCCCAGGGCGTCAGCTCGTACGCCCCGCCGCGGGACGCCCGCCGCCCGAGCGGCGACGCGCACCGGCCGGAGCACCGCCGGAGCGGGAACCGCCCTGGCCGCCGCCACCCTGACCGCGGGTGCCGCCCTGGCCGCCACCCTGGCCGCGGGCACCGCCCTGGCCGCCACCCTGGCCGCGGGCGCCGCCCTGGCCGCCGACCTGGCCTGCGCCGGAGCGGGCCCGGCGCGGACGGCCCTCGCCGCCGCCGGCCGGCGCAGCGCCGCCCTGTGCGGCGGAGGAGCCGCCGGAACGACGGCGCGGGTTGGCGGAGCGGCCGCCGCCGCCCTGGCCGCCGGACCGCCGGCCCGCCGGGGTCGGCTGCTGCGGCACCTCGAGCACCACGGGGATGCCCGAGGGCTCCTTGGCGCCGGTGAGCCGGGAGAGCTCCTCGTCGGAGGACTTGATCTGCGCGGTGCGCGGGGAGATACCGGCGTCCGACATCAGGCGGGTCATGTCCCGCTTCTGGTCGGGCAGCACCAGGGTGACCACGCTGCCGGACTCGCCGGCGCGGGCGGTACGGCCGCCGCGGTGCAGGTAGTCCTTGTGGTCGGTCGGCGGGTCGATGTTGACGACCAGGTCGAGGTCGTCGATGTGGATGCCGCGCGCGGCCACGTTGGTGGCGACCAGCGCGGTGACCTCGCCCGTCTTGAACCAGTCCAGGGTCCGGTTGCGCTGCGGCTGCGAGCGGCCGCCGTGCAGGCCTGAGGCGCGGACGCCGTCCGCCAGGAGCTTCTTGACCATGCGGTCGACACCGCGCTTGGTGTCCACGAACATGATCACCCGGCCGTCGCGAGCGGCTATGCGCGTCGCCACGGCCTTCTTGTCGGTCTCGTCCATGACGTACAGGACGTGGTGCTCCATCGTGCTGACCGCACCGGCGGACGGGTCGACGGAGAAGGCGACCGGGTCGTGCAGGAACATCTTGACGAGCTTGTCGATATTCTTGTCGAGGGTCGCCGAGAACAGCATGGTCTGGCCCTCGGGCTCGACCTGCTTGAGCAGCGCGGTGACCTGCGGCATGAAGCCCATGTCGGTCATCTGGTCGGCCTCGTCGAGGACGGTGATCGCGACCTGCGAGAGGTCGGCGTCGCCGCGGTCGATGAGGTCCTTCAGGCGGCCGGGGGTGGCGACGAGCACCTCGGCGCCGCGGCGCAGGGCCCCGGACTGCCGGTTGATCGACATGCCGCCGACGACGGTCGCGATGCGCAGGTTGACGGCCGTGGCGTACGGGGCCAGGGCGTCGGTCACCTGCTGCGCGAGCTCACGGGTCGGTACGAGGACCAGCGCGAGCGGCTGCTTCGGCTGCGCGCGGCGGCCGGAGGTACGGGCCAGCAGCGCCAGGCCGAAGGCCAGCGTCTTGCCGGAGCCGGTACGGCCGCGGCCGAGCAGGTCACGGCCGGCGAGCGAGTTCGGCAGCGTCGCGGCCTGGATCGGGAACGGCTCGGTGACGCCCTGGGCAGCGAGGGTCTTCAGCAGCGCCTCGGGCATGCCCATGTCCTCGAACGCGGCCACCGGCGGCAGGGCCGGGGTCAGCGGTTCGGGCATGGTGAATTCCTGGGGCCGGGCGACGGGGGCGGACTTCTGCCGTCCCGCGCCAGCCTTCGGACGTCCCTGAGCCGCACCTCGACCCCGGGTGGGGCGGCGGCTGGGTCGTGCGGAGCTGGAGCTGGTCATGCGAGAAAGCCCTCCTGAAACCGGCAGGTAAAACAAAGGTCGAGACAGCAGACAAGCCGGGGCCCGCACCTCGCGGTGCGGACCCCGGCATGCTGAAGTACTTAGTTGGCGGGGAGGATGTTCTCCGCCTGGGGGCCCTTCTGGCCCTGGGTGACGTCGAAGGACACGCGCTGGCCCTCCTGGAGCTCACGGAAGCCCTGGGTGGCGATGTTCGAGTAGTGGGCGAACACGTCCGGACCGCCACCGTCCTGCTCGATGAAGCCGAAGCCCTTTTCCGAGTTGAACCACTTCACGGTGCCAAGTGCCATTTTAAATCTCCTGAATAGGCGGCAAAGGGCCCCATCCGGAGATTCCGGCAAAACAATAAAAGCGCCTGCGGAGCATTCCCGTCAGGCGCACATAAAGTTCATGGGTACCACAACTGCAACGCCCCTAAGCTAGCACACCTCGGCGCGGGCTTCCCAGCCCCTTCTGCGTACGACCTGCACGGGGACCGGGGGCGCGGCCCCCGTTCCCGGCGCCGGGGCCGTGCGGTCACAGCCTCTCGATGATGGTGACGTTGGCCTGACCACCGCCCTCGCACATGGCCTGCAGGCCGTAGCGGCCCCCCGTCCGCTCCAGCTCGTGGAGCAGCGTGGTCATCAGTTTCACTCCCGTGGCACCCAACGGATGGCCCAACGCGATGGCCCCGCCGTTGACGTTCACGCGTTCGGGGTCGGCGCCGGTCTCCTTCAGCCAGGCCAGGACGACCGGGGCGAAGGCCTCGTTGATCTCCACGAGGTCGATGTCCTCGAGCGACATTCCGGTCTTCTTCAAGGCGTACGCCGTCGCGGGGATCGGCGCCGACAGCATGCGGATCGGGTCCTCGCCGCGTACGGACAGGTGGTGGATGCGGGCCCGGGGGCGCAGGCCGTGTTCGGCGACCGCCCGCTCGGAGGCGATGAGCATCGCCGCCGCGCCGTCCGAGACCTGCGAGGAGACGGCCGCCGTGATGATGCCGCCCTCGGCCACCGGCCGCAGGCCCGCCATCTTCTCCAGGGTGGTGTCCCGGCGGGGGCCCTCGTCGATCCGCACGTCCCCGTACGCGACGGTCTCGCGCTCGAAACGGCCCTCGTCGATCGCGCGCAGGGCCCGCCGGTGGGACCGCAGTGCGAACTCCTCCATGTCGCGGCGCGTGATGCCCCACTTCTGCGCGATCAGCTCCGCGCCGTGGAACTGGTTCACCGGAGCGTCCCCGTACCGGGCCCGCCAGCCCTCGCTGCCCGCGTACGGGCCCTCCGTGAGGCCGAGCGGTTCCGCCGCCTGCCGGGACGCGAAGGCGATCGGGATCATCGACATGTTCTGGGTCCCGCCGGCGACGACCAGGTCCTGGGTCCCGGAGAGCACGCCCTGTGCCGCGAAGTGGACGGCCTGCTGCGAGGAGCCGCACTGGCGGTCCACCGTGACGCCCGGCACCTCCTCCGGCAGCCCCGCCGCCAGCCATGCCGTGCGCGCGATGTCCCCGGCCTGCGGGCCCACCGTGTCCAGGCAGCCGAAGACCACGTCCTCGACGGCGGCCGGGTCCACACCGGACCGCTCCACCAGCGCCTTCAGAACGTGCGCGCCCAGGTCGGCCGGGTGGACCGCGGACAGGCCGCCCTTCCGCCGCCCCACCGGGGTGCGTACGGCTTCGACTATGTAGGCCTCGGGCATCGGGACTCCTCGGATCGGTTACGTACGCACGGCGATCCCGTCCAGCACCATCGAGAGGTACTGGCGGGCGATCTCCTCGGGGCTGTGCTGTCCTCCCGGCCGATACCAGGACGCCGCCACCCACACCGTGTCGCGGACGAAGCGGTAGGTGAGGCGGATGTCGAGGTCGGCCCGGAAGACCTTGGCGGCAACCCCGCGCTCCAGCGTCCCCAGCCAGGCCTTCTCGAACTTCTGCTGCGAGTCGGACAGGTAGTGGAAGCGGGGCTGCGTGGACAGGGCGCGGGATTCCTTCTGGTAGATCGCGACGGCGGCGCGGTGCCGGTCGATCTCCCGGAAGGACTCGGTGACGAGGGCCTCGATGGTCTCCCTGGGGCCGAGGCCGGCGGCGAGGACGGTGTCGTAGCCCTGCCAGAGCTCGTTCAGGAAGGCCGAGAGGATCTCGTCGAGCATCGATTCCTTGGAATCGAAGTGGTAGTAGAGGCTGCCGGCGAGCATGCCGGCGGCGTCGGCGATCTTGCGGACGGTGGTGGCGTTGTAGCCCTGCGCGGCGAAGACCTCGGCGGCGGTGTCGAGGAGCTCGCGTCGGCGCTCGGGCGTGGCTGTCACCTGGGGCTTCTTCTTGGGTGTCGGCCGGGTCGGCTGGTTCGCCGAATGGCTCGTCGGCTGGTTCGTTGGCACGCGCCCATTCTCGGCCTACGCGCGCTGGCTGCTGACCGAGACGGTCTCGCCGGTCATGTACGACGAGTAGCCGCTGGCCAGGAACACGATGACGTTGGCGACCTCCCACGGCTCGGCGTAGCGGCCGAAGGCCTCGCGGGCCGTCAGATCGCGCAGCAGTTCCTCGCTGGTGACCTTCGCCAGGTGCGGGTGCATGGCCAGGCTCGGGGCGACCGCGTTGATCCGTACGCCGAACTCGGCCGCCTCCAGTGCCGCGCAGCGGGTCAGCGCCATCACACCGGCCTTGGCGGCGGCGTAGTGGGCCTGGCCGGTCTGGGCGCGCCAGCCGACGACGGAGGCGTTGTTGACGATGACCCCGCCCCGCCGGGAGGCCTTCAGCGAGCGCAGGGCGGCGCGGGTGCAGCGGAAGGTGCCGTTCAGGGTGACGTCGAGGACCTTGCCCCACTGTTCGTCGGTCATGTCGACGAGGGCGGCGGTGCCGCCGAGGCCGGCGTTGTTGACGACGACGTCCAGGCAGCCGTGGGTCTGCTCGGCGAGCGCGATCAGGGCCCGGACCTGGTCCTCGTCGGTCACGTCGCACGGGAGCGAGGCGACGCGGTCTGCGCCGAACTCGGCCGCGAGGGCGTCCTCGGTCTCCTTCAGGCGGCGGGCGTGCGCGTCGCCGATGACGATGCGGGCGCCCTCCTCCAGGAAGCGGCGGGCGGTGGCCCCGCCGATCCCGGCCCCGGCGGCGGCGGTGATGACGGCGGTGCGGCCCTGGAGCAGCCCATGACCCGGCACGTAGTCGGGGGTGTTGGGGGTGTTCAGGCTCATGGCCGTACGTTAACCTACCAAACACTTGTTAGGGAAGTATGTGCGAAGGCCCCTGCGACGGAGGCGAACAGCTGATGGACCTGACCCACGCACCGGAGGTGGAGGTCTTCCGGGCCGAGGCGCGCGCCTGGCTCGCCGGCCACGTCCCGGACTCCCCCCTCGCCTCCCTGGAGACGGCGGAGGGCTTCGCGGCGCACCGGGAGTGGGAGGCGCAGCTGCACGCGGACCGCTGGTCGGCGGTGTCCTGGCCCGAGGAGTACGGGGGCCGGGGCGTGGACATCGAGCGGTGGCTGGTCTTCGAGGAGGAGTACTGGGCGGCGGGCGCGCCCGGCCGGGTCTCCCAGAACGGCATCAGCCTCCTCGCGCCGACCCTCTTCGACCACGGGACGCCCGAGCAGCGGGCGCGGGTGCTGCCGCCGATGGCGCGCGGCGAGGTGATCTGGGCGCAGGCGTGGTCGGAGCCGGAGTCGGGCTCCGACCTGGCCTCGCTGACTTCGCGGGCCGTGCGCACCGGCGGCGGCTGGCTGCTGTCCGGGCAGAAGACCTGGTCCTCGCGGGCGGCGTTCGCGGACCGGGCGTTCGGGATCTTCCGTACGGACCCGGGGGCGTTGAGACCGCACCAGGGGCTGACGTACCTGATGTTCGACCTGCGGGCGCCGGGGGTGACGGTACGGCCCATCGGCCGGCTGGACGGCAAGCCCGCCTTCGCGGAGCTCTTCCTCGACGAGGTCTTCGTACCGGACGCGGACGTGATCGGGGAGCCGGGGCAGGGCTGGCGGATCGCCATGTCGACGACGGGCAACGAGCGCGGGCTGACGCTGCGTTCGCCGGGGCGCTTCCTCGCGGCGGCGGACCGGCTGGCCGGGCTGTGGCGGGCGGCCGGGGATCCGGCGGACACCGCGCTGCGGGACCGGGTGGCGGACGCGGTGGTCGGGGCGCGCGCGTACGAGCTGTTCACCTGGGCCGGGGCCTCGCGGTTCGCCGCGGGCGAGCGGATCGGCGCCGAGTCCAGCCTGAACAAGGTGTTCTGGTCGGAGTACGACATCGCCCTGCACGAGACGGCGCTGGACCTGCTGGGCGCGGACGCGGAGCTGGCGGAGGGCGCATGGGCGGAGCCCTGGATCTTCTCGCTGGCCGGGCCGATCTACGCGGGCACGAACGAGATCCAGCGCGACATCATCGCCGAGCGCCTGCTCGGCCTCCCGAAGGGCCGCCGCTGATGCACTTCCTGCCGACCGCGGAACAGTCGGACTTCGCCCGTACGCTGCACGGCCTGCTCGGCGCCGCGGACGTGCCGGCGGCCGTACGGTCCTGGGGCGCCGGGGACCACGGGCCGGGGCGGGCGCTGTGGTCCCGGCTCGCGGGGACGGGCCTGTTCGCGCTGGCGGCGGACGAGGCGTACGACGGAGTAGGGCTGCTGCCGCTGGAGCTGGCCCTCGGCTTCGTGGAGCTGGGCCGGGCGGGGATGCCGGGCCCGGTGGTGGAGACGGCTGCGGCGGCCGTGCTGCTGTCGGAGCTCGGGGAGGCCGGGGAGGAGGGGCCGGCGAAACGCTTCCTGCCGGGACTGGTGGCGGGCGAGGCCCTGGCCACGCTGACGCTGCCGGGCGGGGGTCCGTACGTACTGGACGCGGACGCGGCGGCGTACTGCTTCACGGTGTCGGCGGCGGGCGAGCTCCGGCTGGCGGATGGCACGGGCGGACTGCTGAGGTCCACGGACCCGGCGCGACGGCTGTCCCGGCCGGCGGCGGAGGGCGAGCTGCTGGCCGCCGGCCCCCGGGTGCTGGCGGCGGCGGGGACGGCCCTGGGCTGGGCGCGGCTGCTGACGGCGGCGCAATGCCTGGGGGTGGGCGAGGCCCTGCTGGCGAGCACGGTGCAGTACGTGAAGCAGCGCACGCAGTTCGGCACGCCGGTCGGCGGCTTCCAGGCGGTGAAGCACCGGCTGGCGGACACGCTGCTGGACCTCGAGTTCGCGCGGCCGCTGGTGTGGGCGGCGGCGCTGAGCGGTCTCGGGGAAGTGGACCGCGCCCCCGCGCCGCCCGGCACGGCGCCTCGCCGCGTTGTCGCGGCACCCGAGTACGCCCGGTACGGGGGCGCCGCTCCGCCGTGCGATCCACCGCACCGCACGACGCGCAAACGCACCCCACTTCCCCGAGACCGCTTCGGCCTGGCGCCGTGGGAGGTCGCGGCGGCGAAGCTGGCCGCGGGCGAGGCGGCGTACGCGGCGGCCATGACGGCGCTCCGGCTGCACGGGGCCGTCGGCTACACGGAGGAGCTCGATCTCTCCCTGTGGCTGCGCAAGGCGCGGCCGCTGCGCGATGCATGGGGCTCACCGTCGGCGTGCCGGGCGGCGGTGCTTCAGGAATGCGAACGGCAGCGAGAGCGGTAGTTCGTCGCGAGAGCGGTGCTCACGCGGACGAACACGTCTCATACGCGGGCCACGCTGAGGGTGACGACGTAGCGCTCCTCGACCGTCCCGTCGGGGAACAGGGGCGTCAGCCGGGCCCGCTCCGCGTCGAGGAACTCCCGGGTGCCGTCGGGGCCGAGCATCAGGAACGCGGAGTGGCTGGCGTGGTTGGCGAGGTGGACCTCGAGCGGGATCCGGCGCGACCAGCGCACTGCGCGGGTGGTGAACACCAGCTCGGCCGGGAGGCCGCGGAAGGTGACCCCGTCGGCGTCGAACAGGGCCCGGATCCGCTCGTCCTGCGCGGCGATCCAGGGGACGGCGGTGTCCATGTCGTTCCACCAGAGCGCGAGCGCGCCGCCGGGGCGCAGCACGCGGCGGGCCTCGGGGACGGAGCGGGCGGGGTCGGTCCAGTGCCAGGCCTGGGCGTACGTGAGGAGGTCGAACCCGGCGGTGACGAGCGGCAGCCGGTTGCCGTCCCCGCGCACGAGCGGGATCCCGGGGTTCGCGCGCCGGAACTCGGCGGCCATGCCGTCACCCGGCTCGACGGCGACGACGTCCGCCCCGCGGGCGTGCAGCAGCCCGGTGGCGATCCCGGTCCCGGCCCCCACGTCGGCCACCCTGGCCCCCCGCAGCCCCTGCCCGGCCAGCTCCTCGACGGCGTCGAGCAGCACCTCGGGGTACCCGGGCCGGTTCGCCGAGTACAGCGGGGCGGCGGTATCGAAGGACCGGGCGCGGGTGCGGGGCGGCGTGGACGTCATACCGCCATTGTTTTCGATCTCCGACCGCCGTGCCAGGCGTTTCACCCGGCTCGGCAGCGGCGGGGCCGCCGCCTCAGCGGAACTCGCGGACGACCTCGATCCGGCCCACGATGTGCGCGTTGAACTCGTCCAGCTCCTCCGCCGGCACCCACAGCTCCAGGATCGTCTCCCCGCCCGCCTGCCGGACCGGATACCGGGCCAGGAACCCGGTGTCGACCTCGAAGCGCGTCACGAAGCCCGCGCCGTCGTGCTTGACGTTCCAGTCGCGGGCGATGCGGATCGCGTAGTCCTCGTTCAGGACGGGGTAGAAGATCGGCTGCTCGGGCAGTCGCGGCGGCCAGGCCCGCCAGTCGAGTGCGCGGACGAGGTCCAGCTCCACCGGGCCCGTCGGGCGCCAGAGCGTGGTCGTGCTCGGGTTCGCGTTCGCGTTCGCGGTCGTGGTCGTCGGGGACATGGGGGTTGAGCCTAGACGCAGCGGCACCCGCCTGACCAGCAGGTTTCGGTTCAGGCGCGACGGCGGCGGAGGGAGTAGCGGATCAGGGTCAGCGTTTGGACGGCCAGGAGGATCGCGGCCCCCGTTCCGGCCGTGGGGAGGGCGCCCGGCGAGGCCCAGGCCCGGCTGCCCAGCTCGGCGATGCCGACCGCGGCCAGCGCGACCAGGAAGCGGGGCACGAACTCGGCCTCGGTGCCGTGCAGTACGCCCGAGCCGACGACGAACACGGCCAGCAGCACCGGGATCCAGGGTGCGTCCGGCTCGCGCAGCAGCAGCGCGGCACCGAACTCCACGGCCAGGACGAGCACGTTGCGGAGCAACATCGACATGAGCACATCATGCCGTGGGATATCCCCGCGCACCCCCGCCGGGTCCTGGCCTGAGATCCACCGCAAGGGCGGGGTCGTAGCACAGAGGTAGTGCGCCTACACGGCATGGAGGAGGACGCCGGTTCGAATCCGGCCGCCCCGCCCCCCTAACTCGTTGCCCCCAGCCAGGCCGCGGCCGACGCCAGTGCCCCGCCGCCGGCCGGCAACGGCAGGCCCAGGAATCCGTGGAAGACCCCCGGGTACAGGTGGACCGCGCAGTCCACCCCCGCCGCGCCCAGCCGGCGCGCGTACGCCAGGCCCTCGTCCCGCAGCAGGTCGCAGTCGGCCAGTACCAGCAGCGTGCGCGGGAGTCCCGACAGGTCGCGGGCCCGCAGCGGCGAGACGTGCGGATGCGCGGGGTCGCCGCCGTACTCCTCCCAGTACCAGGCCATATGGGCCGCGGTGTGGAAGTGCCCTTCCCCGTACGGCGACACCGACGCCGACGCCATCTCCGCGTCCAGCGGCGGATAGACCAGCAGCTGGCCCGCCACCAGCTCGGGCGCCCGCAGTGCGGTCACCGCCGCCAGGTTGCCCCCGCTGGAGTCCCCCGCCACCACCACCCGGCCCGGCTCGCAGCCCAGCGCGACCGCCTGCGCCCTCGCCCACAGCAGTACCGTCAGCGCGTCGTCCGGCGCCGCCGGCCAGGGGTGTTCCGGGGCGAGGCGGTAGTCGGCCGAGACCACCACCGCGCCCGAGCCCGCGGCCAGCGACCGGCACACCGCGTCGTGCGTGTCGAGCCCGCACATCACCCAGCCGCCGCCGTGGAACCAGACCACCAGGGGGCGGCCCGCCGAGCCCGGCGCGGGGTCGTAGACGCGGACCGGGACACCCGAGGCGTCGCCGTCCCGCACCGAGGCCACTTCCGGGCCCGTCGACCGGCCGCCCACGGCCGCCGCCCGCAGGGCCGTCACGTCCCCCGGCCCCGGGAACGCCGCCGCCATCGCCTCGCACAGCGCCCGGGCCGCGGGGGAAAGGGAGTCGCCCGCCGTACCGCCGCCCGCCGCGCCCTCGCCCGGCGTACCGCCGCCCGCCGCGCCCTCGCCCGTCGCACCGCTGCTCGTCACACCGCTGCCCATGGCGCCACCTCTCGTCACGCCGCCGCCCACCACGCCTCCGCTCATCGCGCCGTCATCCCCCCGTCCACCGCGAACTCCGTGCCCGTCACGTACGAGGACGCGTCCGAGCAGAGGAACAGCACCAGCTCCCCCACCTCCTCCGGCCGCCCCATCCGCCCCAGCGGCACGTGCGACCAGTCCTGCCCGGACACCGCGGAGATCATCGGCGTGTCGATCGCCCCCGGATGCACCGAGTTGACCCGGATCCGGTCCCCCGCCAGGTCCAGCGCCGCCGACCGGGTCAGCCCGCGCAGCCCGAACTTGCTCGCCCCGTAAGCCGCGTGGCCCGGGATCCCGACCAGCCCGGCCGTCGAGGAGATGTTCACGATCGAGCCGCCCCCGGCCGCCCGCAGCACCGGCGCCACCGCCTGGATCCCCAGGAACGGC
Organism: Streptomyces sp. NPDC051364; assembly: GCF_040682115.1. Lineage (NCBI taxonomy): Bacteria > Bacillati > Actinomycetota > Actinomycetes > Kitasatosporales > Streptomycetaceae > Streptomyces > Streptomyces sp. NPDC051364. The sequence continues at coordinate 185,945 of NZ_JBFBAH010000012.1, read as the reverse complement.
CCCAGCAGGTTCACCCGCAGCAGCGCCTCGAACTCCTCGGGCCGCTGCCGCTCCACGTGGGCCGTGCGCCACACCGCCGCGTTGTTGACCAGCGCCGAGAGCGTGCCGAAGGCCCGCACGGCCTCCCGTACGACCTCTGCCCAGCTGTCCGCCTCGGCCACGTCGTGCCGTACGTACAGCCCGTGGTCCCCCAGCAAGGACGCGACCGCCCGGCCCTCCTCCTCCCGTACGTCCGTGACGACCACTCGCGCGCCGGCCTCCGCGCACAGCCGGGCCTCCGCCGCGCCCTGCCCCCGTCCGGCGCCCGTGACGACGACGACCTTCCCGTCCAGCGAGATCACCCGTCAGCCCTCCCATATCCCTAATAGGAATACTTCTAGCAGTCATATCCGAAGGGAGGAAGGGGTGCCGCGGAGACCGGTCGTACACTGCGGTGCGTGGCAGACGAGACGAACAAGCACCCGCTCCCCGCGACCAGTTGGGCGGTGCTCGGGCTGCTCTCCTTCGGACAGGAGCTCTCCGGCTACGACCTGAAGAAGTGGTCGGACCGCTCGCTGCGCTTCTTCTACTGGAGCCCCTCCTTCAGCCAGATCTACGGCGAGCTCAAGCGCCTGGAGAAGGCCGGCTACGCCTCCTCCCGACTGGTCGCCCAGGAGACCGGCACCCGCGACAAGCGGGTGTACCGGATCACCGCCGAGGGCATGGCGGCCGTGCGGGCATGGGCCCGCGAGACCCCGGTCGACCCGCCCGTCCTCAAGCACGGGCCGATGCTGCGGCTGTGGCTGGGCCACCTGCTGGAGCCCGGACAGATGCGCGAGGTCCTGCTCCATCACCAGGAGTTCGCGGAGCAGATGCGGCTGCGCGCGGTGGCCGACGGGGAGAGCGCGAAGGACGAGCCCGCCTGGGCCTACCCGGCCCTCACCCTCAAGTGGGCCGAGCGCTACCACGCCTCCGAGCGGGACCTCGCGGCCGCCATGCTCGACGACCTCGCGGCGCTGGAGCCCGGCAGCCTCGCGGCGCCGGAACGCGGCGACCTCCCGGCGCCGGCCGACGAGCGCGCGTAGCCGCGGGTGCGCCGTGGCCCGCTGCCGCACGCCGGGGTTGCGCCGCCACGGGCTGACATAACCTCGGCCCCATGACGGGCAGCGCGATCGACCTCCGCAAGATGGAAGCGACCGCTCCGGCGCTCGTGAGCCTCTACAAGAGCGCAGGGGTCTCGCTGCGCAAGCACGGCCTGGAGGGCGGGCGCGCCTCGGTGTACCTGGTCCTGGACTACTCGGGGTCGATGCGCCCGTACTACCAGGACGGCACCGTGCAGGCGCTCGCCGACCGGGTGCTGGGCCTGTCCGCGCACCTCGACGACGACGGCCGCGTGCCGGTGGTGTTCTTCTCCACCGATGTCGACGCGGTGGAGGAGATCCCGCTCGCCGGGCACCGGGGCCGGATCGCGGAGATCGCCTCCCGCCTGGGCCACATGGGCAAGACGGCGTACCACGCGGCGATGGACGCGGTGATCGACCACTATCTGGATTCGGGGTCGGCGAAACCCGCTCTGGTCGTCTTCCAGACGGACGGCGGCCCGATCAACAGGTTGGCGGCGGAGAGGTACCTGTGCAAGGCGGCCCGGCTCCCGCTGTTCTGGCAGTTCGTCGGCTTCGGCCAGACGCGCAGCACGCAGTTCGACTTCCTGCGCCGGCTGGACGAACTGCCCGTGCCGGCCCGGCGGGTGGTGGACAATGCGGGCTATTTCCACGCGGGGCCGGATCCGCGCGCGGTGCCGGACTCAGTGCTGTTCGACCGGCTGGTCATGGAGTTCCCGTCCTGGCTGGCGTCCGCCCGCGCGGCGGGCATCCTGCGCGCCTGAGCGGCGGCTGTCGGTGCCAGGCGCTTTGATGGACGTATGACGACGAACAACTGGGCTGTGTTCGAGAAACAGGAACCGGAATTCGCGGCGGCCGTCCAGGCACGCTTCGCGCAGTACCCGCACCACGTCCTCGGCACGCTCCGCAGGGACGGCTCCCCGCGGCTGGCCGGGCTGAATGTCGACATCCGCGGTGGCGAGCTGTGGCTCGGCATGATGCCGGGCTCGATGAAGGCCAAGGACCTGCAGCACGACCCGCGCTTCGCGCTGCACACCAATCCCGGCGAGGGCGAGACGATGCCGGACGGGGACGTGCGGATCTCCGGGCGCGCGATCGAGCTCGTGGACCCGCCCGAGCTGCACCGGTACGCGGAGGAGACGGACACCCCGCACCCGTTCCACCTCTTCCACGCGGACCTGACGGAGGTGGTGCACATCGGCGTCGAGGGCGACGACCTGGTGGTGCGCTCGTGGACCCCGGGGCACGGTCTGCGCACCATCCGCCGGGGCAACGACGACGAGCCGCCGCGCGAGGACCCGCCCGCGGAAACCCCGGGCACCCCGACCGGCTGACGGTCCGGCCGGCCGTAACGACTGCTGGGACTGCGGGAGTTCGACCGTTCTTGGCATTTGCTACGGTCGGCCGGACGACCTCTTGACGGCACACGCAGGGGAGGGGACACCGTGAACGCAGGTCCTGATGCGGCGAGTTCGACCGGCGCGGCCGGCGCCGCAGCAGATCTCGCGGTCAACGGCGACACGCTCAAGAAGCTCGCCGACGACCTCGACGCGATGCAGGAAGTACTGAAGAAGCAGCTCCTGCGCATGGACGGGATCGTGGACGCCATCGAGGCCCGATGGCGCGGACCGGCCTCGGAGGCGTACCGGGCCAAGCACCGGGCCGCCGCCGAGGACGCCGTCCACATCCGGCAGACGATGAAGCTCTTAGCCAAGGCGATCCGGCTGAGCAAGGACGGGTTCTCGGCACAGGAGCTCGAAATCCTGGACGGCTTCAGACGACTCCAGTCGCACGCGGACATCCAGGCGCAGACCGACGAGCTGTCCACGCCCAACGCCGCGGCCGTGCCGCCGTCGGGCCCGCGCAGCCGCATCGCGGATCTGTAAGCAGAACCAGAGGCACCAGGGGGATTCATGTCGCCGAACGACGGCCATATATCGGTCGATTTCGCCACGCTGCAGGGCGCGGCCGGGGATCTCGAGGAGATCCTCAAGACACTCAACGAGCAGCTGGACCTGCTGTACCGGCGCGTCGAGAAGGCTGTGCTCACCTGGGACGGCGAGGCCCGCCGGACTTTCGTCGACCAGCTCGACAAGTGGGACCGGTCCGCACAGGACCTGGAGGCCACCCAGGCCTGGCTGCACGACATCGTGGTGAACGGCCACCTCACCTACGCTGCCGCGCACCGGGCCGTGCTGCGCGGCTGGGGGGCCGCCTGATGGCAGGCCCGACGCCGCCCTCCCCGGCTGCGAACGGGGGCTTCGACGTCCAGCCGGTGCACGTCCAGCATGCGGCCGACCTGGTGAAGGAAGCCCAGTTCGCCCATTCCGAGCGGGCGTTCGTCCTCGTCGACGTGCTGAACAAGTACAACCAGTCCGCCGGGACCGGCCGGGGCGCGGACGCGTTCGCGGACGCCTACATGAAGGTGACCGCGAAGTTCCTCGAAGCATGGGGCCGCAGCGTGGTCAGTGCCGGCGGAGCCTCGGTCGGCCTGAACCACACCGCCAACCACTACGTACTGGCCGAATGGGAGGCCGGCGGCCGCAAAGGGGCGCAGCCTGCGCAGCAGCCGGAGCCGGTGGTCATCAACCAGCCTCCGCGCTACGGACCCGTCAACCCCATCAAATGGACAGGCACTGGCGAGGACGTCGACTCCTGGTGGATCTCCGGGGTCATCGGCGAGTTCCCCGACTTCCTCGCGGACGTCATCCGGCCCGCCATCGAGCACGGCCTCCGCCTCGGCAAGGTCCACGAGATCACCCCGGGCATCAAGGACGACGATGTCCGGGACATGGCCAAGGCCTGGAAGAAGCTCGGCTCCGAGGCCGAGAAGGCCTCGGACGAGTTCAACACCGCCATCGCCGGGATCACCGACCCGAAGGACAAGGGCGAGTGGCAGACGGCCATGCGAACCTTCGGCCAGACCATCTGGGGCACCACGGCGTGGGGCAGGCAGCTGGACACGGAAGGGAACCGGAGCCAGACGGGCCGCCAGTGGCGCACCACCAAGGACCTCCCGCCGTCCGGGCGGCGTCCCATCGTCGACGTCCTGAAGAAGACCGCGGACGAGGTCGCGGGCCTGCTGGAACACGTCTCCGACGTCGGTGAGAAGACCAGGAAGTTCACCAGCCAGGCCGGCATCAACGCGGCGAAGGCCACGGCCTCGGACATGACCGACCTGAGCCTGTCGAACCTGACCAAGATGGCGGTCGGCGGGGTGGTCGGCCGGATCGTGCTCTCCTTCCGGTCCCACATGGACAAGGCGGGGTGTAACGCCGTCGTCGAGACCTACCACGAGGAATTCACCGAGGCGGCGGGCAAGCTCAGAGCGCTCCTCCCGGAACTCGAGATCGCGATCACGAGCGCCCCGACCTACCAGACGGAGATCGCCCGGGCCCAGAGCTTCGGCGCCCGCTCGCTCAACGAGTTCAAGAAGGAACACAGCTGGCAGATCGGCGGGGAGAGCCCGTTCCCGTACATGTACTCGCTGGACCTGGCGACGAACGAGGGACTGAACGGCGCCCACACCATCGACAAGCACGTCGGCAAGACGGATGAGCAGCTCGTGCAGCGGATCAAGGACGAGCAGCGTGCGAACGGAAAGTTCGACATCCTCTCCTCCTCGACCTTCGCGGACCTGGATTCGGCGCAGAAATACACTCAGTACAACATCCGAAACAACACCCCGGAGATCCAGGACTGGCTCAAGAACCCACCGCCTGCCAAGAAGGACCTGGTCGTCAAGGTCCCCTCGATCCCGATCGAAGGCCCGCTCATTGGTCCCGCAGTGACCGGACGGTCCGTGCAGGTGGTGGACGAGAAGATACTGCCCGCCGCGAACACGCACGGCGTGACAACGAAACTCAGGTACGACCCCAACCTCAACCCGCCGTTCGTCGTCTACACGTCGGCGCCTGAGTAGTGGAACGGATGATGGAACCCCTGACCTCGGAAACCTGGGCGGACGCGCTCAAGCTGTACCAGTGGCTCTGCACTTTCGTCGGCGTCGCACCGCGCGAACACGACGAGTGGTGGATCGACGTCGGGGCGATCATGCGCCTGGGGACCCGGGACCCACGGGGCTGGGAATCCATCGACCCCTACGAGGGAGAAGACGAGCGCAGGGAAGACCCGCTGTTCCCGTGGCTGGAGACACCCTCCACCTCTGCGGACGCCGCACGCTACCGGCCAAGGGTGAGCGAGCTCCCCCGATCCTCGGTGCGGTCGCTGCTCGTCCTGCTCGCGTCCGCACCCCGCGCGGATCTCTCCCTGTCACCGGGCTGGGAGGAGCGCAGGCCGGAACGGGAACGCCGGGCCGACGTGCTCCTTTCACGCTTCCCGGACGGCACCCGCTTCTACACCAACCTCGGCTGGAAGGGCGACCGTCCCGATTTCTACAAGCAATCCTCCCGGAGTTACGACTCCTTCAGCCAGTACGACTGGGACGCCGGGCTGATCGCCGTGAACGACCACGAAGTCGCGGTGTTCTGGAACTTCCAGAACACCTGATCCGCCCCCGAACCGGGAAGACCACATGCTCACCAGATCCGCCACGTACCCCGACCGGGAAACCGCCCAGTGGGCCACCCAGCAGGTCGTCACTCGCAACGAGCAGGCCATCCACCGCTGGCTCGCCCAGGGCACCCGACCCCGCCTGACCGTCGAAGCCGCCTGGCCGTCGCGCGAGGAGCCGGTCGGCCGCGTCCTGATCCAGGCCATGGCGCTCGCCGGGCGCGGGGCCGTGGACGTGCGGGCCGCGCGGGTGGTGCTCCGGCGGGAGCCGGAGAGTCCGCTCGGCTTCGTCGTGCACGGCACCTTCCCGATCTACCTGTAGAGGCACAGGCCCATGTCCATGAAGCCCTTGGAGTTCGACCGCAGCTACGGCGAGCTCGACCAGGTGATGAGCGCGTACGCCGGCCTGGCCGCCGACGACACCCCCGACCGGCCCGGTCAGGCCCTCACCTCCTACCTGCGCCACACCTGGCACACCCGGCCCTGGGCCCTGTCCGTCGCCGAGCAGCAGCTGCGCACCTACGCCGAGAATCCGCCCGGCCGACTGCGCCGCCGCCTCGGCGAGTTCTACCCGGTCCCGGACATCGGCCTCCCCGAGGCCGAGATCCGGCAGTGGCTGCTGCTGCTCGCCGACCACATCAGGCGGAGCGTCGAGGAGGGGCGGGTCCCACCACCGGTGGCGGTGCCCGAGACGCACTGGGAGTGGCACGCCCGCTTCCCCGAGCTCGGCCAGTTCCTGGGCGGCTGGTTCTCGCAGGACATGCCCGACGAGTTCGACGACCACGACGCCGCCGTACGCGACTACGCCGACTCGGCAGACCCGGCCGTCGTGGCGCGCCTCGTCGGTGAGGTGCACGAACTGCTCGCCCTCGGCCTTGAGGAGGTCGACTACGCGGTCGGCATCGCCGAGCTGGGCATGGAGGTCGATCCGCCGGCCCCCTACGCGCCGAGCGCCTGGCTGACCGTCGTGGCCCGGGGACTGGCGGGACCGCGCGCCGAGTACGTCTAGACCTCCGGCCCGCGGACCACGGCGAGGGTGGACGGGTCGATGTCGATCCAGCTGCGGTCGATGTTGATCGTCACCCCGTCGTACGTGTCGTCGTGGTCGCCGCGGTACTGGTGGGCGCGGCGGCGACCGGCCCACTGGTGCGTACCGGCGGGCAGGCCGACATCGGCGTCGGAGACCGAGGCCTTGGCGTTCCAGGAGGCGATCCACAGCACGTCGGGCATGGCCCACGGGGCCTGGTCGTGGTGGACGCTGAGCGCCTTGGCCCCGGAGCTCGCCGCGACGTAGGAGCCGGCGCGGTAGCCGAGCTCGTGCAGCCGGACCGTCCAGGCGGTGAGGTACGCGACCACCGGCGGGTCCCAGGTGGCGCGGTCCGTGTAGTTCTCGAGGTCGCTGTAGAGCACCGTGCCGTCGGCCAGACCCAGCGCCCGGGCGGCCTGGACGGCGCCCTCGGCGGCCTCGATGCCCTCCTGGTTCGCCTCGGAGGGGTCGGTGGACAGGCCGGTGCCGGAGCCGTACCAGGGTTGCGGGCCGACCCAGAGCGGCATCAGGTGCCAGCCCGCCTCGGCCTGCTTGCGGACCCAGCCGGCGGTGAGCTGCGGCTGGGCGCAGGCCCGGGCCCGGCCGCCGATGTAGATGCCGATCGCCCCGAAGGGGGATGCGGAGCGCCAGCCGTCCATGGCGCGCTGGGTCGGGGCGGTGCAGGCGTCGAAGCCGGCTCCGGTGAAGGGCGCCTGGGCGGTGACGGCCTTCGGGCCGGCGACGGCCGAAGCCGGTTCGGCCGGGGCGCCGTGGGCCCCGGGGGCGGCGGCGTCCTCGGTACGGGCCCGCGCGAGCAGCTCTCGTACGGCGTCGGGCGCTTCCCCGTACGAGAGGGTGGCCATCACCCCGGACCGCCGCAGGGCGTACCGCACCTCGTGGCTGTCCCCCTCCGCCTCGGGGATCCCGCCGGCCCCCTCGACCCGCAGGGTCGGGATGTCGGCCCGCGCCGGGGCCCCGTCGAGCGGCTCCAGGTGCAGGGTGTCGGCGCGGCTCCGAACGGCGCGGCCGGTGCATTCGCCCTGGGTGCCGGCGTGCCCGAGGTACAGGGTCGGCAGGTCCAGCCGCAGACAGGCGTCGGGATTCCGCTCGAGGTCGACGACCCGCCATTGCCCGGGGACGGTGAGCCGCAGCCCGTGGTACTCGACGATCCGGCCGTCGTCCGCGGCGCAGGGCTGGACGGGAATCAGCAGGGCGGCGCCGAGCAAGCCGCTCAGCAGGGTTCGGATGGGAGCCATGATCCAGATGGTTACCAGACTCCGGCCCCCGTGAACTGTGCGCGCTTCGAGCGCAGTTGGCCCGTCCGGCCCAGTCCGGCCCGACCGGGCCCGTCGGCGCGCGTCACCTGCACGAGTGAAGCGGGCTCGGGCCCGTCACCACGGGCGCCGGGCCCGCTGCCGCCGGCGAGTAGGGTCGAGGGGCGGCCGAAGCCAGTTGCGTTGGCTTCGGCCGCCCCTTTTCTCCTCGTCCCGGTCAGGCCGTCCGACGGCGCAGCCACCAGGAGCAGAACCCGGCCAGCAGCGCGGAGAGCGCGAGGAAGATCCCGGTCTCGATCCACTGGAAGGTCCAGTAGCGGTCGGCGGGCTGGTAGTCGACCTCTATGTGGAGGTTCGACGTGGCGAAGCAGTCGAAGGCGTCCTTCTTGGGATCCGCGCAGCCCTGGGCACCGCGGACCTCCCTGCCGGAGGGGTCGAGCACCGCACCGGGATCGGACACGACCCAGACTCCGGGTTTGAGGACCCCCACCCTCAGGTAGGTGCCGTCTCCGGAACCCTTCAGCTGGACGTGGTTTCCGTTCCAGCCGCCCTTCGGCGCACCGGACTCCTCGCCGCCGCCGACCGGCGCCATGACGAGGGAGCTGAGCGCGACGTCGGTCGGCCACCCGGGCCCCGACGGGCTGATCTGGATACCCGGGCAGACGGGCTCCAGCGGCTTCGTCTCGGGCGGCCTCTCTTCCCGACTGGACACCTTCATCACCTTCGGCTGCGCGGGCGGCGGCAGCATCGAGGTGGCCTTCCACCTCGACAACCACCCGGACCGCGACCCGGCCCCCTTCACGGTCGACTGCCCCGAGACCGACCCGGCCCTCGTCACCGTCCCCCTCGGCACCGGCCTCCAGGGCGGCTTCGGCACCTGGGTGACGGCCTCGACCCCGTCCACCCGCTGGGGCGCCACGGTCGTCCAGCCCGAATGACCCACACACGCCACAGCGCCCGTCATCCCTGGTCGGGGACATGACGGGCGCCGTGTCGGAGTGCCGCACACCGTTGTACAGACCGTATGAGGGGTCCTCCCCGCAGGGAGGGGTCTTGCTGGGGCGCGGAGTCCGCACCGACGGCCGGAGGCCGGCGCAGCCGGGCGAAGCCCGGGAGGCCGCCAGCGGCCGAGCGGCGCGAGCACGTCGTCCAGAAGGAGCCATGACGGGCGCTGCGGCACCCCCGTCAGACGCGCGCCGACCTGAAGCCGGCCCTGACCGTCTTGCCCACCACCTCCTCGCGGACCTCCAGCTCGTCAGCGAGCGCACCGACCAGCCACAGACCACGCCCCCCTTCCGCCTCCGAGCCGGGATGCCGTAGCGCCGGGCGACCCGGGCCGCTGTCACGCACCTCGATCCACAGCCCCTCCTGCTCCCGGGTCAGCCTCACCGAGAACTCACGCCCTGGTGGGGCGCCGTGCAGCACGGCGTTCGCTGCCAGTTCGGAGGCGCACAGGCGTATGTCGTCCCGCCGCTCGGACACGCCCCACCCGGCAAGCGTGTCGCCGACGAACTGCCGGACCGCACGCGCCGAGACGCGAGCCCGGGGAAATCGCTGCTCCCGAAAAGAAGGCACGGACCCACCGCCTCACTGTGAGCTTCCAAGACACCACGGAACGTATCGCTTTTCGCGAAAAGCAGCAAGGTTAGAGAGGTGGGTGCGCCGGGCGTCGTCGCATAACGTGGAGGCGACGGAGCGGACTTCAGGCATGGGAGGCATTGTGAGCGGCAGCGAGTGGACCAGTAGGTCGATGCCGTATCTGACCGCCCGCCCGGCCGGCGCAACGGACGCCTGGACGGACGAGGTTTCGGGAGCCGGACGGCGGGGCGGTCAGCGCGTCGTACATGCAGGAGAGGTGGCAGCCCCCGCCACCGTGGCCCTGATGCTCGGCCTGACGGCCGGAAGCACGGTCGTGACACGCCGCAGGATCATCGAACTCGACGGCGATGCGACCGAGTTGACGGACACCTACTATCCCCCGGACATCGCTGCCGGTACCGCTCTCGCCGGCACGGCGAAGATCCGCGGCGGCGCCGTCACCCTCCTGGCCGCCCTGGGGCACGTCGGTGTACGCGTCGTCGAGAACGTGACGGCACGGATGCCCGACGACCAGGAGCGCGCACAGCTCCGCCTCGCTCCGGCCGAACCGGTTCTGCAACTCGCCCGCACCACCTACGACTCTGCCGACCGGGCCATCCAGGCGGACATCATGGTCATGCCCGCCGGACGCCACCAGCTTCGGTACGAGCTCAGGATCGGATGACCTTGCCCAGCCACGAAGCCGACGCACTCGACCCGCGACCGCTCCATGCCCGCATCGCCGCCGATCTCCGCGAGGAGATCCTGAGCGGCGAGCTGGCTGCGGGTACGAAGCTGCCGTCGACCGCGCAGCTGAAGGACCGCTTCGATGCCTCCAATGCCACCATCCAGAAGGCGGTGCAGCTACTCAAGGACGAGGGGCTGGCGGTCGGGCGGGCCGGAGCCGCGGTGACGGTACGGGAGAACCGGCAGCGGACCGTCCGCCCGGCCGAATCCCTCGCTCCGGCGGCCTCCGGGGAGGCGTACCCCTGGCTCACCAGTGCCACGAACCGGCGGTCGTCCGTACGCAGCGTCCTGCTGTCCGTCGAGGACGTGCCGGTCACCGGTGACGTGGCCGAGGCCCTCGGCCTGCCCAGCGGCGGGTCGGCCGTACGCCGCCGACAGCTGATCACCCTCGACGACGAACCGGCCGAGCTGGTCACTTCGTACTACCCCCTGGACATCGCGCGCGCCACGGCCCTTGCCGAGCCGCGCCGGATCCGGGGCGGTACACCGACCCTGCTGGCCGCTCTCGGCGTCCCGCCGCGCCACAGCGTGGACCGGATCTCCGCCCGCGTGGCGACGCAGGAGCAGTACGCGGCCCTGCACCTCCCCGGTGAGCTGCCGGTCCTGCGCACCCTCCGCACGGTGTACAGCGACGGCGACCGCCCCGTCGAAGTCACCGTGATGGTGAAGGCCGGCCACCTCTACGAGCTCCGGTACGAGTTCAGGCCCGAGGCCTGACCCCACACACGCCACAGCGCCCGTCATCCCTGGTCGGGGACATGACGGGCGCCGTGTCGGAGTGCCGCACACCGTTGTACGGACCGTATGAGGGGTCCTCCCCCGCGAAGCCGCGGGGAGGGGCGGTGGGTTACACCATCAGGGAGCGGTCCGTCGGCTTGACCGGGTACGGGAGGGCGCTGGTGCCGGTCAGGTAGCGGTCCACGCCTCGGGCCGCCGAGCGGCCCTCCGCGATCGCCCAGACGATCAGGGACTGGCCGCGGCCGGCGTCGCCGGCCACGAAGACGCCGTCGGCGTTGGTCGCGTACGACGCGTCGCGCGCGACGTTGCCGCGCTCGTCCAGCTCCAGGCCGAACTGGGCCACCAGGCCGTTGGCCTGGTCCGTGCCCGTGAAGCCCATCGCCAGGGTGACCAGTTGGGCCGGGAGGACCCGCTCGGTGCCCGGCTTCTGCTCCAGACGGCCGTCCTTGAACTCCACCTCGGCCAGGTGCAGGGCCTGGACGTTGCCGTCCTCGTCGCCCTCGAAGTGGGTGGTGGAGACGGAGTAGATCCGCTCGCCGCCCTCCTCGTGCGCCGAGGTGACCTTGTACAGCATCGGGAACGTCGGCCAGGGCTGCCCCGTGGGCCGGTCCTCCGACGGGCGGGGCATGATCTCCAGCTGCGTGACCGAGGCCGCGCCCTGGCGGTGGGCGGTGCCCACGCAGTCCGCGCCCGTGTCGCCGCCGCCGATGACGACCACGTGCTTGCCCTCGGCCGTGATGGGGGGCGCCATGAAGTCGCCCTCCTGGACCTTGTTGGCCAGGGGGAGGTACTCCATCGCGAAGTGGATCCCGCGCAGGTCGCGCCCGGGAACCGGCAGGTCTCGGGAGACCGTGGCGCCGGCCGCGATGACGACCGCGTCGAACCGCTTGCGCAGGTCGGTCGCGGTCAGGTCGCGGCCGATCTCGATGCCGGTGCGGAACTTGGTGCCCTCCGCGCGCATCTGCTCGATGCGGCGGTTGATGTGCACCTTCTCCATCTTGAACTCGGGGATGCCGTAGCGCAGCAGGCCGCCGATGCGGTCCGCGCGCTCGTACACCACCACGGTGTGGCCGGCCCGGGTGAGCTGCTGGGCCGCGGCCAGGCCCGCGGGGCCCGAGCCGATGACGGCCGCCGTCTTGCCGGACAGCCGCTCCGGCGGCTGCGGGGTCACGTTGCCGTTGTCCCACGCCTTGTCGATGATCGAGACTTCGACGTTCTTGATCGTGACGGCCGGCTGGTTGATGCCGAGGACGCACGCCGACTCGCACGGAGCGGGGCAAAGGCGGCCCGTGAACTCCGGGAAGTTGTTCGTGGCGTGCAGGCGCTCGGAGGCCGCCGACCAGTCCTCGCGGTACGCGAAGTCGTTCCACTCCGGGATCAGGTTCCCGAGCGGGCACCCGTTGTGGCAGAACGGGATGCCGCAGTCCATGCAGCGGCCGGCCTGCTTGCTGATGATCGGGAGCAGCGAGCCCGGGACGTAGACCTCGTTCCAGTCCTTCAGCCGGTCGGCGACCGGACGGGAACAGGCGGTCTCGCGCCCGGTGGTGAGGAAGCCCTTCGGGTCAGCCATTGGTCGCCGCCTCCATCATCTTCTCCGTGGTCTCGGACTCCGAGAGTCCGGCCAGCTCAGCGGCGTCCTTGGCGGCGAGCACTGCCTTGTACGTGGTCGGGATGATCTTGCTGAAGCGGTCCGCGGAGACGGACCAGTCAGCCAGGAGCTTCGCGGCCACGGTCGAGCCGGTCTCCTCCTCGTGGCGGCGCACCACATCGTGCAGCCACTGCTTGTCGGCGTCGGAGAGGGCTTCCACGGCGCCCGTGTTGCCGACGTTGACGTTGTTGATGTCGAGGTCGACGACGTACGCGACGCCGCCCGACATGCCGGCCGCGAAGTTGCGGCCCGTCTCGCCGAGGACGACGGCGCTGCCGCCGGTCATGTACTCGCAGCCGTGGTCGCCCACGCCCTCCGAGACGACCAGGGCACCGGAGTTGCGGACGCAGAAGCGCTCGCCGGTGCGGCCGCGCAGGAACATCTCGCCGCCGGTGGCGCCGTAGCCGATGGTGTTGCCGGCGATGGTCGAGTACTCGGCGAGGTGGTCGGCACCGCGGTCCGGGCGGACCACGACCCGGCCGCCCGAGAGGCCCTTGCCGACGTAGTCGTTGGCGTCGCCCTCCAGGCGGAGGGTGACACCCTTCGGCAGGAAGGCGCCGAAGGACTGGCCGGCCGAGCCGGTGAAGGTCAGGTCGATGGTGTTGTCGGGCAGGCCCGCACCGCCGAACTTCTTGGTGACCTGGTGGCCGAGCATGGTGCCGACGGTCCGGTTGATGTTCCGTATGGCGATCTGGGCGCGGACCGGCTGGGCCGTCTCGGCGGAGTCGGCGTTCAGCGCGTCGGCCGCGAGCTCGATCAGCTCGTTGTCGAGGGCCTTCTCCAGGCCGTGGTCCTGCTCGATCAGGGCGTGGCGGACCGCGCCCTCGGGCAGCGCCGGCACGTGGAAGAGGGGCTCGAGGTCGAGGCCCTGCGCCTTCCAGTGCGTGACGGCATTGCTGGTGTCGAGGAGCTCGGCGTGGCCGACGGCCTCCTCGATCGTACGGAAGCCCAGCTCGGCGAGGATCTCGCGGACCTCCTCCGCGATGAACTCGAAGAAGTTCACGACGAATTCGGGCTTGCCGGAGAAGCGGTCGCGCAGGACCGGGTTCTGCGTGGCAATGCCGACCGGGCAGGTGTCCAGGTGGCAGACGCGCATCATGATGCAGCCGGAGACGACGAGCGGCGCGGTCGCGAAACCGAACTCCTCGGCCCCGAGCAGCGCGGCGATGACGACGTCGCGGCCGGTCTTGAGCTGGCCGTCCGTCTGGACCACGATGCGGTCGCGCAGGCCGTTGAGCAGCAGGGTCTGCTGGGTCTCGGCGAGGCCGAGCTCCCAGGGGCCGCCCGCGTGCTTGAGCGAGGTCAGCGGGGAGGCGCCCGTACCGCCGTCGTGGCCGGAGATGAGGACGACGTCCGCGTGGGCCTTGGAGACACCCGCGGCGACGGTGCCGACACCGACCTCCGACACCAGCTTCACGTGGATGCGTGCTGCCGGGTTGGCGTTCTTGAGGTCGTGGATCAGCTGAGCCAGGTCCTCGATGGAGTAGATGTCGTGGTGCGGCGGCGGGGAGATCAGGCCGACACCCGGGGTCGAGTGCCGGGTCTTGGCGACCCACGGGTAGACCTTGTGGCCGGGCAGCTGGCCGCCCTCGCCGGGCTTGGCGCCCTGCGCCATCTTGATCTGGATGTCGTCCGCGTTGACCAGGTACTCGGAGGTCACACCGAAGCGGCCGGAGGCGACCTGCTTGATGGAGGAGCGGCGCGCCGGGTCGTACAGGCGGTCCGGGTCCTCGCCGCCCTCACCGGTATTGGACTTGCCGCCCAGCTGGTTCATGGCGATGGCGAGGGTCTCGTGCGCCTCGCTCGAGATGGAGCCGTACGACATGGCGCCGGTGGAGAAGCGCTTGACGATGTCGGCGACCGACTCGACCTCGTCGATGGAGATCGACGGGCGGTCCTGCGTCTTGAAGCCGAAGAGGCCGCGGAGCGTCATGAGGCGCTCGGACTGCTCGTTCACCCGGTCCGTGTACTTCTTGAAGATGTCGTACCGGCGGTTGCGGGTGGCGTGCTGGAGGCGGAAGACCGTCTCCGGGTCGAACAGGTGCGGCTCGCCCTCGCGGCGCCACTGGTACTCGCCGCCGATCTCCAGCGCGCGGTGCGTGGCCGCGGTGCCGGAGGCCGGGTACGCCTTGGCGTGGCGGGCGGCCACCTCCTTGGCGATGACGTCCAGGCCGGCGCCGCCGATCTTGGTGGCGGTGCCCTGGAAGTACGCGGCGACGAACTCGTCGTTCAGGCCGACGGCCTCGAAGACCTGGGCGCCGCGGTAGGAGGCGACGGTGGAGATGCCCATCTTGGACATGACCTTCAGGACGCCCTTGCCGAGCCCGTAGATCAGGTTCTTGATGGCCTGCTCCGGCTCCAGGCCGGACAGGAACGTACCGGCGCGCAGCAGGTCCTCGACGGACTCCATGGCGAGGTACGGGTTCACGGCGGCGGCGCCGTAGCCGATGAGCAGCGCGACGTGGTGGACCTCGCGGACGTCGCCGGCCTCGACCAGCAGGCCCACCTGGGTGCGCTGCTTGGTGGCGATGAGGTGGTGGTGCACGGCGGAGGTGAGCAGCAGCGACGGGATCGGTGCGTGCTCGGCGTCCGAGTGGCGGTCCGAGAGGACGATCAGGTGGGCGCCGTTCGCGATGGCCGCGTCGACTTCGCCGCGGATCTCCTCGAGGCGGGCGGCCAGAGCCTCGCCGCCGCCGGAGACCCGGTAGAGGCCGGAGAGGGTGGCGGCCTTCATGCCCGGCATGTCGCCGTCGGCGTTGACGTGGATGAGCTTGGCCAGCTCGTCGTTGTCGATCACCGGGAAGGGCAGGGTGACGCTGCGGCAGGACGCGGCGGTCGGCTCCAGCAGGTTGCCCTGCGGGCCCAGCGAGGACAGCAGCGAGGTGACGAGCTCCTCGCGGATGGCGTCCAGCGGCGGGTTGGTGACCTGCGCGAAGAGCTGCGTGAAGTAGTCGAAGAGCAGCCGGGGGCGCTCGGACAGGGCCGCGATCGGGGAGTCCGTGCCCATGGAGCCGAGCGGCTCGCCGCCGGTACGGGCCATCGGCGCGAGGATGACGCGCAGCTCTTCCTCGGTGTAGCCGAAGGTCTGCTGGCGGCGGGTGACCGAGGCGTGGGTGTGCACGATGTGCTCGCGCTCGGGCAGGTCCGTCAGCTCGATCTCGCCGGTCTCGAGCCATTCGGCGTACGGGGCGGCGCCGGCCAGCTCGGCCTTGATCTCGTCGTCCTCGATGATCCGCTTCTGGGCGGTGTCGACGAGGAACATCTTGCCGGGCTGCAGGCGGCCCTTGCGGACGACCTTGGCCGGGTCGACGTCGAGCACGCCGACCTCGGAGCCGAGGACGACGAGGCCGTCGTCGGTGACCCAATAGCGGCCGGGGCGCAGACCGTTGCGGTCGAGGACCGCGCCGACCTGGGTGCCGTCGGTGAAGGTGACGCAGGCGGGGCCGTCCCAGGGCTCCATCAGCGTGGAGTGGTACTGGTAGAAGGCACGGCGGGCCGGGTCCATGGAGGTGTGGTTCTCCCACGCCTCCGGGATCATCATCAGCACGCTGTGCGGCAGCGAGCGTCCGCCGAGGTGCAGGAGCTCCAGGACCTCGTCGAAGGAGGCCGAGTCGGAGGCGTCCGGGGTGCAGATCGGGAAGATCCGCTCCAGCGCGCCGTCTCCGAAGACGTCCGAGGCCAGCTGGGACTCGCGGGCCTTCATCCAGTTCCGGTTGCCCTTGACCGTGTTGATCTCGCCGTTGTGCGCGACGAAGCGGTACGGGTGGGCCAGCGGCCAGGACGGGAAGGTGTTGGTCGAGAACCGCGAGTGGACCAGGGCCAGCGTGGAGGCGAAGCGGCGGTCGGAGAGGTCCGGGAAGAAGGGCTCGAGCTGGCCGGTGGTCAGCATGCCCTTGTAGACGATGGTGCGGGCGGAGAGCGACGGGAAGTAGACCCCGGCCTCGCGCTCGGCGCGCTTGCGCAGCACGAAGGCCTTGCGGTCCAGCTCGATGCCGCTCGTGCCTCCCCCAGAGCCTTCGGCCTGGGAGGTGCCCCCACTGACGAAGAGCTGGGAGAAGACCGGCATGGTGGCGCGGGCGCCGTTGCCGAGCAGGTCCGGGGTGACCGGGACCTCGCGCCAGCCGAGAACCGTCAGGTTCTCCTCGGCGGCGATGGCCTCGATCTGCTCCACGGCGACGGCCTGTGCGGTGCCGTCGGCGGGGAGGAAGGCGATGCCGACGGCGTACGCGCCGGCCTCGGGGAGCTCGAATCCGGCCACCTCGCGCAGGAACGCGTCCGGGACCTGGGACAGGATTCCGGCGCCGTCGCCCGAGTCCGGCTCGGATCCGGTGGCACCACGGTGCTCGAGGTTCCGCAATACGGTCAGCGCCTGCTCGACCAGCGTGTGGCTGGCCTCGCCGCTGAGGTTGGCCACAAAGCCGACGCCGCAGGCGTCGTGCTCGTTGCGCGGGTCGTACATGCCCTGCTGGGCGGGGCGACCGTCCATGGGCGACCAGGCGGTGGTGCTGAGGCCGGTCGCGGAGTGCGTGGATGCGGAACGCATCGGCTCTCCCGTCGTCGTCGTGGCATATGTGCGTGCCGAGGGACGACGTTGGCCCTCTGCGAAATTTCGTGCAGGTTACATGATGACGGCAATCCCGAGAAGCGGATACGGCGTTTCACCATGCGGACACCGAACGCAGCAGAAAGTGCAGATCTGGAGACGTTCAGAGACTCAGACGTTCGCAGCGGGCGGGCATCATTGCCCTGCGCGCGGCGCCCTGGTCTGATGCCCGGCGGACACGGAACCGAAACCGCCGGGTAATGGATTACTTATGTCACGGGCTGCATAGTGTCTCACTACTTGCGCGGTCAGCCTACGGCTCCGCCGATCCAGGTTCCCAGGACGTACGTCACACCCGCGGCCGCGCCGCCCAGCAGCAGCTGCCGCAGACCGCTGTACCACCAGGTCCGCGCGGTGACCCGGGAGACCACCGCGCCGCAGGCGAAGAGCCCGGCCAGCGCGAGCAGCACCGCGGGCCAGAGCGAGGTGGCACCGAGCAGGTACGGCAGTACGGGCAGCAGCGCGCCCAGCGCGAAGGAGCCGAAGGACGAGACCGCGGCGACCATCGGCGACGGCAGGTCGTCCGGATCGATCCCGAGCTCCTCGCGGGCGTGGATCTCCAGCGCCTGGTCGGGGTCGCGGGACAGCTGCATCGCGACCTCGCGGGCGAGCGCCGGCTCGACGCCGCGCGATACGTACAACTCGGCCAGCTCCTCCATCTCGTCGATGGGGTGCTTGCGCAACTGCTGACGCTCTATCTCGAGTTCGGCGAGGACCAGCTCGCGCTGCGAGGCGACGGAGGTGTACTCGCCGGCCGCCATCGAGAAGGCTCCGGCCGCGAGGCCCGCCAGCCCGGTGATCACGACGGTCTGCGGGGCGACGGCGCCGCCGGCCACGCCGGTCATCAGCGCGAGGTTGGAGACGAGCCCGTCCATGGCACCGAAGACGGCCGGCCGCAGCCATCCGCCGTTGACGTCACGGTGGGTGTGGTTGTCGCGGTGCGCGGTGTGCAGCGGTGCTTCGATGTCGATGATGGACATGCCCGGCGTCTCCCCTTTTGTGCGAGCGGGTACGCGGAACCACGCCCTGCGCGACGCGCAGGCGCCCACTCCCCCTGAACACCTCGAAACTACGCACGATTTCTGCCGCCCGCCAGCAAGGAAGGCCGTACTTACCTGGGGTTTCGCGGGTCGGCGACCGGGTGACGGGGGCCTGGGCAGGGTGTTTCGCGGCGAGCGACAAACCATATGTCATGGCACAAATCCCCCAAGGGCTCATGATGAGCCCCATCCAAGTGGGAGAGGCGCCGCCATGGAGCTGATGAAGCAGATTGCATGCAATCCGCAGGTCCTCCTCGAACGGGCCAGGGGCGCTCTTCTGGGCCTCGCGGCGGGTGACGCGCTCGGCGCCCCCGCCGAGAACATGAAGCCCTCCGAGATCCGGGCGAAATGGGGCCGCATCGAGGGCTTCGTGTCGGAGGACCCGGCGGGCACCGACGACACCGAGTACGCGATCTTCTCGGGGCTGCTGCTGGCCCGCCACGGGTCGGCGCTGACCGTCTCCCACGTCGAGCGGGCCTGGCACCACTGGATCGCCGACCTCGACGAGGGGCCGTTCCGCGGGGCGGGCTTCAGCGAGCGCGGCACTCTGGAGAACCTCCGCAGGGGGCTCGCGGCCCCCATCTCCGCGCAGCACCGCCACGCCTGGTCGGACGGCCTGGCGATGCGGGCGGCGCCCTTCGGGGTGTTCGCGGCGGGCCGCCCGGCGGAGGCCGCCCGGCTGGTCGCGATCGACGGCTCGGTCAGCCACGACGGCGAGGGCATCTACGGCGGCCAGGCGGTGGCGGCCGGCGTCGCCGCGGCGATGGCGGGCGGCTCGCCCGCCTCCGTCATCTCGGCGGCCCTCTCGGTCATCCCCTCCGACTCCTGGACGGCCCGCTCGCTGCGCCGGGCCGTCACGGCGGCCCCGCGCGGGGAACGGGCGGTGCGCTCCGCGGTGGTGATCGGCGGCTACCCGTGGACGGACCTGGCGCCGGAGGCGGTGGGCCTGGCGTTCGGCGCCTTCGCGGCATGCGGCGGCGACTTCCCGTCGTCGGTCCTGACGGCGGTGAACATGGGCCGCGACGCGGACACCACGGCCGCGGTGGCGGGCGCCCTCGCCGGCGCCCTGTCGGGCGTCGCCGCCATCCCGGCCGCCTGGGCGGCGGCGATCGGACCGGTCCGGGGCAGCTGCCTCCCCTCGATGCGGGGCTACCACGTCCTGGACATCGCGGACCTCCTCACCCCGGAATCCGAGACCCCCCGATGACGCCGGAGTCGCCCCGACCGGAACGGGGCTCACCGAAACCGGACTCCGCCCCGGCGGCCGGGGGCCCGGCGCACTCCGCCCCGGCGGACCGGCCCGGCCCGGGCGCAGCCTCCGCGCCGGGCCGGGGGGCCTGGGGCCTGCCCCCGGTTTCGGGAACGGGCGGGGTGGGGGAGCTCACCGACCCCGCGCCGCCCCCGCCCGGCCCGGGCTGCGGCCCGCGCGCCGAGGTCCTCACCGCCCCGGCCGCGATGGCCGGGGCCGGAGCTGCCCCGGCGGCGGGACCGACCGCGAGCGCGGGCGGGCGCGCCGCAGCGGGCGGACCCGCGGGCGGATCCGCCCGGGGCGGCGGCAGGCCGCACGCGCAGGTGCGTACCGACCCCGCAGGGGCCGCGCAGGTCCGCACCCCCCAGCCCTCCGCCGGGGCCCGCCGGATCGAGGGGTTGCTGCTCGGGCTCGCCGCAGGCGATGCCGCCGGGTGGCCCGCCGCCCGGCACCGGGCCAGCCGCATGCCCGAGTGGACCCGCCGCCTCACCCGCGAGCTCGACACCTTCGCCGAGCAGAACCAGACCACGACCCTCCCCGTGCCCATCGCCCTGAACCAGCCCCCGGAACCCCTGCGCCTCGGCCCCTCCGACGACGCCGAATGGGCTGCCTTCGCCGCCGAATCCGTGCTCACCGCGGCCGGCGTGCTGCTCAGCGACCTCAGCCGGTCCCGCCGGATGCGGGCCGCCATCGACCTCGCCTGGAACGCCCTGGCCAGCGAGATCGCCGCTGCGGCCGAGCGCGCCCCCGAGGTGGAGTCGGCCGTGCTCCCGCTGCGCGCCCGCATCTCCGTCCGCGCCGGCCTCGGCAACCTCGCCGCCGGCCTGCGCCCGCCCGCCACCGGTCACGACAACCCGCACTACTTCGACGACGCCGCCTGCATCCGCGCCTGCGTCCTCGCCGTCGTCCACCCCGGGGACCCGGCCGCGGCCGCGGACCTCGCCGAGTTCGACGCCCGCTACACCCAGGACGGCGACGGGGTCCACGGCGCCCGCGCCATGGCCGCCGCCATCGCGGCCGCCCTCGCCGGCGCCGACACCGACACCGCCGTCGACGCCGCCCTCGGCCAGCTCCCCGAGGCCACCGAGATCGGCCGCAACGCCCGGCACGCCGTCAAGCTCGCCCGTACCCACAGTGACGGGGATGGCGCCTTCGCCATCGTCCCCACCCTCGAGCACGAGATCGTGGACCACGTCTACAGCTACGGCATCGCCGCCGCCGAGACCGTCCCCGTGGCCCTCGCCCTCGCCACCGCCGCCCGCGGCCGGGCCGCCGAGGCCGTCCCGGCCGCGGCCTGCCTGTCCCGCGTCGCGGACTCCGCCCCCGCCCTCGCCGGCGCGCTCACCGGCGCCCTCGGCGGCGGCGACTCGATCCCCGCCGCCTGGCGCGAGGCCTGCCGCACCCTCTCCGGCTGCGCCCTCCCCCGCCTCGCCGGCACCGATCTGATCGAACTCGCCGCGCTGCTCGCTCGTACGGAACTCACCTCACCCAAGGGATGATTCGGACATGACGCTCACTCTCGAAGACCGGGCGGCGGGCTGCCTCGTCGGAGCCGCCGTCGGTGACGCGCTCGGCGGTCCGGTGGAGGGCTGGTCCCCGGACCGGATCGTGGAACGGCACGGCGGCCGCGTGCACGGCATC
The DNA here is from genome assembly GCF_040682115.1 of Streptomyces sp. NPDC051364. Lineage (NCBI taxonomy): Bacteria > Bacillati > Actinomycetota > Actinomycetes > Kitasatosporales > Streptomycetaceae > Streptomyces > Streptomyces sp. NPDC051364. Next base: position 164,788 of record NZ_JBFBAH010000012.1, on the reverse strand, counting down.
GTCGGCCCGTGGCACGAGGACTGGCGCACGGCCCGCCCCATCGCGCCGTACCACAAGGGCGACGGCCACGTCACCGACGACACCCTCATGACGCATGCGCTGGTACGGGTCTACGAGGCCGTACGGGACCACCTCGACGCCTACGCGATCGCCGACCACCTGGTCCCGGACCTGATGACCAACCCGCGCTGGATCCCCGAACTCGAGGCCGAGGCCCTGCCGCTCCAGCGGATCTTCCTGGCCGAGAAGTGGATCGTGACCCGGCTGCACTACGCCCACGCGGACCCGCGCGAGGCGGGCAACGGCAACATCGTCAACTGCGGTGCGGCGATGTACATGGCGCCGGTCGGCATCGTCAACGCGGGCAACCCGGCGGGCGCGTACGCGGAGGCGCTGGACGCCGCCGGCGCGCACCAGTCCTCGTACGGGCGCGAGGCGGCGGGCGTCTTCGCGGCGGCGGTCGCGGCGGCGTGCGTGCCGGGGGCGACGGCGTCCTCGGTGGTGGACACGGCCCTGGCGCTGGCCAAGGACGGCACGCGGGCCGCCATCTCGGCGGTGTGTGAAGTCGCTTCGCACCACCGGGACTTCGAGTCGGCCCTGGCCCCCCTCCGGGCGGCCGTCGCCCCGTACGACTCGGTCGGCCCGGACTACCGCTCCCCCTCGCTCGGCGCCCGGCGCCCGTCCCGCCTCCACTCGATCGAGGAGCTCCCGATCGCGCTCGGCATGCTGATCGTCGCCGACGGTTCGTACGAGGGCTCGGTGCTCGGAGCCGTCAACTACGGCCGGGACTGCGACTCCATCGCCACGATGGCGGGGGCGATCGCCGGAGCCCTGTCCGGCGTCTCGGCGGTCCCGGCGGCCTGGGCCAAACAGGTCGCCGAGGCCAGCCGCCTCGACCTGCACGCCCCGGCGTCGGCACTGGCCGCGGTGACCCGCGAGGTCTTCGCCCTGGACCACGCCCGCCGCCGCGCCCACGAGTCGGCCTTCACCTCGATCGCCGCCCCGCAGTGACCGGCACCCCACCCTGCGATTCCGCCACGGACGCGGCCGCGACCCCCGGCGGCGGTTCGGCTGCAGTGGTACGGCTCAGCTGGGTGCAGCCCGAGGACCTGGTCGGGCACGAGCTGCGGCAGGCCGCCGAGGACGGGCGGGACGCGGAGCCCCTGCTCCGCGCCTGGCTCGCGGCCGGCGGCCACCCGGCTCCCGGCCGGGCCGGCGCCTCCACCGCCCCGGCCCCGCCGGAGCTCCGCGCCCTGGCGTCCCGGCTCCTGACCGAACTCGAAGGCCTCCCCTCCCCCTCGGCCCGGGACGAGCCGACCTCCTGGCCGGCCATCACCGCCACGTGGACCGCGACGCCGGTCCACGCCGGCCATCGGGCCGACCCCGGGCTGCGGGAGCGGCTCGAGCGGGCCTGGGTGGGGCGGGCCGTGGGGTGCGTGCTCGGGAAGCCCGTGGAGAAGCTCCCGCTCGAGGGGATCCGGGCCCTGGCCCGGGCCGCCGGGAACTGGCCCCTGGACGACTGGTTCACCGAACACGGCGTCCCCGCGGAGCTGCTGGCCGCCCACCCCTGGAACCGGCGCTCCGCCGCCACCTCCCTCGCCGAGAACATCGACGGCGCCCCCGAGGACGACGACCTCAACTACCCGCTCCTGAACCTGATCCTGCTGCGCCGCCACGGCAAGGGCTTCACCACCGCCGACGTCGCCCGGCTCTGGCTCGACGAGCTCCCCGCCGGCCGGACCTTCACCGCCGAGCGCCTCGCGTACCGGAACCTGCTGCTCGGGCTCGGGCCCCCGGCCACCGCCACCCACCACAACCCCTTCCGCGAATGGATCGGCGCCCTCATCCGGGCCGACGTCCACGGCTGGACCAACCCCGGCGACCCGGCCGCCGCCGCGGCCCAGGCGTACCGGGACGCCGCCCTCACCCACACCGGCAACGGCGTCTACGCCGCCCTCTTCACCGCCGCCGCCATCGCCGAGGCCGCCGGCGGCCGGGCCGACGTCCACACCGCGCTCCGGGCCGGACTGGCCGTCGTACCGCCCCGCTCACGCCTCGCCGAGGCCGTCCGGCACGCCGTCGACACCGCCGCCCGCCACGCCGACGCCGGCTTCGACCGCGTCGTGGACCACCTGCACGCCCGGTACGGGCACTACCACTGGGTCCACGCCATCCCCAACACCGCCCTGATCGCCGCCGCCCTCACCCACGCCGACGGGGACTTCACCCACTCCGTCTGCCGTGCGGTGTCCGGCGGCTGGGACACCGACTCCAACGGGGCGACCGCCGGCTCCCTCGCCGCGCTCGTCGACCCGAACGGCGTCCCGCACCGCTGGTCCGCCCCCCTCAAGAACCGCCTCGCCACCACCGTCCCCGGCTTCGACGGCATCGGCTTCGACACCCTCGCCCACCTCACCGCACAGGAGGCAGCCCGCCCATGACGGCCATCGCCGTGCTCGGCAGTACCAACATGGACCTCGTCGCCTACGTCCCCAAGGCCCCCCGCCTCGGGGAGACCGTCACCGGCCACGAGTTCCGCACCGTTCCCGGCGGCAAGGGCGCCAACCAGGCCGTCGCCGCCGCCCGCTGCGGCGGGGAGGTGGTGATGATCGGCGCGGTCGGGGCCGACGAGTTCGGCGTACGGCTGCGCTCCGCGCTCGCCGCAGCCGGGGTCGAGACGGCGGCCCTGCGCACCGTCGAGGGCGCCAGCGGCACCGCCCACATCACCGTGGACGACGAGGGCGGGAACAGCATCATCGTCATCCCCGGCGCCAACGCCCACGTCACCGGCCTGGAGGCGGGCGACGGCTCCCGTATCGGCGCCGCCGACTCGCTCCTCCTCCAGCTCGAACTCCCGCTGTCCGCCGTCCTCGCCGGCGCGCTCGCCGCCCGCGCCCACGGCGTCCGTACGGTCCTCACCCCGGCCCCCGCCCAGCCGCTGCCCGCGGAACTGCTCGCCGCCACCGACCTGCTGGTCCCCAACGAGCACGAGGCCGCCGCCCTGACCGGCCTCACCGACCCGTACCAGGCCGCCGAGGCCCTGCTCCACGAGGTCCCGGAGGTCGTCATCACCCTCGGCGCGGCCGGGTCCCTGTACGCCGCCCGCGGGCGCGAGCCGCTGACCGTGCCCGCGCCCCGGGTCCGGGCGGTGGACACCACCGCCGCCGGGGACACCTTCGTCGGCGCGCTCGCCGTGGCCCTCGGGGAGCACCGGCCCATGCCGGAGGCGCTGCGCTGGGCGTCGGCGGCGGCCGCGCTCTCGGTCCAGCGCCCGGGAGCCCAGGACTCGATGCCGACCCGCGCCGAGACGGACGCCTTCGCCGCGACGGCGGCCGGTCCCGGGGCCGGGACCGGCCGCTCCTCCGGAGCCGCCTCATGACCCCCGACGGGCCGCCCGGGGCCGGGGCCGACGGCGGATCCGCGGCCGGGCCGCTGGCCGGGATGCGGGTGCTGGACCTCGCCACGCTCTTCGCCGGGCCGCTCGCCGCCACCCTGCTCGGGGACTTCGGCGCCGACGTCGTCAAGGTCGAGCACCCGCAGCGCCCGGACCCCTCGCGCGGCCACGGCCCCGCCAAGGACGGCGTCGGCCTGTGGTGGAAGCTGCTCGGCCGGAACAAGCGGACGATGACCCTCGACCTGTCCACCCCCGGCGGGCGCGACACCCTGCTGCGGATGGCCGCCACCGCCGACGTGGTCATCGAGAACTTCCGTCCCGGAACCCTCGAGAAATGGGGCCTGGGCTGGCCCGAGCTGTCCGCCGCCAACCCGCGGCTGATCCTGACCCGCGTCACGGCCTTCGGCCAGCAGGGCCCGTACGCCCACCGCCCCGGCTTCGGCACCCTCGCCGAGGCGATGAGCGGCTTCGCCGCGATCACCGGGGAGCCGGACGGCCCGCCCACCCTGCCGCCCTTCGGCCTCGCCGATTCGATCGCCGCGCTGACCACCGCGTACGCGGTGATGACCGCGCTCGCCGGCCGCGACCGCAGCGGCCACGGGCAGGTGGTGGACCTGGCCATCATCGAGCCGATCCTCACCGTGCTGGGCCCGCACCCGCTCTGGTACGACCAGCTCGGCTACGTCCAGCCGCGCACCGGCAACCGCTCCACCAACAACGCCCCCCGGAACACCTACCGCAGTGCGGACGGGCGCTGGCTGGCTGTCTCCACCTCGGCCCAGTCCATCGCGGAGCGCGTCATGCGGCTCGTCGGCCGGCCCGAACTGATCGCCGAGCCCTGGTTCGCGACCGGCTCCGGCCGGGCCGCCCACGCTCCCGTCCTCGACGAGGCCGTCGGCGGCTGGATCGGGCGCCACAAGGCCGCCGACGTGGTCGCCGCCTTCGAGGAGGCCCAGGCCGCCGTCGCCCGGGTCTACGACGTACGGGACGTCATGGCCGATCCGCAGTTCGCGGCCCTCGACACCGTCACCGAGGTCGAGGACCCCGAACTCGGCCCGCTCCGGATGCAGAACGTCCTGTTCCGGCTGTCCGAGACCCCCGGCGGGATCCGCTGGGCGGGCCGCCCGCACGGCGCGGACACCGACGCCGTACTCACCGAACTCGGCCTGTCCGAGGCCGAGATCAGCGCACTCCGGATGGAGGGGGCCCTGTGATCCTGACCTGGCTCTACGTACCCGGCGACCGCCCGGAGGTCGTCGCCAAGGCCCTGCACTCCGGGGCTGACGCCGTCATCGTCGACCTCGAGGACGCGGTGTCGGCCTCCCGCAAGGAGTACGCCCGCGCCGCCACTGCGGAACGGCTGGCCGAGCGGCCCCCGGTCCCGGTCTTCGTCCGCGTCAACGCCCTGGACTCCCCCTGGGCCGGCGCCGACCTCACCGCCCTGACCGGGCTGCACGGCCTCGCGGGGCTGCGGCTGCCGAAGGTCTCGGCCCCGCAGCAGATCTCCGCGGTCGCCGACCGCACGGGCGGGGTGGCCCTGCACGCCATGCTGGAGTCGGCGCTGGGCGTGGAGCGCGCGTACGAGATCGCCCGCGCGCACCCCGCCCTGCGCGGGCTCTCCCTCGGCGAGGCCGACCTCCGCGCCGATCTGGGCATCAGCGCGGAGGCGGGCCTGGACTGGCCGCGCTCCCGGGTGGTGGTCGCAGCCCGGGCGGCGGGGCTGGCCCCGCCCGCGCAGTCGGTCTTCCCCGACATCCGGGACCTGGAGGCGCTGGCCGTCTCCTGTGCCCGCGGCCGGGCTCTGGGCTTCCTGGGCCGGGCGGCGATCCACCCGCGCCAGCTGCCGGTGATCGAGCGGGCGTACCTGCCCGCCCCGGAGGAGGTCACCGCCGCCCAGGAGATCGTCGCGGCGGCCCGCCGCACCCCGGGCGCGGTGGCCCTGCCGGACGGCCGCTTCGTCGACCCTGCGGTCCTGGCGGGCGCGGAACGGGTCGTCGCGCTCGCCCGCCGGGAATGACGGCCGCGCCCCCGGCCGGCCGGATGGCCGGGGCGTCGTCGGTGGAACCGAAGACGGGAGGGGCGCCGCGCGGTGGCGCGGCGCCCCTCCCGTGTGATCCGGACGACCCGGTCAGAGCTTCTTGGCGGCCTTCGGAGCCTCGGCGTCGGGCTTCGGCTCGGAGTCCTCGGCCTCGGTGGTGGCCGGGGTGTCCGCGCCGGCGTCCGCCGTCTTGTCCGCGTCCTCGACGGCCTTGCCTTCGCCTGCCTTGCCCTCATCGGTCTTGGTCGCCGGGTCGGATGCCGCGGGTCCGCGGTCCGGCTCCACGACCTCCTCGCGGCCCGGCCGCAGCTTCGCCGACAGCACGAGATAGACCACGGCCAGGACGAAGACCACGATCGAGGTCCACACGTTCAGCCGGAGGCCCAGGATGTGGTGGGCCTCGTCGACCCGCATGTACTCGATCCAGCCGCGGCCCACGCAGTACGCGGCGACGTACAGGGCGAACGCCCGGCCGTGGCCCAGCTTGAAGCGGCGGTCTGCCCAGATCACGAGCGCGGCGACGCCGAGGCACCACAGCGACTCGTACAGGAAGGTCGGGTGGTAGGTACCGGCGACCCGGTTGGGGCCGTCGCTGATCTCGACCGCCCAGGGCAGGTCGGTGGCCCGCCCGTACAGCTCCTGGTTGAACCAGTTGCCCCAGCGGCCGCAGGCCTGGGCCAGCGCGATACCGGGTGCCAGGGCGTCGGCCCAGGCCGGCAGCGGGATCCCGCGCAGGCGGCAGCCGATCCAGGCGCCCACCGCGCCCAGCGCGATGGCGCCCCAGATGCCGAGGCCGCCCTCCCAGATCTTGAAGGCGTCGACCCAGTTGCGGCCCTCGCCGAAGTACAGCTGGTAGTCGGTGATCACGTGGTACAGGCGACCGCCGATCAGTCCGAACGGCACGGCCCACACCGCGATGTCCGCGACCGTGCCCGGCTTTCCGCCGCGCGCGATCCACCGCTTGTTGCCGAGCCAGACGGCGACGAAGACGCCGATGATGATGCAGAACGCGTAGCCGCGCAGCGGGATCGGTCCGAGATGGATCACGCCGGTCGACGGGCTGGGGATATAGGCAAGGTTCATGGCAGTGCCGACGCTACCCTGCCGGGCGGTACGGACCGCAACCCGCCCGGCAACCTGGCGCCAAATCGAGACGGGACTCAGGGGGTGTCCGCGGCCCCCTTCGCGACCCCGGCCGATCCGGCCCGCGACCCCGTCGAGGACGACCCGGACATGCCCGGGGAAGTGGACGAGGACTTCACCGAGCCCGGCGAAGAGCCCGGCGAAGAGGCCGACGGCGACGCGGACGCCGCGCCCTTCGCGCCCTTCCCGGAGGGGCTGGGCGAGGCGGACGGCGAGGAGCTCGCGCCCCCGGTGCCCTTCGCGGTGCCCTCCACCTGCTCCTTGAGCTTCTGCGGGGTGATGGGGTTGGCCTGGTCGGCGAAGAGGTCCTTGCCGTTCAGCAGCACGGTCGGGGTGCCCTTGAACTTCCCGGCGTGGAAGGCCTCGAAGGACTTGTTCACCCAGCTGTTGTGCGTCCCGTCCTCGACGCACTTGCGGAACTCCGGGGTGTCCAGCCCGTCCACCTTGGCGGCCAGCTCCAGCAGCTTGGCGTTCTTCCCGTAGGCGTCGTCGACCTCCTGCGGCTGGTTCTCGAACAGGACGTCGTGGTACGCCGCGAACTTCCCGGCGTCCTGCGCGCAGGCGGCGGCGTTCGCGCCCTTCAGCGAGCCGCTGCCGCCCATGTTCCCGTCGATCAGGGTGACGATGTGGTAGTCGACCTTGAGCAGCCCCTTGGCCTCCAGGTCGTGGACCGTGTCCCGGTAGTTGGTCTCGAAGGACTTGCACGCCGGGCAGCGGAAGTCCTCCCACACCGTCAGCGTGGACTTGGCCTCGGGCTTGCCCGTCTGGATGGCGAGCGCGTCCTTGCCGGTGGCCCCGGAGGGAGCGGTCACCGGGCCTCCGCCGGCGGACTTGTCGCTGCCGGTGTTGGCCGCGATCAGGCCGACGACGGCCGCCAGGCCGAGGACGCCCACCACGGCCGACGCCACGATGAGGGTCCGCCGCCGCTTTTCCCTCTTCTTCTCGCGCTCACGCTCCACCTGGAGCCGCTCGCGGGCCGATCGTTTCGCTTCGCGGTTCGCACCGTCGTTCATCTCGCTCACGTTCGGCCAAACGAAGCGGGGAGGCACTCGCGTGCCTCCCCGCCCCCACTTCCACCCGATCGGACTACAGAACCCGATCAAGGGTTCGCGCCGTCAATCGAACGCGTACGTCAGCTCCTGCGTACGCCTTCCGCGAGCTCGCCCGCCAGCGCCCGTACGGCGGCCAGCCCGGCCGGCAGGTCCGGCGCGTCCAGCAGCAGTTTCACGAACGCCGAGCCGACGATCACGCCGTCGGCGAAGCCGGCGACCTCCTTGGCCTGCTTGGCGTTGGATACGCCGAGGCCGACGCACACAGGGAGCCCGCGGCGGGCACCAGCGGTGGCGCGAGTACGCCGGACCAGCTCCTGGGCCTCGTGGCCGACCGACTCGCGGGTGCCGGTGACGCCCATCAGCGAGGCGGCGTAGACGAAGCCCGAACCGGCGGCCGTGATGGTCGCCAGGCGCTCGTCCTTGCTGCTCGGAGCGACGACGAAGACGGTCGCCAGACCGTGCTTGTCGGCGTGCTCACGCCACAGCGCGGACTCCTGGACCGGCAGGTCGGGCAGGATGCAGCCCGCGCCGCCCGCCGCGGCCAGCTCGGTGGCGAACCGCTCGACGCCGTAGCGGTCGATCGGGTTCCAGTACGTCATCACCAGCACCGGGGCCCCGGTCGCCGCGTGGGCCTCGCGCACGGTGCGCAGCACGTCGGCGATCTTGACGCCGCCGCGCAGGGCGATGTCGTCGGCGGTCTGGATGATCGCGCCGTCCAGGACCGGGTCGCTGTGCGGGAGCCCGACCTCGACCACGTCCGCGCCGCCCGCGATGACGGCCTTGACGGCTTCGATGCCGCCGTCGACGGTCGGGAAGCCGGCGGGAAGGTAGGCGACGAGGGCCGCGCGGTCCTCGGACTTCGCCTTGGCGAGGGTGTCGCTCAGCAGCTGGATGCGCCCGGTCTTCTCGCTGGCGTTGCTCACTTGTTCTCCCCCTCGGTGTTCCCGCTGTTCTCCGTGCCGTCGTACAGCCCGAAGTAGCGGGCCGCCGTGTCCATGTCCTTGTCACCGCGGCCGGACAGGTTGACCACGATCAGCCCCTCCTTGCCCAGCTCCTTGCCCAGGTCGAGGGCGCCCGCGAGGGCGTGTGCCGATTCGATCGCCGGGATGATGCCCTCGGTGCGGGAGAGCAGGCGCAGGGCCTGCATCGCGGCGTCGTCGGTGACCGCGCGGTACTCGCCGCGGCCCGAGTCCTTGAGGAAGGAGTGCTCCGGGCCGATGCCCGGGTAGTCCAGACCGGCCGAGATCGAGTACGGCTCGGTGATCTGGCCCTCCTCGTCCTGGAGGACGTACGAGCGGGAGCCGTGCAGGATGCCCGGCTCGCCGGCGGTCAGCGTGGCCGCGTGCTCGCCGGTCTCGACGCCGTGCCCGGCGGGCTCGAAGCCGACCAGGCGGACGCCGGCGTCCGGGATGAAGGCGTGGAAGAGGCCGATGGCGTTGGAGCCGCCGCCGACGCAGGCCGCGACGGCGTCGGGCAGCCGGCCGGCGCGCTCCAGGATCTGGCGGCGGGCCTCGACGCCGATGACCCGGTGGAAGTCGCGGACCATGGCCGGGAAGGGGTGGGGGCCTGCGACCGTGCCGAAGAGGTAGTGGGTGCGGTCCACATTGGCGACCCAGTCGCGGAACGCCTCGTTGATGGCGTCCTTGAGGGTCCGGGAGCCGGACTTCACCGCGATGACCTCGGCGCCCAGCATCCGCATCCGGGCCACGTTCAGGGCCTGGCGCTGGGTGTCGATCTCGCCCATGTAGACGGTGCACTCGAGGCCGAAGAGCGCGCAGGCGGTGGCGGTGGCCACGCCGTGCTGGCCGGCTCCGGTCTCGGCGATGACGCGGGTCTTGCCCATGCGCTTGGTGAGCAGCGCCTGGCCCAGCACGTTGTTGATCTTGTGCGAGCCGGTGTGGTTGAGGTCCTCGCGCTTGAGGAAGATCCGGGCGCCGCCGGCGTGCTCGGCGAACCGCGGCACCTCGGTGAGGGCACTGGGCCGGCCGGTGTAGTTGACCATCAGGTCGTTGAGCTCGGCCGCGAAGGCCGGGTCGCCCTTGGCCTTCTCGTACTCGGCGGCGACCTCGTCCACGGCGGCGACGAGCGCCTCCGGGATGAACTTGCCGCCGAAGTCGCCGAAATAGCCCTCGGCGTTGGGGACGTGACCCTCCGGGTCCGGAATGAAGAACGAGCTGCTGGACATGCCCAGTACTCCTACGGGTGCGATGGGATGGATGCACCGTATTGCGCTGCAGGCCCGCCGCACGCGCACCCCGCTGCGGGGTGGGGGATGCGTACGGACGCAGCGGCCCGCGCCCGGAGCCGGCGGCTCGGGGCGAGAGGCCGTAAGCGAGCACCGCGCGGGGCGGTACGCCGGGCGGCGTCGGGTGACGACGTCAGGCGTACCGGACCGGGACGGCCCTCGTTACAGCGCGCCTGTGGTGCGCCATCGCATGCCGTTGACCTGTCCGGGCTCGGAGCCGATCACGTACCTGACCCGCCGCCCGTGCACCCGCCGGGCCGGGGCGCGGCAGCCGCGGGGGCGGCAGCCGCGCGCCAGGGGCGCGTGCGCCGTCGGCACGCCGGCCGGGCCGCGGCCCGGTCGGGTGCGGACGGAGGGGCGGTTGGGGGCCATGGAACGGGTCAGCTCCGTCCGTGGCGCAGGGCGGGGTGGGCGCCGGCGGCGACGAGGTCGGCCACGGCCGACTTCGGGTCGCGTCCGGTGACCAGGGACTCCCCGACGAGGACGGCGTCGGCGCCCTCGTTGGCGTAGGCGATCAGGTCGTGCGGCCCGCGGATGCCGGACTCGGCAACCTTGACGATGTGGGCCGGGATCTCGCCGACGACGCGCTCGAAGGTGGAGCGGTCGACCTTGAGGTCCTTGAGGTTGCGGGCATTGACGCCGATGATCTTGGCGCCGGCTGCAACCGCGCGCTCGACCTCGTCCTCGTCGTGGACCTCGACGAGCGGAGTGAGCCCGATGGACTCGGCCCGCTCGATGAGGGAGACGAGGGCCTCCTGTTCCAGGGCCGCGACGATCAGCAGCACGAGGTCGGCGCCGTAGGCGCGGGCCTCCCACAGCTGGTACGCCGTGACGATGAAGTCCTTGCGCAGGATCGGGATGTCCACGCGCGCGCGGACGGCCTCCAGGTCGGCCAGCGAGCCGCCGAAACGGCGCTGCTCGGTGAGGACGGAGATGACCGCCGCACCGCCCGCCTCGTAGTCGGCGGCGAGTCCGGCGGGATCCGCGATCGCGGCCAGCGCGCCCTTGGAGGGGCTGGAGCGCTTGACCTCGCAGATCACCTTGACGCCGTCGCCACGCAGGGCTGCGACGCCGTCCTTGGCCTGGGGCGCCTTGGCGGCACGCTCCTTGAGCTCGTCGAGGCTCACGCGGGCCTGCCGTTCGGCAAGGTCTTCGCGGACCCCTTCGATGATCTCGTCGAGCACACTCACGCGAGCGGCCCCCTTCCGGGTCGATGACGGTCGGCCGCCTTGCAGACACGTACAACTGCAAGGTCAGCAATCAAATGGTATCCGCAGGAGGCCTTGCGCTCCGCACGCGGTTGACGACGTCCCAATCACTGGACATTCGGAATCCGGGATTCATATGGGCCCCGGGCAGGCCAAATGCAGGCCTCAGGGGGCCAGGGCGGATCCGAACGGCATGTTTCGGACCACCACGAAAACCAGCGTCAGCACCCCGACGGCCCACCAGTACGGCCGCCGCAGGGCGAAGCGCGGGGCCGGGCCGCCGCGGTAGGCGCGAACCAGCCACAGGACCATGAAGCCGGCGAAGGCGAAGTAGCCGACGACGGCCAGGGCATTTGCCCCGAAAGCGGTGATCAGATCGCCGTGGGCGAACGCGTGCGCACTGCGCAGCCCGCCGCATCCGGGGCACAGAATTCCGGTCAGTCGAAAGAGCGGGCAGACCGGATAGTGGCCGGGTTCATTGGGATCCACGGCGCCCACGTACGCAAAGGCCAGGGCCGCCGAGGCCAGCGTGAGCGCCGGCACGGCCAGCCGCCGGGCGCGGCTCGGCGGCTGCGCGGGCGCGGGCGGCACGGGCGCGGGCCCAGGCACCGCGAAGGGGCTGCGTGAGGCGTCGTCCACCCGCTGATTCTCTCCGCTCATGACGAAAGGCGCAGCCCCACGGGGCCGCGCCTTTCGAAGGTGTACACCGGTACTCGCACCTTGGCGGTACTCAGACCTTGGCGGCGGCCTTGTTGGCGGCGATGACCACGGCCAGGTCGTCGTGGGCGGCCTTCGGCGCGCCCATGCCCGCGGCCTTCATCGCCAGGCCCACCACACCGCCGAGCGCGACGACGACGAGACCGGCCCAGAACCCGAGCGGGTTCGCGATCACCATGAACGCGCCGGAAATGCAGAAACCGATGACGGCGATGATGACACCGGTCCAGGCGGCCGGGGTGTGTCCGTGGTCAGTGCCCGCCATGAGTTGCTCCTCGTTTGCTCTGTCGCAGGGTGTTCAAAAACGCGGTCTGTGTCGAATGCTCGGTGCCCATTGTCCCGCACCGTGCGCGGTGCCTGGTCAGCGGGTCGGGTCCTCGCCGCGGTCGAGGGCCTTCCACAGGTCCTCGGGCCGGTCGGGGTCCACCGACGCCGCCTTGCGGGCCCGGGGGCTGCCGTCCCGCTCGTAGCGGCCGCCCATCGCCGGCCAGCTGCGGCCGAAGCGCAGGGCCAGCAGCCCGGCGACCAGGATCAGGGCCGCGCCGGCGGCCGTGATGTACGGCCAGGCCGTGTGCGTCAGCGCCCCCACCTGCGCCGCGGTGTCCGCGGTCGTACGGGCCGCCTGCGCGTCCAGCGCCTGCCGGTCGTCGGCGGCCAGCACCGCGGAGACGGCCGCGCCCAGGCCGCTCAGCGCGAGCAGCCCGGAGACCAGCAGCCGGCTCCTGCCGCGTACGGCGAACACGGCCACGAGGGCCGCGAGGCCCACGATGGCCAGGGCCGCCGGGAGCCCGGTCACGGCCCGCCCGTCCGCGGTCAGCGGCAGCGAGCCGCCCCCCACGGCGGCGGTGCCGCGGGCCCAGACGCGGCCGGAGGCGAGCAGGACGACGGTGGCACCGAGCGCGCCGAGCAGCAGGGCGACGGCCACGCTGCGGCGGCCGCCGCGGCCGGCGCCACCGTCCGCAGTGTCTGCGGCGCCGGCGGAGGGGGCGTCGGTGTCGTTTCGGGGTGGGGGTACGGCACTCACGTACCCCACTATCCCTTACGCCGTCACGAGCCGTTCAGCCGGTTCGCCGCTCCCACCGCGCGCAGGACGGCGGCCGCCTTGTTGCGGCACTCGTTGTCCTCCAGCTCGGGCACCGAGTCCGCGACGACTCCCGCGCCGGCCTGGACGTACGCCGTGCCGTCGCGCAACAGCGCGGTGCGGATGGCGATGGCCGTGTCGGAGTCCCCGGCGAAGTCGAGGTAGCCGACGCAGCCGCCGTACAGGCCGCGGCGGGAGGGTTCGAGCTCCTCGATGATCTGCATGGCGCGCGGCTTGGGCGCGCCGGAGAGGGTGCCGGCCGGGAAGCAGGCGGTGAGCACGTCGAAGGCGGTCCTGCCCTCGGCGACCCGGCCGGTGACGGTGGAGACGATGTGCATGACGTGCGAGTACCGCTCGATCGACATGAAGTCGACGACCTCGACCGATCCCGGCTCGCAGACCCGGCCCAGGTCGTTGCGGCCCAGGTCGACGAGCATCAGGTGCTCGGCGCGCTCCTTGGGGTCGGCCAGCAGCTCCTCGGCGAGCTCGTGGTCCTCCTGCGGGGTGGCCCCGCGGTGGCGGGTGCCGGCGATCGGGTGGACCATGGCCCGCCCGTCCTCGACCTTGACCAGAGCCTCGGGGCTGGACCCGACGACGTCGAAGCCGTTCTCGAAGCGGAACAGGTACATGTACGGGGACGGGTTGGTGGCCCGCAGCACCCGGTAGACGTCCAGCGCGGAGGCCTCGCACGAGGTCTCGAACCGCTGCGAGGGCACGACCTGGAAGGCCTCGCCGGCCCGGATCCGCTCCTTGATGTCCTCGACGGCGTCCCGGTACTTCTCGCCGCCCCACAGCGCCGAGACCGTGCCGTCTTCGAAACTGGGCATCTCGGAGGCGGGCAGCGGCGTGGGGGTGTACGGGGCGGGCCGCGCGAGGTCGGCCTCCATCACGTCGAGCCGGGCCACCGCGTCCGCGTACGCCTCGTCCACGCCGGTGTCGAGGTCGTTGTGGTTGATGGCGTTGGCGATGAGCTGGACGGTGCCGTCCCAGTGGTCCATGACCGCCAGGTCGGAGGTGAGCAGCATGGTCAGCTCGGGCAGCTGCAGGTCGTCGGCGGTGTGCTCGCCGATGCGCTCCAGGCGGCGCACGATGTCGTAGCCGAGGTAGCCGACCATGCCGCCGGTGAAGGGCGGCATCCCGCCCGCGAGGTCGCGGGGCGTGTGCAGGGTCTGGACGGTGGCGCGCAGGGCCTCGAGCGGGTCGCCGTCGGTGGGGACGCCGACGGGCGGGGTGCCGATCCAGTGTGCCTGGCCGTCGCGGACGGTCAGCGTGGAGTCGCTGCGTACGCCGACGAAGGAGTAGCGGGACCAGGAGCGGCCGTTCTCGGCGGACTCCAGGAGGAAGGTGCCCGGGCGTTCGGCGGCCAGCTTGCGGTAGAGCCCGACGGGGGTGTCGCCGTCGGCCAGCAGCTTGCGGCTCACGGGGATGACGCGGCGGTCCGCCGCGAGCTTGCGGAACGTCTCAAGATCCATGGCTTGGGACCCTACCTACCTATTCGGCCAGCGGAAGGACATCGGCGTCGAAGCACGTACGGGCGCCCGTGTGGCAGGCGGCGCCGACCTGGTCGACCTTGACGAGGAGGGTGTCGGCGTCGCAGTCGAGGGCGACGGACTTCACGTGCTGGAAGTGGCCGGAAGTGTCCCCCTTCACCCAGTACTCCTGGCGGCTGCGGGACCAGTACGTGCAGCGGCCGGTGGTCAGGGTGCGGTGCAAGGCCTCGTCGTCCATCCAGCCGAGCATGAGCACCTCACCGGTGTCGTACTGCTGGGCGATGGCGGGAACCAGGCCGTCGGCGGAGCGCTTGAGCCGGGCGGCGATGGCGGGATCGAGGGAGGACGTACTCATGGGGGCCATTGTGCCGCGCCCGGGCGGCGGTGACGGATCACCGTCCGCCTGATGAGCGGGCACGGGCCGGGTTCCGGCCGTAGGGTGGCCCCCATGTCTACCCATGCGAAGCGTGAACGCCTGCTGCTGGCGGACCTGTTGGAGGCGGCCGGGCCGGAGGCGCCGACGCTGTGCGAAGGCTGGCGGGCCCGGGAGCTGGCGGCGCACGTGGTGGTCCGGGAGCGTCGCCCGGACGCGGCGGGCGGCCTGCTGCTGAACGTCCTGAAGGACCGGCTGGACAAGGCGATGGCCGAGTACACGGCCAAGCCGTACGAGGAACTGATCCAGCTGATCCGGACCGGCCCGCCGAAGATGTCCTTGTACGCGCTGAAGCAGATCGACGAGGCGGCGAACGCGGTGGAGTTCTTCGTCCACGCGGAGGACGTGCGCCGCGCCCAGCCGGACTGGTCGCCGCGCCAGCTGGACCCCGTGTTCTCGGACGCCCTCTGGTCCCGCCTGGAGAAGCTGGCCCGCCTGACGGGCCGCCGCTCCCCGGTGGGCCTGGTGCTGCGCCGCCCGAACGGCCAGACGGCGGTCGCCCACAAGGGCACCCCGGTGGTGACGGTCACCGGAGAACCGGGCGAACTGACCCTCTTCTGCTTCGGCCGCCAGGACGCTGCCGCTGTGGAACTGGACGGCCCGAAGGAAGCCATCGCAAAGCTGACGGTGGCGAAGCTGGGCATTTAGCGCCTGCCCCGCCCCGCCCGAAGATCCAGCCCCGCCGGCGCTTGAGGCGCTGGGGGCACCCCCAGCGGTAGCTGGGGGAGGTTCCGGGGGCAGAGCCCCCGGTTTCGGGAAGGGGCGGGGTGGGGAAACGGCTCCGCGCAGCGGTCAGCGGACCGGGTGGCCGGCCTCGCGGAGGGTCTCCTTGACCTGACTGATCCGCAGGTCACCGAAGTGGAACACCGAGGCCGCGAGCACCGCGTCGGCGCCCGCATCGATCGCCGGGGCGAAGTGCTCCAGCCTGCCGGCACCGCCCGAGGCGATCACCGGCACCGTGACGTGCTTGCGCACGGCCGCGATCATCTCGGTGTCGTACCCGTCCTTCGTACCGTCCGCGTCCATCGAGTTCAGCAGGATCTCCCCGGCGCCCAGTTCGGCCGCCCGGTGGGCCCACTCGACGGCGTCGATGCCGGTGCCCTGGCGGCCGCCGTGCGTGGTGACCTCGAAGGAACCGGTCGGCGTGCGGCGGGCATCGACGGACAGGACCAGGACCTGCCGCCCGAAGCGCTCCGCGATCTCCTGGATCAGCTCGGGCCGCGCGATGGCGGCGGTGTTCACGCCCACCTTGTCCGCACCGGCCCGCAGCAGCTTGTCCACGTCCTCCGCGGTGCGGACGCCGCCGCCCACGGTCAGCGGGATGAAGACCTGCTCGGCGGTCCGCCGCACCACGTCGTACGTGGTCTCGCGGTTCCCGGACGACGCGGTGATGTCGAGGAAGGTCAGCTCGTCGGCGCCCTCGGCGTCGTACAGCTTGGCCATCTCCACCGGGTCACCCGCGTCGCGCAGGTTCTGGAAGTTGACACCCTTGACGACGCGGCCGTTGTCCACGTCCAGGCAGGGGATCACTCGTACGGCGAGCGACATCAGGACTCCCCTCGGAAGGCTTCGGCTCGGAAGGCTTCGACCTCGACCTCGACGACCAGGCTGGGGTCGATGAAGCCGGAGACGATGATCATGGAGGCGGCGGGGCGGACGGAGTCGAAGAGCTCCTTGTGGGCGCGGCCCACCTCGTCCACATCCCTCGCATGGGTGATGTACATCCGGGTCCGGACCACGTGCTCCGCACCCAGGCCGACCTGCTTCAGCGCGTCGATCGCGACGCGGAAGGAATTGACGGTCTGCTCGTACGGGCCGCCGGCCACGATCTTGCCGTCGACGACGGAGGTGCAGCCGGAGACGAGCACGAGCCCGTTCGGCAGCTCCACGGCGCGGGAGTACCCCACGGCCTCCTCCCACGGGCCGCCCGACGAGATGCGGCGGACCTCACCAGCGCTGCTCATGAGCCGGACACCACCCGGAGGGCCTCTTCCAGGGTGAAGGCCTTGGCGTACAGGGCCTTGCCCACGATCGCGCCCTCAACGCCCACCGGCACCAGCTCGGACAGCGCCCGCAGATCGTCCAACGAGGAGATCCCGCCGGAGGCCACGACCGGCCGGTCCGTGGCGGCGCAGACGTTCTTCAGCAGCTCCAGGTTGGGGCCGGTCAGCGTGCCGTCCTTGCCGATGTCGGTGACGACGTACCGGGCGCAGCCCTCGGAGTCCAGGCGCGCGAGGGTCTCGTAGAGGTCCCCGCCCTCGCTGGTCCAGCCGCGGCCCTTGAGGGTGGTGCCGCGTACGTCGAGGCCGATGGCGATCTTGTCGCCGTGCTCGGCGATGGCCTTGGCGGCCCACTCGGGGGTCTCCAGGGCGGCGGTGCCGAGGTTGACGCGCGTGCAGCCGGTGGCGAGCGCCGCGGCGAGCGAGGCGTCGTCGCGGATGCCGCCGGACAGCTCGACCTTGATGTCCATGGCGCCGGTGATCTCGGCGACCAGGGCGCGGTTGTCGCCGGTGCCGAAGGCTGCGTCCAGGTCGACGAGGTGCAGCCATTCGGCGCCGGAGGCCTGCCAGGCGAGAGCCGCGTCCAGCGGGGAGCCGTAGGAGGTCTCGCTGCCGGACACGCCGTGCACGAGACGGACGGCCTGGCCGTCACGGACGTCGACGGCAGGCAGCAGTTCGAGCTTGCTGACGGTCATCAGAGGGTCTCGATCCAGTTGGTGAGGAGCTGGGCGCCGGCGTCGCCGGACTTCTCGGGGTGGAACTGGGTGGCCCACAGGGCCCCGTTCTCCACCGCCGCGACGAACGGCTCGCCGTGGGTGGCCCAGGTGACCTTGGGGGCGCGGATCACCGGGTTGGTGACCTCCAGGCTCCAGTCGCGCACCGCGTACGAGTGCACGAAGTAGAAGCGGGCGTCGTCGTCCAGGCCCTTGAAGGCCTGGCTGTCGACAGGGGCGTCCACGGTGTTCCAGCCCATGTGGGGCACGATCGGGGCGCGCAGCGGCTCGACGGTGCCGGGCCACTCGTCGAGGCCCTCCGTCTCCACGCCGTGCTCGATGCCGCGTTCGAAGAGGATCTGCATGCCGACGCAGATGCCCATGACGGGGCGGCCGCCGGAGAGCCTGCGGCCGATGATCCAGTCGCCGCGGGCGTCCTTGAGGCCCTGCATGCAGGCGGAGAAGGCACCGACGCCGGGGACGAGGAGTCCGTCGGCGTCCATCGCCTTGTCGTAGTCGCGGGTGATCTCGACGTCCGCGCCGACGCGCGCGAGAGCGCGCTCGGCGGAACGGACGTTTCCGAAGCCGTAGTCGAAGACCACGACCGTCTTGGTTGGTCTGGCGGGACTAGCGGCGCTCATCCCAACCTCCTTGCGTGAAAACTCCCGGCTTCAGCCGGGTGGGGAAGGCATCTGCGGCTCGGGACCGCGCCCAGGCGCGGTGCCACTGCGTGATGCCGTGACCTGTACTTGTGTTCGGATCGCGACCGCCCCTGGCGTCCGGGGCGTGGGAACTTCTCCTCCGGTGAAGCGGGCGTTCAAATACCGCTTCCACCCGACCGATGCGCAGGCAGCCGAGCTGTCGCGGACGTTCGGGTGTGTACGGAAGGTTTACAACCTGGCCCTGGCCGCCCGCGCGGACGCGTGGACCCGCCAGGAGCGTATGGACTACGGACAGACGTCGGCCATGCTCACGGCGTGGAAGAGGACCGAGGAGCTGGCGTATCTGGCTGAGGTGTCCTCGGTGCCGTTGCAGCAGGCACTCCGGCATCTGCAGAGTGCGTTCGTCGGCTTCCGGGCGAAGCGATCGCGATACCCCCGCTTCAAGTCGAAGCGGAAATCCCGGGCGTCGGCCGAGTACACGCGCAGTGCCTTCCGCTACGCCGACGGCCAGCTGACGCTCGCGAAGATGGCCGAGCCCTTGGACATCGTTTGGTCCCGCAACCTGCCCGCGGGTGCGCAGCCGTCCACGGTCACGGTCTCGTGTGACCGTGCCGGGCGCTGGTTCGTGTCGCTTCTGTGCGAGGACACCCCGGCTCCCATGCCGGCCACGACGAACGCTGTGGGTATCGATGCCGGTCTTACGGCTCTGGTCGCCCTTTCCACGGGGGAGAAGGTCACCAACCCGCGGCACGAGCACCGAAGCCGGGAAAGACTGGCTCGCGCGCAGCGGGCGCTGTCGCGGAAGGAGAAGGGCAGCAAGAACCAGGCCAAGGCCCGCACCCGGGTGGCCCGTATCCACGCCCGGATCACCGACCGGCGCCGGGACCATCTGCATCAGCTGACGACTCGACTCGTGCGTGAAAACCAAACGCTCGTGATCGAGGATCTCGCTGTCCGCAACATGCTGAAGAACCACACGCTGGCCCGCGCCATCACCGATGCGGCATGGCGTGAGCTGCGCAGCATGCTGGAGTACAAGACTGCCTGGTACGGACGCGAGCTGATCACCATCGACAGGTGGTTCCCCAGCACACACCCGTGCTCGGCCTGCGGGACCATCGCCGACAAGATGCCCCTGACCGTCCGTGAACGGACGTGCGAGAGCTGCGGGACGACCCATGACCGGGACGGGAACGCGGCGATGAATCGTCTGGCCGCCGGGCTGGCGGTTGCTGCCTGTGGAGCGGGTGTTAGACCTCATCGGGAGTCCTCCTCTCGGTCGGGGCGGTCCGTGGTGAAGCAGGAAACTCCATCCGCAAGGGTGGAAACTCCCTCCGCTGCGGAGGGAAGGAAGTCAATCCCAGATCCCCTGAATCCGCAGGACTCCGGCGGCGAGGCACATCGCGGAGCCGATGGCGAGCAGGATGATGACCGACTTGGGCATCTGCTGCTTCTGGAAGGAGTAGACGCCTCCGGCCAGGAAGAGGCCGACGACGATCAGGATGGTGTTGAGGCCGTTCACGGCTAGAGGGCGCCCTTCGTGGAGGGCAGGATTCCGGCGGCGCGCGGGTCGAACTCGGCCGCGTAGCGCAGGGCGCGCGCAAGGGCCTTGAACTGGCATTCCACGATGTGGTGGGCGTTGCGGCCGTACGGGACGTGGATGTGCAGGGCGATCTGGGCCTGCGCGACGAACGACTCGAAGATGTGCCGGGTCATCGTCGTGTCGTACTCGCCGATCATCGGCGCCATGTTCTCGGGCTCGGTGTGCACGAGGTACGGGCGGCCGGACAGGTCGACGGTCACCTGGGCGAGGGACTCGTCGAGCGGCACGGTGCAGTTGCCGAAGCGGTAGATGCCGACCTTGTCGCCGAGGGCCTGCTTGAAGGCGGCGCCGAGCGCGAGTGCGGTGTCCTCGATGGTGTGGTGGCTGTCGATGTGCAGGTCGCCGTCCGTCTTGACCGTGAGGTCGAAGAGGCCGTGGCGGCCGAGCTGGTCGAGCATGTGGTCGTAGAAGCCCACGCCCGTCGAGACGTCGACCTTGCCGGTGCCGTCGAGGTTTATCTCGACGAGGACCGAGGTCTCCTTCGTGGTCCGTTCGACCCGTCCGATGCGGCTCATGCGTGCTGCTCCTTCTTCAGTGCGCGAACCGCTTCCAGGAACGCGTCGTTCTCGGCCGGGGTGCCGGCGGTGACCCGCAGCCAGCCCGGTACGCCGTTGTCCCTGACCAGGACACCCTGGTCGAGGATCTTCTGCCAGGCGGTGTGCGAGTCCTCGAACTTCCCGAACTGGATGAAGTTCGCATCGGACTCGGTGACCTCGCAGCCGATCGCCCGCAGCTCGGTGACGAGGCGGTCCCGTTCGGCCTTGAGCTGCTCGACGTAGCCGAGCAGGGTGTCGGTGTGCTCCAGGGCGGCCAGCGCGGTCGCCTGGGTGACGGCCGACAGGTGGTACGGCAGGCGTACGAGCTGGACGGCGTCGACCACGGCCGGGTGCGCGGCCAGGTAGCCCAGGCGCAGCCCGGCGGCGCCGAAGGCCTTGGACATGGTCCGGGAGACCACCAAGCAGGGGCGGCCCTCGATCAGCGGCAGGAGCGAGTCCCTGTGGCTGAACTCGACGTACGCCT
Organism: Streptomyces sp. NPDC051364; assembly: GCF_040682115.1. Lineage (NCBI taxonomy): Bacteria > Bacillati > Actinomycetota > Actinomycetes > Kitasatosporales > Streptomycetaceae > Streptomyces > Streptomyces sp. NPDC051364. The sequence goes on along the minus strand of NZ_JBFBAH010000012.1, from coordinate 143,989 downwards.
CGTCCACGATGACCAGGGAGGCCGAACCTCGATCGGCACGCGTCGCCTGCGCGGCCTCGTAGAGCGCGAGGACGGTCTCCGCCTCGACTGCGGTACCCGTGGGGTTGTTGGGCGAGGTGATGAAGACGACGTCGGGCGCGTTCTCGGCGATGGCCTGCTCGGCCGCCTCCACATCGATCGTGAAGTCCTCCCGGCGCGGGCCGGAGATCCAGCCCGTCCCGGTGCCCCGGGCGATCAGCGCGTGCATCGAGTACGAGGGCTCGAAGCCGATCGCGGTACGGCCGGGCCCGCCGAAGGTCTGCAGCAGCTGCTGGATGACCTCGTTGGAGCCGTTGGCGGCCCACACGTTCTCCCGCGCGACCGGGTGCTTGCCCGTACGGGTGAGGTAGGCGGCCAGCGCGGTCCGCAGCTCGATCGCATCCCGGTCGGGGTATCGGTTGAGGGTGCGGGCGGCCTCGGAGACGCGCTCGGCGATGCGCCGTACCAGCTCCTCGGGGAGCTGGTACGGGTTCTCGTTGGTGTTCAGCTGGACGGGCACGTCGAGCTGCGGGGCGCCGTAGGGGGTCTTGCCGCGCAGCTCGTCGCGGATGGGGAGGTCGTCGATGCCGGTCACTTGCCAGGAACCTTCCACCCGAAGCGGGCCTTGAGGGCCGCGCCGTGCGCGGGCAGGTCCTCGGCCTCGGCCAGCGTCACCACGTGGTGGGTGACCTCGGCGAGGGCGTCCCGCGTGTAGTCGACGATGTGGATGCCGCGCAGGAAGGACTGCACGGACAGGCCGGAGGAGTGGCAGGCGCAGCCGCCGGTGGGCAGCACGTGGTTCGACCCGGCGCAGTAGTCGCCGAGCGAGACCGGGGCCCACGGGCCCACGAAGATCGCACCGGCGTTGCGGACGCGGGCGGCCCAGGCCGCGGCGTCGGCGGTCTGGATCTCCAGGTGCTCGGCGCCGTACGCGTCGACGACCTTGAGGCCGTCCTCCAGGCTGTCGACCAGCACGATCGCGGACTGCTTGCCCGCGAGCGCCGGCTTGATCCGGTCCTCGACGTGCTTGGTGGCCGCGACCTGCGGCTCCAGCTCCCGCTCGACGGCGGCCGCGAGCTCCTCGGAGTCCGTGACGAGCACGGCGGCGGCCAGCGGGTCGTGCTCGGCCTGGCTGATCAGGTCGGCGGCGACGTGCACCGGGTCGGCCGTGGAGTCCGCGAGGACCGCGATCTCGGTCGGGCCGGCCTCGGTGTCGATGCCGATCCGGCCGGTGAAGTAGCGCTTGGCGGCGGCGACCCAGATGTTGCCCGGGCCGGTCACCATGTTCGTGGCAGCGCACTCCTCGGTGCCGTACGCGAACATCGCGACGGCCTGCGCTCCGCCGGCCGCGTACACCTCGTCGACGCCGAGCAGCGCGCACGCGGCGAGGATCGTCGGGTGCGGCAGTCCGCCGAACTCGGCCTGCGGCGGGGACGCGAGCGCGATCGACTCGACGCCCGCCTCCTGCGCCGGTACGACGTTCATGACGACGGACGACGGGTACACGGAGCGGCCGCCCGGGGCGTACAGGCCCACGCGCTCGACCGGAACCCACTTCTCGGTCACGGCGCCGCCGGGGACCACCTGGGTGGTGTGCTCGCTGCGGCGCTGCTCGCGGTGCACGATCCGGGCGCGCCGGATGGACTCCTCGAGGGCGGCACGGACGGCCGGGTCGAGCTCGTCGAGCGCGGTCTTGAGCGCCTCGGAAGCCACCCTGACCTGCGAAAGCTCCACACCGTCGAACTTCTGCGCGTACTCGATCAGCGCCGCCGTGCCACGATGATGGACGTCCTCGCAGATGGGCCGCACCTTCTCCAGGGCAGCTTCTACGTCGAACTCGGCACGGGGCAGCAGATCGCGCAGGGCGCCGCCCTCGGGGAGGGCGTCACCGCGCAGGTCGATACGAGAGATCACCTCCCAATTCTCTCAGACCGTCTCCCGCCACCGTCCGCCTGTATCACTGGCTGATACACGCCCCGGATGTCACTGCCGCCCACTAGCGTTCCCCGTACACGTATGCACAGCGGAGGGGGGCCGCCATGGCGGAGGCACGGCCGGGCGAGGAGCCCGCGGATCTCACCGATCCCGAACGCCGGATGTGGCAGGCGTACCGGACCGGCAGCGTGTGCGATCTCAGCGCCCGGGCAGCCGACGAGGACAACCCGCACAGCGACCGGGCCTGGGGCGGCGGGCGCAGCGTCCGTGCCCAGGTGGTGGCGCTGCTGCTGCTCCACGGGCCGCCGCCGGTGCCGGGCCGGGTGGCCTCGCTGAAACTGCGCGGCGTACGGATCACCGGGCGCCTCGACCTGTCCGGCGGCATCGTGCAGCCCTACGTCGAACTCCAGTCCTGCCGCTTCGACAGCGAGATCCAGCTGTCCGAGACCCGGTTCGTCACCCTGCGCCTGGTCAACTGCGCGATACCCCGGCTGGACGCCTCCCGGCTGCACACCGAGGGCGATCTGCACCTGCCGCGCTGCCGGGTGGCCCGCGGGATCCGGCTGACCGACGCGCAGATCGGCACCGACCTGCTGATCAGCCAGGCCGTGGTGCAGCGGGACAACAAGGGCCGGGCCATCGCCGCGGACGGGATGTCGGTCGCGCAGGACTTCCAGGGCGAGCTGCTGGAGACGTACGGGGAGGTGAGCCTGCGCGGCGCGAAGGTCGGCGTGTCGATGAACCTGCGCGGGGCGCGGCTGCGCAACCCGTACGGGCGGCGCGCGCTCAACGCCCCGCAGCTGACCGTCGAGCGGACCCTGTACCTGACGTCGATCGCCCTGGACTACGTCCCCGGCGACTCCGGCTCCTCCACTCCCCCGTACGGGCTCGGCCAGACCCCCACGCGCGGGCAGCGGGCCCAGCGGTTCGAGTGCCGGGGCGGGCTGCGCCTGGACGACGGCCGCTTCGGCGACGCGGTCGACTTCTACGGCGCCCGGTTCACTCTGACCGAGGAGCAGGAGGTCTCGCTGCGCCGGATCCAGACGCCGGAGCTGCGGTTCGTCGGCGAGCGGCCGGAGCGGGGGCGGGTGGTGCTGTCGGGGGCGAAGGTGGTCAAGCTGGTCGACACCTCCACCAGCTGGCCCGGCCAGGGCGGCGTGTCGATGGAGGGGTTCGCGTACGAGAACCTCGCGCCCCGCGGCCATTTCCCGCTGGCGCGCCGGCTGGCGTGGGTGGAGGCGGCCACTCCGGAGTACTCGCCGGAGCCGTACGAGCGGCTGGCCGCCGTACTGCGCGCCAGCGGCGAGGACGCGGACGCCCGCGAGGTGCTGCTCGCCAAGCAGCGGCGGCGCCGGGCCACCCTGCCGCCGGCGCTCAAGGCGTGGGGGTACCTGCAGGACTGGACGGTGGCGTACGGGTACCGCCCGGGCCGGGCCGCGCTGTGGATGGCGGTGCTGTGGGCGGCGGGCGCGCTGCTCTTCTCCCGGCACGAGCCGCCGCCGATCAAGGCGGACGAACACCCGAACTGGGAGGCGGCGCTGTACGCGCTGGACCTGCTGCTCCCGGTCATCGATCTCGGCCAGGAGGGCCAGTGGAAGGTGGAGGGCGGCTGGCAGTGGGGCTCGGCGGCCCTCGTCCTGCTGGGCTGGATCCTTGCGACGACAGTGGCGGCGGGAGCCTCGCGTCTGCTGAGACGGGGATGACGCGAAGGCGGGGAACAACTGAGGTGACAGGCCCTGGCCCGCGGCCACTACCCTGTGCCTCGTGACCACCGTTCGCCTGCCCCTCTTCCCCTTGAACTCGGTGCTGTTCCCGGGACTCGTCCTCCCGCTGAACGTCTTCGAGGAGCGTTATCGCGCCATGATGCGGGAGCTGCTGAAGACGGGCGACGACGAACCGCGCCGCTTCGCGGTCGTCGCGATCCGCGACGGCCGGGAGGTCGCGCCGACCGCGCCCGGCCTGCCGGACCAGACGGCCCTGCCCGAGCGCGGCCCGACGGCCGGCTTCGGCCCGGACCCGATCCAGGCCTTCCACCGGGTGGGCTGCATCGCGGACGCGGCGACGATCCGGGAGCGGGAGGACGGCAGCTTCGAGGTCCTCGCGACCGGCACTGCGCGGGTCCGCCTGCTGTCGGTGGACTCCTCGGGCCCGTACCTGGTCGCGGAGCTGGAGGAGCTCCCTGAGGACGGGGGCGAGGGCGCGGGCGCGCTGGCGGAGGGGGTCCTGCGGGCCTTCCGGAACTACCAGAAGCGGCTGGCCGGAGCCCGGGAGCGGTCCCTGTCCTCACCCGCGGACCTGCCGGACGAGCCGTCGGTGGTCTCGTACCTGGTGGCGGCGGCGGCCGTGCTGGACATCCCGGCGAAGCAGCGGCTGCTGCAGGCGCCGGACACGGCGACGCGGCTCGCGGAGGAACTGAAGCTGCTGCGCGCGGAGACGGCGGTCATCCGCCACCTCCCGTCGCTCCCGGCGGTGGACCTGACGCGCGCGCCGACGAGCCCGAACTGACGGCAGCGAACTGACTGCGAAGGACTGATGGCGAAGAAGAAAGCCCCGGCTCCGGCCGGCACACCGGCGATCGTGGCGCTCACGTCGGCGCAGGCCGAGTTCACGGTGCACGCGTACGAGCACGACCCGGCGCACCCCTCGTACGGCGAGGAGGCGGCGCAGGCGATGGGGGTATCCCCGGACCGGGTCTTCAAGACGCTGGTCGCGGACGTGGACGGCGTCCTGACGGTGGCGGTGGTCCCGGTGTCGGGCAGCCTGGACCTGAAGGCGCTGGCGGCCGCGGTCGCCGGGAAGCGGGCGTCGATGGCCGACCCGGCGCTGGCGGAACGCACGACGGGGTACGTGCTGGGCGGCATCTCCCCGCTGGGGCAGCGCAAGCGGCTCCGCACGGTGGTGGACGTGTCGGCGCAGGCCCATGCCACGATCTGCATCTCGGCGGGGCGCCGCGGCCTGGAGGTCGAGCTCCCGCCCGCCACCCTGACCACCCTGACGGGCGCCACCCTGGCCCCCATCGCCCGTCCGTAGCCCGCGCTGCGCGGGGCCTTCTCCCCGCCCAGCCTGACGGTCAGCCTCGTGGGGGCTCAGACGTGGAGGGGTCCGACGGGTACGACTCGTCCAGTTGGGCTGACGGGTCCGACCCGTGGACGTGGGGCGGGGGGTAGACCCCCCAGGCCTGGTCCGCGGCCGGGTCCGGGTCCTGGGGGGACCACAGGGCCGTCAGGCCGAGGTGCACGGCCACGGCGACCATCGGCCAGACCAGCAGCACCCCATGCGCCAGCAACTGCAGCGGCGCATCGAACGGCGCCCCCTTCCCCGCCTTCAGCGCAGCCACGGCCACGTCCGCCGACGGCCCCAGCCACAGCCCCAGCTGCCACCCCACCAGCGCGGCGAAGCCGGACCCGATCACCAGGCCCACGACCAGCGGGACACCGCCCCGGCGCCGCCACAGGAACACGAGCACCGCGCTCAGCACGCCGAACCCCAGCGACAGCAGGAAGAACGTCCCGTCGGCCCCTATCCGGGCCTCGCTCTCGCTGCTCCGCAGGAAGACGGCCTCGCCGTTCGACACGTACTGCGCCCTCGGCGCCAGCCACGCCCACAGCACTCCGAGCAGCACCCCGGCCACCCCGGTCACCAGGGCGACGGCGGCTCCGTCGCGGATGTCCCCCGGGGTGATGCCCGCGGCGGAGCCGACCGGCTTCCCGGGCGGCAGCGGCGGTTCGAACGGGGAGGGCGTGGTCACGGCTTCGGTCACCCCCACATCGTGCCAGGTGCCCGGCGCGTCGGCGTCAGCGGCTTCGGCGTCAGCGGCGTCGCCGCCGTCAGCGGACCGACGCCCGCCGGTACGCCCACGTCGCCGCGGCCAGCGAGAGGACCCCCACCGCCCCGCACACCCCGAGGTCCAGCCCGACCGCCGCCCAGTCGGGATGCGGCGCGAAGGTCCGCGCGAAGGCCTCCACCCCGTACGTCGACGGCAGCAGGTCCCGCGCCCACACGATCACGTCCGGCATCCGCTCCGGCGGCAGCACCCCCAGCAGGAGCGCCGCCGACATGCCGAGCTGCCCGGCCAGCGTGGCCAGCTCCTGCCGCGGCGCCAGCAGCCCCAGCGCCGCACCCAGCCCGGCCAGCGCGGCCCCGGCCAGCGGCACCACCGCGGCCAGGATCCACAGCCCGCCCATCGGCAGCCCGAACAGCAGGCATCCGAACACCGCCGTCACCAGCGTGCCCGGCAGCGTGAAGGAGGCGTACGCGGCAGCCGCGCCCAGCACCACCGAGGCGGGCGGCACGGGCAGCGTGGCGTAGTGGTCCAGCCCGCCGCTGGCCCGCAGCTGCCCGAAGTACTGCGCGAGCAGGTTCAGCGCGACGAAGGCGACGACCAGCACGGACGAGCCCGCGACCACGGCCCGGGCCTCCGAGCCCCCGTCCACCACGCCCCGCATCAGAATCATGATCCCGACGGACTGGAAGGTGGCGACGAACAGCAGCGGGATCCGGGACACGCGGGCCCGGGACAGCTGCGCCCGGTACACGGCGGCAAGCGACGGAAAGAGCCGCGCCCGCGGTGCGAGCACCCCGACGGCAGTCCCGACAGCAGTGGTGCTCACGGGAGCAGTGGTGCTCACGACTTCACCAGGCCCTTCGTCGTACGCCCGCCCAGGGCGAGGTAGACGTCCTCCAGGCTCGGGGTCGCCAGCGTGAAGTCGTCGAGGGCGGCGAAGGCCGGCCCGCCGGTCACCGCGGCCACCGCGGCGCGCGCCTCGTCGGGCTCCAGCCGCAGCACCCACCGGCGCCCCGCTTCGGCGGCTGCCGGCGCGAGCGCCGCGACCTCGGGTACGTCCAGCGGCGGCGCGGTGCGCCACACCAGCTCCAGGCGGACCTCGCCGGAGACGCGGGCCTTCAGCCCGGCCGGGGTGTCGCAGGCGATGACCCGGCCCTGGTCGATGACGGCGACCCGGTCCAGGACGGTCTCGGCCTCGATGACGTTGTGCGTGACGAGCAGGACGGTGGCCCCGTGCCGTGCGCGCCGGCGGTCCACGGCCGCCCACACGGCCCGCCGGGCCACGGGGTCCATGCCGGTGGTGGGCTCGTCGAGGACCAGTACGGGCCGCTCCCCCACCAGTGCTGCGGCGAAGCAGGCGAGGCGCCGCTGCCCGCCGGAAAGCTTCTTCAGGGGCCGCCCGGCGATCGGGGTCAGCCCGAGTTCCTCCAGTACGGCGTCCCGCTCGGCCCGCGCCGTCCGTGCGTCGAGCCCGCGCAGCCGTCCCGTGGTCTCGGCGGCCAGCGCCACCGTGAGCTCGTCGAGGGCGGTGGACTCCTGCCCCAGGTACGCGAGCAGCCGGGCCGCCCGCTCGGGGTGGCGTACGAGGTCGTGGCCGAGCAGGGTCACGGCGCCGGAGTCGGGCCGCAGCAGGCCGGTGAGCTGGCGGACCAGGGTGGACTTGCCGGCGCCGTTGGGGCCGAGCAGGCCGAAGATCTCGCCGCGCCGGACTTCCAGGCAGACGCCGTCGGTGGCCCGGGTCTCGGGCAGGGCGGGGACCCCGCGCCGGCCCCGTACCGCGGGATACGTCTTGACCAGGTCACGCACCACGCAGACCACATCGGAGGCCGCGTCCGCGGCCGCTGCCGTGCTCGGTCGTGCTGATGCTGTGCCCGTACTCACGAGGGAGCAGCCTACGCGGCTTCGGCCCCTACTCCGCTGCCGGGGTCGGCGGCCCCGCGGGCACGGCGGAGGGTGTGACGGCCACGTGCTCGGCGGCCGCGCGGACGTCGATCTCCCGCCAGAACCCGGCGCGGATGGCGTAGCGGTCGTGCTCGTCGATCTGGTCGTCCTTGTGGGCGAGCAGCCCGAACCGGGCGGCGTAGCGCAGCAGCTCCCCGTCGATGCGGTGCGGGATCCGCGGGTACATCGTGGCGAGTTTCTGCAGGTGGACGGTCTCCGGGAGGCGTTCCATCCAGCGCCGGGCGAAGACCTGGCCGACCTCGAAGGGGTCGCCGCCGACGGTGGTGATGTCCTCCTCGCGGTCGGCCCAGCGCTGCTCGGCGCTGGTGAGCTGGGCGAGGGTGGGCAGTGAGGCGGTCTCGGCGGGTTCGCCCAGCGGCCCGGCCCGGTCGATCCAGCCCTTGTCGGAGGACCAGCGCAGGGCGCTGCCGGCGGGCGGCTGCTGGGCGGCGGCGCCGTGGGCTCCGGAGGGGCCGGTCTGCTGGCCGGGGGCGCGCAGCGAGCCGGCGAGGTCCTTGGGCGTGGGGACGGTCTTGCCCCCGGCGGCGGGTGCGGGCACGGGGGCGCCGTTGCCCTCGGGCGCGGCGGGAGCGGGGGCTCCGGCGCCGTTGCCGCCGGCGCTGCGGGCGGCCTCGGCGAGGGCCGCCTCGGGCAGCGGGGCGGAGAGGATCGCGGCGATCTCGGGGCGCGGCGCGGGCGGCGGGGGGCACAGTCCGGCGAGGTCCTTGGCGCGGACGGCCCGGGTGATCCAGGCCCGGTCCAGGACGCGGCGCTCGTCGGCCTCGGCGACGAGGTCCTCGGACTGGTTGTAGTCGCCGTCGGCGGCCTGGACGGCCCACAGGTGTACGGCGACCCCGTGCTCCTTGGCGGACATCAGGCCGGGCAGCAGGTCCCCGTCGCCCGTGACGAGTACGACGTCGGAGCAGGCGCGGTTGCGGGCCAGCTCGGTGAGCTCGGCGTGCATGGCGGCGTCCACGCCCTTCTGCGCCCAGCGGCCGTCGCTGCGGGTCAGCGCGCCGAGGCGGACGGTGACGCGCGGCATGACGCGCAGCCGCCGGTGCTCGGGCTGGGGCACCCGGTCGGGTGCTCCGTCGAACCAGTAGATGCGCAGCAGGGGCTGCTCGGTGTCGGCCTCGGCCCGCTCGCGCAGGCCCTGGATGAGGGCGGCATGGTCCACGGTGATGCGGGAGCGGGAGGGCTCTCCGGCGAGAAGACTGGCGGCGGCGCCCAGCAGATAGCCGGCGTCCACCAGGACGACGCAGCGGTCCACGCGTACCACCCTCTTCCCTGGGGATCCTCTGTGTTTGTCGCGGGTTCCCCGAGTCTGCCCGACCGCAAGGGTGTTGACGGCCGGAACTCGATCATCGGCGTGGCGGATCCTCCGGGCGGCTCCGGAACCGGGGTTCCCGGCTACACGCAGTAAAGATCCAAAATGCGCGGTTTGTGGTGGCGTGTGAGGGTGAAGGCGGTCCTGGCCCCTAGACCCTCACGGAGGCTCCACCATGGCCAAGAACAAGAACCGCCAGCACGAACAGAAGCAGCAGCCCCGCTCGTCGTCGCAGGATCCGTCGAAGAGCTCGACGGAATCCGTGTCCGAGCCGTCCGGCAGCAGCCCGAGTCCGATGGACATGGCTCGCAAGGGCAAGCAGAAGAAGTTCGGCCACAACTGACGCCTCCGCGAGCACCGCGCACGAGGGCGCGCCCAGAGCTCTGGGCGCGCCCTTCTTCACGGTCGGCTACGTACGCAGGCCTCCTGCGAGCGGCGTCATCCGGCCAGGCAGGACGGCCCGAGGAGCACCTTGAGGTCGCCGAAGAGCGCCGGGTCGGGCTGGACCCGGTGCTTGTCGAGGCGCAGCACGGTGGTGGACCGCGGCCCCTGGAGCTTGATCCGGACCTCGGTGTTGCCCTTGTGGTGGCGAAGGATCTCGCCCAACCGGGTGACCATCGGAGGAGTGACCTTGACGGTCGGGATGGTGAGGACGACGGGTGCGTTCGTCCCGGCCGAGGAGAGGTCGGGGACCATCATCTCCATGGCGACCAGCCGGGGGACGTCCTCGCGCTTGTCGAGGCGGCCCTTGACGAAGACGACGGTGTCCTCGACCAGCTGGGTGGAGACGAGCTGGTAGGTCGCGGGGAAGAACATGCACTCGATGGATCCGGCGAGGTCCTCGACGGTGGCGATGGCCCACGCGTTGCCCTGCTTGGTCATCTTGCGCTGGAGGCCCGAGATGATGCCGCCGATGGTGACGACGGCGCCGTCCGAGTGCTCGCCGCCGGTCAGCTGGGAGATTCCGGCGTCCGTCTTGTCGGAGAGCACGTGCTCCAGGCCGAAGAGCGGGTGGTCGGAGACGTACAGGCCGAGCATCTCGCGCTCCTGGGCGAGCAGGTAGGACTTCTCCCACTCCACGTCCGAGAACTCGACGTCGAGCCCGAAGCCGGGCTCGTCGCTCGCGCTCTCGTCACCCATTCCGCCGAAGAGGTCGAACTGTCCCTCGGCCTCCTTGCGCTTGACCGCGACCACGTTGTCGATCATCGGCTCGTGGTGGGCGACCAGGCCCTTGCGGGTGTGGCCCATCTCGTCGAAGGCGCCGGCCTTGATCAGCGACTCGACGGTGCGCTTGTTGCAGACGACGGCCTCGACCTTGTCCAGGAAGTCGGGGAAGGTGGAGTACTTCCCCTTGGCCTTCCTGGTCTTGATGATCGACTCGACGACGTTCTGGCCGACGTTGCGCACCGCGGTGAGGCCGAAGAGGATCACGTCGTCGCCCTGGGCGGCGAAGTTCGGCTCGGACTCGTTGACGTTCGGCGGGAGCACCTTGATGCCCATGCGCCGGCACTCGTTCAGGTAGATCGCGGACTTGTCCTTGTCGTCCTTGACCGAGGTGAGGAGGCCGGCCATGTACTCGGCCGGGAAGTTCGCCTTGAGGTAGGCGGTCCAGTACGAGACGAGTCCGTACGCGGCCGAGTGCGCCTTGTTGAAGGCGTAGCCGGCGAAGGGGACCAGGACGTCCCAGAGTGCCTTGATCGCCTGGTCGCTGAAGCCCTTCTTCTTGGCGCCCTCCTCGAAGATGACGAAGTTCTTCGCCAGCTCCTCGGGCTTCTTCTTGCCCATCACGCGGCGCAGGATGTCGGCCTCGCCGAGCGAGTACCCGGCGATGATCTGGGCGGCCTTCTGGACCTGCTCCTGGTAGACGATCAGGCCGTAGGTGACCGCGAGCACCTCTTCGAGCGGCCCCTCCAGCTCCGGGTGGATCGGGGTGATCTCCTGCTGCTTGTTCTTGCGCAGGGCGTAGTTCGTGTGCGAGTTCATGCCCATCGGGCCCGGCCGGTACAGGGCCGAGACGGCGGAGATGTCCTCGAAGTTGTCGGGCTTCATCAGGCGCAGCAGGGAGCGCATGGGCCCGCCGTCGAACTGGAAGACGCCGAGGGTGTCACCGCGGCCGAGCAGTTCGAAGGTCTTGGGGTCGTCGAGCGGGAGGCCCAGGAGATCGATGTCGATCCCCTTGTTGGCCTTCACCATCTTGACGGCGTCGTCCATGATCGTGAGGTTGCGCAGGCCGAGGAAGTCCATCTTCAGCAGGCCGAGCGACTCGCAGCTCGGGTAGTCCCACTGGGTGATGGTGACGCCGTCGGAGTGGCGGACCCAGACCGGTACGTGGTCGGTGATGGTCTCGCTGGACATGATCACGCCTGCCGCGTGGACGCCCATCTGGCGGACCAGGCCCTCCACACCGCGGGCGGTGTCGATGACCTTCTTGACGTCCGGCTCGTTCTCGTACATCCCGCGGATCTCGCCGGCCTCGCTGTAGCGGGGGTGGCTGGAGTCGAGGATGCCGGAGAGCGGGATGCCCTTGCCGAGGACGTCGGCGGGCATGGCCTTGGTGAGCCGGTCGCCCATGGCGTACGGGTAGCCCAGGACGCGCGCGGAGTCCTTGATCGCGTTCTTGGCCTTGATGGTGCCGTACGTGCCGATCATGGCGACCTTGTCGGCGCCGTACTTCTCGGTCACGTACCGGATCACCTCGACGCGCCGACGCTCGTCGAAGTCGATGTCGACATCGGGCATGGAGACGCGCTCGGGGTTCAGGAACCGCTCGAAGATCAGGCCGTGGGTGAGGGGGTCGAGGTCGGTGATGCCCATGGCGTACGCGACGATCGAGCCGGCCGCGGAGCCTCGGCCCGGGCCGACCGCGATGCCCTGGTTCTTGGCCCACATGATGAAGTCGGCGACCACGAGGAAGTAGCCCGGGAAGCCCATCGAGATGATCGTGTCCATCTCGTACTCGGCCTGCTTCATCCGGTCGTCCGGGATGCCCCCGGGGTAGCGGCGGTGCATGCCGCGCATGGTCTCCTCGCGGAACCAGGTGACCTCGGTGTAGCCGTCCGGGATGTCGAACTTCGGCATCAGGTTCCGGAACTTGAACATGCCCTCGGTGTCGATCTGGTCCGCGACCAGCTTCGTGTTGGCGCAGCCCTCCTGCCAGGCGTCCGAGGAATCGATCGCGTACATCTCGTCGGTCGACTTCAGGTAGTAGCCGGTGCCGTCGAAGCGGAAGCGGTCCGGGTCCGAGAGGTTCTTGCCGGTCTGGATGCAGAGCAGGGCGTCGTGCGCGCCGGCCTCGCTCGCGTACGTGTAGTGCGAGTCGTTCGTGACCAGCGGCGGGATGCCGAGCTTCTTGCCGATCTCCAGCAGCCCGTCGCGCACCCGGCGCTCGATCTCGATGCCGTGGTCCATCAGCTCCAGGAAGTAGCGCTCCTTGCCGAAGATGTCCTGGTACTCGGCAGCCGACTTCAGGGCCTCGTCGAACTGGCCGAGGCGAAGGCGCGTCTGCAGCTCGCCGGAGGGGCAGCCAGTGGAGGCGATGAGCCCCTCGGACCACTTGGAGATGGTCTCCTTGTCCATGCGCGGCCACTTCGTGAGCCAGCCCTCGGCGTAGGCGTCGGAGGACAGCCGGAAGAGGTTGTTCAGCCCGGTGGCGTTCGCCGCCCAGATCGTCTTGTGGGTGTAGCCGCCGGAACCGGACACGTCGTCGCGCTTCTGGTGGGGCTGGCCCCACTGGATGCGCCGCTTGTTGCGCCGCGACTCGGGGGCCACGTACGCCTCGATGCCGATGATCGGCGTGACCCCGGCCTTCTGGGCGGTGTGGAAGAAGTCGTACGCCCCGTGCAGGTTGCCGTGGTCGGACATGGCGATGTGCGTCATGCCCATCTCGTTGCACGCTTGGAACATGTCCTTCAGCCGCGCGGCACCGTCCAGCAGCGAGTACTGGGTGTGGACGTGCAGGTGCGTGAACGGCTGCTTGGTCACGGCGGGAGGCTCCTGACGGTGGGGGCGGCGGCAGCTATGAATCCTACGTCCCAGGAGTGACAGATCACGGGCACTGGAGGGTACGGTCGGGCGTTGCAGAAGCAGGACGACCAACCCGACGTCCAGTCGGTCAGAACCTGTACCACCCCGTGCACCAGGAGGCACCCGCCATGGCGGTCCCCGAGACGACGAACGAGCAGCGCGCCGAGCAGATACTCGATGTGTTCGACACCGCATTCGGTGAGCTGCTCGCCGCCGACCCCGCGGCCTTCCAGGTCAAATTCCGCAAGATGGCGGCCTCGGCCTTCGCCTTCTACCGCGGTACGGCCTGCCTCTTCTACGCCGACCTGGAGCGCGACCGCCACGGCGGCCCGTTCCTGGACGAGCGGACCGGCCGGGTCTGGATCCACGGCGATCTGCACGCCGAGAACTTCGGCACGTACATGGACTCCAACGGCCGCCTGGTCTTCAACGTCAACGACTTCGACGAGGCGTACGTCGGCCCCTTCACCTGGGACCTCAAGCGGTTCGCGGCCTCCGTCGCCCTGATCGGCTACACCAAGGCCCTCAGCGACGAGCAGATCGGCGAGCTGGTGCGGACGTACGCGGGCGCCTACCGGGAGCGGATCCACCGCCTCGCGACGGGCGCCAAGTACGAGGAGGTGCCCTCCTTCACCCTGGACACCGCCGAGGGCCCGCTGCTGACGGCCCTGCGCTCGGCCCGCTCACGCACCCGCTTCTCCCTGCTGGACTCGATGACCGAGATCCGCGACTACGAGCGCCGCTTCACCTCCGGCGGGGGCTCGATCGAGCTGGACGCGGCCACCCGGTACAAGGTGCTCGCCGCCTTCGACGGGTACCTGGAGACCCTGCCCGACGAGTCCCTGGTCCGGCCGGACTCCTACCGGGTCAAGGACGTGGTGGGCCGCCGCGGCGTCGGGATCGGCTCGGCCGGCCTGCCCTCGTACAACATCCTGCTCGAGGGGCACAGCGACGCCCTGGAGAACGACGTCGTGATCTACCTCAAGCAGGCGCAGACCCCCGCGGTGTCCCGGCACATCACCGACCGGGCGGTACGGGACTACTTCCAGCACGAGGGGCACCGCACGGTGATCTCCCAGCGCGCCCTCCAGGCGCACGCCGACCCGTGGCTGGGCTGGACCGAGCTGGACGGCTCCGGGCAGCTGGTGGCCGAGGTCTCCCCGTACGCGGTGGACCTGGACTGGTCGGACCTGGACGACCCGGAGGAGATCGCGGCCGTGGTCGCGGACCTGGGCCGGGCGACGGCGACCATGCACGCGGCGGCCGACGAGGCCGAGAGCGGGCACTCGCTGGTCCCGTTCTCCACCGAGCGGGCCATCGACGCGGCGATCGCCGCGGACGAGGAGGGCTTCGCGGAGCTGCTGGTCGACTTCGCGCACGCGTACGGCACCCGGGCGCGCGCCGACCACCAGATCTTCGTGGACCTGTTCCGCAACGGCCGCATCATGCATTGAGCGTTTTCGGCCGCGGGCCCCGGTCCGCACAGGACCGGGGACCCGTTTTCACAGGTACTCGTGGCAGACTCGCGGCGATGGACATATCGAGGGCAGGACTCCGGGGGCTGCGGGCCGCGCTGTTCAGCGCACTCGTCGTGCTGCTCTCGGCCGGCTCGCACGTCCTGATGTCCCGGGTCCCGCTGCCGCCCGCGCTGGTGGCCGGGGCCTTCACGGGCGTGTTCCTGGTCGCGTACGCGCTGGCGGGCCGCGAGCGGGGCTTCGGCCCCATCGCCGGGCTGCTGGTTCCGCTGGAGCTGGCCGCCGACGCGGTCTTCACCGCCGGGCAGCACGTCTGCTACGGCCCGGCCGGCGGGCCCGTCGCCGGGCCTCTGCGGGCGCTGGGCCTGGACGAGCTGTGCGGCGGCCCGCCGCTGGGCGGACCGCTGGCCGAGGTGCCCGGAGCCGTTCCCGACGCGGTGGCCCTGCTGGCCTCGCCCGGACCCTGGACCCCGTGGCTGCTGCTCGGCGCGCACGTCTCGGTCGGGCTGTTCGCCGCGGCCTGGCTGCGGTACGGGGAGCGCGCGCTGGGCCAGCTGCTGCGTGCCGTGGCCGCCTTCGCGTTCCGGCCGCTGCTGCTGGCGGCGGCCTCGGCGGCAGCCGCCGTCGGCCCGGTGCGGCGGGCGCTGCGCCCGGTCCTTCCGGGCGCGGGGGCCCGTACCCGCTTCCCCGCCCACTCCGTGGGACGCCGGGGACCTCCCGTACGCGGCGCGCTCGTCTGCGCCTGACCCACCCCACGTACGGCAGTCCCCCTTTCCTTGTGTCACATCCCACGGAGATCACCATGAGTTCACGCAACAGCCAGGCGAACAAGGCGGCGGCCCGCGAGCGGCTGCGCGCCGAGCGCGAAAAGCAGGCCAAGAAGGACAAGGTGCGCCGCCAGGTGCTGGTGGCCGGCGCCGTCGTCGCCGTCCTCGCGCTGGCCGGCGGCATCGGCTACGCGGTCGTGCAGGCCAACCAGCCGGGCGAGTGGGACAAGGCCGCCGACGCCACGCTGGTCGCCCCGAAGAACACCACGGGCGACAACGGCACCACCGTCGTCATAGGCAAGGCCGACGCCAAGAAGACCCTCGAACTCTACGAGGACGCGCGCTGCCCGATCTGCTCCCAGTTCGAGCAGAGCGTGGGCCCGCAGATCAAGAAGGACCTGGACGCCGGCAAGTACAAGATCCAGTACGTCGGCGCCACCTTCCTCGACAAGGGCTTCGGCGGCAGCGGTTCGAAGAACGCGCTGAGCGCGCTGGGCGCGGCGCTGAACGTCAGCCCCGAGGCGTTCCTGGAGTACAAGGGCGCCCTG
The DNA here is from genome assembly GCF_040682115.1 of Streptomyces sp. NPDC051364. Lineage (NCBI taxonomy): Bacteria > Bacillati > Actinomycetota > Actinomycetes > Kitasatosporales > Streptomycetaceae > Streptomyces > Streptomyces sp. NPDC051364. The sequence goes on along the minus strand of NZ_JBFBAH010000012.1, from coordinate 128,171 downwards.
TACTCCAAGGAGAACCACCCGGAGGAGCGCGACGACAAGTTCGGCAAGGACGACTACCTGCTGAAGATCGCGGACCAGGTGCCGGCGCTCAAGGGCAACGCCGAGTTCAAGAAGGCCGTCGAGGACGGTACGTACAACCGCTGGGCGCTCGAGATGTCGAAGCTCTTCGAGAAGAGCGGCCTCGAGGGCACCCCGTCGCTGAAGATGGACGGCAAGAAGATCGAGATCAAGATGACGCCGGAGGAGTTCACGGCCGCGGTCGACAAGGCCATCGCGGGCTGATCCACCCATAACGGACCGAACCAACGGGCAGGCGAACTCTGAGAGTTCGTCTGCCCGTTGCTTGCACAGGGGTGTTCCAACCGCTGTACCCGTCAGTAATATGCCGGTCCGTGACCAGTCATCTCCCTTCCCCCACTGCGGCAACTCCGCGCCGCCGTACGGTCGTCAAGGCCGCTGCGGCCACTGCCGCCCTCGTACCCTTCGCGACGGCCGCACTGGGCATCTCCCCCGCGTCGGCGGCCTCGAACGGGCCCGCCTTCCTGCACGGCGTCGCCTCCGGCGACCCGCTGCCCGACGGGATCCTGCTGTGGACCCGCGTGACCCCCACCCCCGAGGCCGTGCCCGGCTCCGGCGCAGGCCCGGCCACCGAGGTGACCTGGGAGGTCGCCGAGGACAAGGCCTTCTCCCGGATCGTCGTGAGCGGCTCGGTCACGGCGACCGCCGCCTGCGACCACACCGTCAAGGCGGACGTACGCGGACTGCGGCCGCAGACCCCGTACTTCTACCGGTTCACCGCCGGCGGCGCCGCCTCGCCGGTCGGGCGCACCCTGACCGCCCCGGGCCACGACGCGACGACGCCCGGCGTCCGCTTCGGCGTGGTCTCCTGCGCCAACTGGGAGGCCGGCTACTTCTCGGCGTACCGCCACCTGGCCGCCCGCACCGACCTGCACGCGATCCTGCACCTCGGCGACTACATCTACGAGTACGCGAACGGGGCCTACCCCGAGGCGAAGTACGTCGTACGCCCGCACGAGCCGCGGCACGAGATCCTCACCCTCGCCGACTACCGGACCCGGCACGGCACGTACAAGACCGACGCCGACCTCCAGGCCCTGCACGCCGCGCACGCGATCGTCGCGATCTGGGACGACCACGAGTTCGCCAACGACGCCTGGTCGGGCGGCGCGGAGAACCACACGCCGGGCGCCGAGGGCGACTGGGCGGCCCGTGCGGCCGCCGCCAAGCAGGCGTACTTCGAGTGGATGCCCGTGCGCACCTCCACGGCCGGCACCGTCTACCGGCGGCTGCGCTTCGGCACCCTCGCCGACCTGCACCTGCTGGACCTGCGCACCTTCCGCTCCCAGCAGGCCAAGATAGGCAGCGGCTCGGTGGACGACCCGGAGCGCACCATCACCGGGCGCGCCCAGCTGGACTGGCTCAAGTCCGGCCTCGCGAGCTCGAACGCGACCTGGAAGCTGGTCGGGACCTCGGTGATGATCTCGCCGGTGGCCTTCGCCTCGCTGCCCGCCCACCTACTGGCCCCGCTGGCGAAGCTGCTGGGCCTGCCCGAGGGCGGCCTCGCAATCAACGTGGACCAGTGGGACGGCTACACGGACGACCGCAAGGAGCTGCTGGCCCACCTGAAGGACCGGAAGATCAAGAACACGGTGTTCCTGACCGGCGACATCCACATGGCGTGGGCGAACGAGGTCCCGATGAACATGGCGACGTACCCGGGGTCCGGTACGGCCGCCACCGAGTTCGTGGTGACGTCGGTGACCTCCGACAACATCGACGACCTCCTGCACGTGCCGGCGGACACCGCGTCGCTGGTAGCGGAAGCGGCGATCAAGGCGGCCAACTGGCACGTGAAGTGGCTGGACATGGACTCCCACGGCTACGGGGTTCTGGACGTGACGGCCGAGCGTTCGCAGATGGACTACTTCGTCGTCTCCGACAAGCGGAATCCGGCCGCGACGGCCGCGTGGTCCCGCTCGTACCGCACGCCGAACGGCACGCAGAAGGTGGAGCGGGCGTACCAGCCGGTCGGCTGACGATCTTCTGACTGTCTGTCAAATCTGCTGTTCAGAGGGGCTCCTGGTGCAGACCAGGAGCCCCTTCGGCCTCAGAAGCAACAAATCTTTTACGTAAAGGGCTTGCTCAGTGCATGACATGGACACATAAGCTTCGCGCCAGCGTGAGGAAATCCCTCACCCCCCACCACGCTTCGCGAGGAGTCCACGTGCGCGCTTCCGCCCGCATATCCCCCATGCTCCGACGCCGCCTCATGGGCACGGCCGTTCTGGCCGGAACCCTGGCGTTCGCCCCGCTCACGGCCCCCACGACCGTGGCCGCGGCCCCCAAGACCGGCTCCGAGGCCTGTGCCGACGCCGGCACCTCCGCCAACGCCCGGGTCGCCCGCCCGAAGGACGACCACGCGGCCGACCCCAACGAGGTGACGGACGCCCAGGTCAAGGCCATGGACGCCGACCTGGTCAAGAAGAGCGCCGAGCTCGGCCCGCAGCGCCAGATGCGCGCCGCCGAGGTGACCGCCGCGACGACCATCCCGGTCTACGTCCACGTCATCACCTCCGGCACCGCCGGCAAGCTGACCGCCACGGACATCAACAACCAGATCGCGGTCCTCAACTCCGCCTACAGCGGCCAGGGCACCGGCAACGTCGACTCGGGCTACCAGTTCTCGCTGGTCTCCACCGACTACACCGACAACGCCGCCTGGTACAACGTCTCGGACGGCACCCAGGCCGAGAAGGACATGAAGAACGCCCTGCGCAAGGGCGGCGCGAACGCGCTGAACCTGTACACCGCCAACCTCGGCGGCGGCCTGCTCGGCTGGGCGACCTTCCCGAGCTCCTACGCCTCGCAGCCGAAGATGGACGGCGTGGTCGTCCTCAACACCTCGCTGCCGGGCGGCTCCGCCGCCAACTACAACGAGGGCGACACCGGCACCCACGAGGTCGGCCACTGGATGGGCCTGTACCACACCTTCCAGGGCGGCTGCTCGGGCAGCGGCGACTCCGTCTCCGACACCCCGGCCGAGAAGAGCGCGGCGTTCGAGTGCCCGACCGGCCGTGACAGCTGCACCAACAAGACGGGCGTCGACCCGATCCACAACTTCATGGACTACACGTACGACTCCTGCATGTACCAGTTCACTGCGGGTCAGGTGTCCCGCATGAAGAGCATGTGGAGCGCGTACCGCGGCTAGTCACGACCTGAAACGAATGAGGGGCAGGGCACGCATCGGTGCCCTGCCCCTCATTCGTTTCCCCTGCTCCTACAGACTGTCGAGGAAGGCGAGCGCGACCCGCCAGGTCTGCTCCGCGGCCTCCGCGTCGTAGTCGTCGAGCCCCGGGTCAGTGAACAGGTGCCCGGCACCCGGGTAGCGGTGCACCTCCACGTCCGCACCCGCGCGCTGCATCCGCAGGTACCAGGCGGTCAGCCAGTCGTGCGTCTCGAACGGGTCCGGATCCGCGATGTGCAGCTGCACCGGCAGCTCGTCGACCGCGGTGTCCTCCTCCAGGTCCGCCGTCCCGTGCAGGAGCAGCAGCCCGCGCGCCTTCTCGTCGGCCAGCGCCAAGTGCTGGGCGACGGAACCGCCGAAGGAGAAGCCGGCGTAGACCAGGCCCTGGTCGGAGTAGGGGGCGGAGGCCAGGACCGCGCGCTTGAGCAGCTCGTCACGGCCGATCTCGTCCCGGTGTGCCATGCCCTCTTCGACGGTCTCGAAGGTGCGCCCCTCGAAGAGATCCGGCACCTGGACCTGGTGACCGGCCGCGCGCAGCCGGTCGGCCGCCGCGTGCACCGCGGGCCGCAGCCCGTACGTCGAGTGGAAAAGCATGATGTTCATGCACCCCATCGTGCCATTCGTTGAATGGGAGGGGGCCGAGCCCGCGTTCCGGTTACGTTGAAGTGCATGGACACGGACACCGTTCTGCGCCCCATCGCGGTCCTCGGCGGCTCACTGGTCGTCACCCTGCTCGCCGGGTGGCTGCTGGACCTGCTGCTGCGCCGCGCCGACGCCCGGCACAGCGAGACCCCGCTGTGGGGGCTGCTGCGCCACTGCCGCCTGCCGTTCCAGCTCGTCCTGTGCACGACGCTGCTGTACGGCTCCCAACGCCGGGCCGGGATCCCCGCGGAATACGTGTTCGCCGTGGGCCGCGCCCTGACCCTCGTGCTGATCGCCTCGGCGGCCTGGCTGCTGGTGCGCATCGCGACGGCGGTCGTGGACTCCTCGTACGCCCGCTACGCGGACCGGAACCCGGACGACGCACGGGTGCGCCGGGTCCGCACCCAGGTGACGCTGATCCACCGGGTGGTCACGGCGGTGGTCGTGGTGGTCGCGGTGGCGGCGATGCTGCTCACGTTCCCGCCGATGCGGGCGCTCGGCGCCTCGATGCTGGCCTCGGCGGGCGTCCTCGGCATCGTGGCGGGCATCGCCGCGCAGTCCTCGCTGGGCAACCTGTTCGCCGGACTGCAGATCGCCTTCGGCGACACGGTGCGGATCGGCGACACGGTGGTCGTGGACCAGGAGTGGGGCACGGTCGAGGAGATCACCCTGACCTTCCTCGTGGTGTGCACCTGGGACGAGCGCCGGATCACCATGCCTGTGTCGTATTTCACAGGCAAGCCGTACGAAAACTGGTCACGCGGCGGCGCTCAGATGACCGGGACGGTGTTCTGGCACCTGGACCACAGCGCACCGCTGGACCTGATGCGGGAGCAGCTCCAGCGGATCCTGAAGGAGATCCCGGAATGGGACGGCCGCACCGGCAGCCTGGCGGTCACGGACACGACCCCGCACACGATCCAGGTCCGGGCGGTGGTCACGGCGAAGGACGCCACCGACATCTGGACGGTCCGCTGCCAGGTCCGCGAACGCCTGATCACCTGGTTGCTGGCCCACCACCCGTACGCCTTGCCCCGCATCGCCACGTCCCCGGCGGACCCGCGCCCGGCCACGTCCGGCCCCGCCGGCGATTGAGGCGCGGGGTCCGGGGCGGAGCCCCAGGAAGCCGGACCGCAGGTGCTCAGGGGCCGAAGGTCAGGCGGAACAGGGCCCCACCGCCCGGAGCCGGCTCCGCCACCAACTCGGCTGCATGCGCCCGGGCGATCTGGCGGGCCATCGCGAGCCCCAGCCCCGACCCCGGCAGGGCACGCGCCGCCCCCGCCCGGTAGAAGCGGTCGAACACGTACGGCAGATCCTCGGCCGCAATGCCCGGCCCGTGGTCCCGTACCGTCAGCTCGGCCCCGCCACCACCGCCCCGCGACACCAGCTCCACCTCCACCGGCGCCCCCGCGGGACTGAACTTCGCCGCGTTGTCCAGCAGGTTCGACACCAGTCGCGTCAGCCGCGCCGGAACCCCCGGCACCACCACCGCCTCCTCCCCGCCCACGCGGACGTGTACCGGTACCGACGGCCAGTGCGCCCGCGCAGCCTCCGCGCAGTGCTCCACCAGCGGAGCCAGCCGGACCTGTTCCACCAGCGGCTGCGGCTCCTCGTCCCGGGCCAGCTCGATCAGGTCGTTCACCAGCCCCGTCACCTCCCGCAGCTGCCGCCCCAGCGCGAGCGAGGCCCGCTCGCGCTGCTCCACCGTCAGCCGCTCCCCCCGCGCCAGCAGCTCCGCGTTCGTCCGCAGCGCGGTCAGCGGGGTCCGCAGCTCGTGCGAGGCGTCCGCGACCAGCCGCCGCTGCGCCGTCACCGACTGCTCGAGCTCGCCCAGCATGGTGTTGAAACTCCCGGCGAGCCGGGTGATCTCGTCCTCCCTGCCCGGCGGCCCCGGCGGCGGCAGTTCGATCCGGTGCCGCGGATCCCGCGTCGCCGCGATCCGCTCGGCGGTGGCCGTGAGCCGGGTCACCGGGGCCAGCCCGGTCCGCGACACCCAGTACCCGAGCCCGGCCGCCACCAGCACCCCGGCCCCGCCGATCAGCGCCAACCACCACGCCGCCTCCTCGATCCCCTTCTCGACGGTGTCGGCCCGCAGCGCCACCTGCAGCGCCCGCCCCTTCGCGTAGTCGGTGGTGAGCATCCGCGTCGGGTGCCCCGCGTGCACGATGTCCGTGTAGTACGGCGCGTGCCGCCCGGCGGCCACCGCCCGCGCCGCCGCGTCCACGGGCAGCAGGTACGGCGCGGCCGGGTCGCCCGCCGGGTCCGCCGGCACCACCTCCGCGCAGGCCGGCGCCGCCAGGAACCGGCACTCCCCGGCCAGGGTCCCCGGCCCGGAGTCCGGGTTGCGCTGGGCCGCTAGCCGCGCGGACTGGGTGAGGCTCAGGTTGAGCTGCTCGTACAGGGCGCTGCGTACGACGAAGAACGCCGCCGTGCACACCCCGACCGCGACCAGCGCCACTGCCGCGGTGACCGCCAGCGCCAGCCGGGTCCGCAGCGGCCGCCGTCTGCGCCAGCGCGCCCCGAGCCTGCGCCGCCCTTTCCTGGGTCCGCCGCCGCTCACGCCGTGCCCAGCCGGTACCCGACCCCGTGGACGGTGTGCACCAGCCGCGGCTCGCCGCCGGCCTCCAGCTTCCGCCGCAGGTAGCCCACGTACACGGCCAGCGAGTTGGAGTCCGGCCCGAAGTCCCGCCCCCACACCAGCTCCAGGATCAGCTCCCTGGGCAGCACCTGCCCGGGGTGGCGCAGCAGCAGCTCCAGCAGTGCCGCCTCGGTGCGGCTGAACTCCAGCGGCCGCCCGCCGCGCCTTCCGGTGCGCGTCTCGGGATCGAGCACCAGGTCCGCGAACCCGAGTACGGCCGCACCGGCCGGATCGGGCGCGGCCCGCCGCAGCAGGGCCCGGACCCGGGCCACCAGCTCGTCCAGCGCGAACGGCTTGACCAGGTAGTCGTCGGCGCCCGCCTCCAGGCCGTCGACCCGCTCGCTCACCGAGTCCAGCGCGGTCAGGACGAGTACGGGCGTACGGTCGCCCAGCGCGCGCAGCTGTCGGCAGACCCCGAGCCCGTCCAGCACGGGCATCATCACGTCGAGCACCACCGCGTCGGGCTGCCAGCCGGCCACCTCCGACAGCGCGGCGAGCCCGTCGGCGGCTCCCCGTACCTCGTACCCCTCGACGGCCAGCCCGTCCTGGACGGCGGCCCGGACCTCGGGCTCGTCGTCCACGACCAGGATCCGCTGCCCACTCGTGTGCGCACTCGTGCTGCTCATGCGGCAAAGCCTGCCAAACAGTTCTGAGAGAACCTCTTAGAACGTTCTTAGGGCGCACCGGAAGCCTGCGCCCATGACCACTCAAGGCACAAGAGGCACACGAGACACGCAAGGAATGCCGCCCCTGTCGGTCGTGATCGGCGCGGGCGGCACCGGCGGCCACATCTACCCCGGGCTCGCCCTCGCCGAGGCGCTGCGCGCGGCCGTCCCCGATGCCGTGGTCTCGTTCATCGGGACCGAGCGGGGCCTGGAGACCGAGCTGATCCCGGCCGCCGGCCACCGCCTGCACACGGTGGACATGATCCCGTTCGACCCGTCGCTCGGCGCGAAGCGCTATCTGCTGCCCGCCGCGCTGCTGCGCTCGGCCGGGCAGGCCCGGTCGGTGATCCGGGCCCAGGGTGCGCACGCCGTCGTCGGCATGGGCGGCTACCCGAGTGCGCCGGCCGTGCTGGGGGCCAGGATGGCGGGGCTGCCGGCCGTCATCCACGAGTCCAACGCGGTGCCGGGCCGCGCCAACCGGTTCGCGGCCCGGCTCACCCCGCACATCGCGGTGGCCTTCGACCGCAGCCGGGCCCATCTGGCGGGCGGGGCGCACGCCCTGACCACCGGAATGCCGATCTCCGCGGCCCTCGCCCGGCTGGCGCAGCTGTCGCGCCCGGAGCGCGCGGCCCTGCGCGCGGAGGCCCGGCGGGCCCTGTACGTCCCCGACGGCCGCCGCCTGATCGTCTTCAACGGCGGCAGCCTGGGCGCGGCCCGGCTCACCGCGGCCGCGGTCGGGCTGGCCGGGCTCTGGCAGGGGCGGGACGACGTACAGCTGCTGATCAAGACGGGTCCGCAGGCGCTGCCGGACACCGCCGCCGATCTCGCGGCCTGCGGAGGGCAGCGGATCGCCCGGGCCGTGCCGTACCTGGACCGGATGGACCTCGTGTACGCGGCCGCCGACCTGGTGGTGTGCCGTGCCGGGTCCGCGACGGTGGCCGAGCTGGCGGCGACCGGCGTCCCGGCCGTGCTCGTCCCGTACCCCCACGCCCCCGGCGACCACCAGACCCACAACGCCCGGGTCCTCATCGACGCGGGTGCGGGCCTGCCGCTGCCGGATGGCGAGACCACGGCCGACCGGCTGGCGGTCCTGCTCGGCCCCCTGCTGGCCGACCCGGCCCGGCTGTCCGCGATGGCCGGCGCCGCCGACCCCGGCCCGCACGCCCGGGCCGCCGAACTGCTGGCCGCGCAGGTCCTCCGCGTGGCCGGCGTCCCCCTTCCCACCCTGGAGCGCATATGAACACGCACACGCACACGACCACGGCGAACCCCTGGACGGACCGGACGGTCCTGGTCACCGGAGCGGAGGGGTTCATCGGGTCCACCCTGGTCGACCTGCTGGTGGCCCGGGGCGCCCGGGTCCGCGCCTTCGTCCACTACAAGCCGTACGCGGAGAAGGGCAACCTGGCGCGGTACCTCGCGGACCCCGACGGCCCGGTGGAGATGTGGGCGGGCGACATCCGCGACGCGGGCCGGGTCAGCGACGCGGTGGAGGGCTGCGACACGGTGTTCCACCTGGCGGCGCTGATCGGGATCCCGTACAGCTACGCCTCGCCGGGCGCATATGTCCAGACCAACGTGACCGGTACGGAGAACATGGCGGAGGCCTGCCGCCGCCACGGGGTGCGGCGCCTCGTGCACACCTCCACGAGCGAGGTCTACGGAACCGCCCTGACGGCCCCGATCGCCGAGACCCACCCTCTCCAGCCGCAGTCCCCGTACTCGGCGTCGAAGATCGGCGCGGACATGATGGCGCTGTCGTTCCACCACGCGTTCGAGCTGCCGGTGACCGTGGTGCGGCCGTTCAACACGTACGGCCCCCGCCAGTCGGCGCGCGCCGTGATCCCGACGATCCTGGCGCAGCTGCACGCGGGTGCGCGGGAGATCCGCCTCGGCTCTCTCTCCCCGACCCGGGACTTCACGTACGTGACGGACACGGCGGAGGGCTTTCTCGCGGTGGCGGAATGCGACCGGGCACTGGGCGAGGTGGTCAACCTCGGAACGGGCCAGGAGATCTCCATCGGGGCCTTGGCGCAGGCCCTGATCCAGGCATCGGGCCGCGACGCCCGCGCCGTGGTGGACGAGACCCGCCTCCGCCCTGCGGGCAGCGAGGTCCAGCGCCTCCTGTCGGACAACTCCCGGGCCCGCGAATGGGCGGGCTGGCAGCCGAAGGTCTCCCTGACGGAGGGCCTGTCCCACACGTCGGCATGGATGGCCTCGAACCTCTCCCTCTTCGCCCCGTCCCACTACCAGGTCTGACCCCACCCCCGGCCCGGCACCGCCGCCGGCCCCCGCACCCCGGCGGGGGCCGGGGCCAAGGGCCGGTCAGGTGCTGCGGAGACTGCGGACGTCCAGGTGGCGCAGGACCCGGTCCACGATCTCCGGATCCGCGCCGGGCTCGCTGCGCGCCGAAAGCACCTCGTGCCGCGCCGCCGACATCATCTCCCGCTGGATCCGCTGGACGTCCCGGATCCGCTCCACCCGCTTCGCGTACGCCTCCCGCCGCTCCTCGTCGACCATGTCGGGGCTGATCCTGGCCCCCACGTCGTACGCCCGCCGGTACAGCACCTCCACCAGGTCCTCCGGGAGGTCCTCCACCTCCTCGATCTCCTTCAGCCGCCGCTTCGCGGCCTTCGCCGCGCGGATCGCCAGCTGCCGTTCCGTCTCCCGCTCGGCATCCTCATCGGCCTCCACACCCAGAAGCCGCACCAGCCACGGCAGTGTCAGCCCCTGGCACACCAGCGTCACCATGATCACGGCGAAGGCGATGAAGATGATCTGGTCCCGCCCCGGAAACGGCGCCCCGCCCTCCACCTTCAGCGGAATGGCCAGCGCCAGCGCCACCGAGGCCACCCCGCGCATCCCGGCCCACCACATCACCACGCTCTCCCGCCAGCTCAGCGGGATCTCCTCGTCGTAGTCGCGCCGCGTGTGCAGCCGCTTGGCCAGCCACCCGGCCGGCAGCAGCCACGTCAGCCGTACGCCGACCACCACCGCGATCACGGCGGCCGCCCACCCCGCCATCTCCCACGCGCGGCCGGCCGCGACGCCGAACACGTTGTGCAGCTCCAGCCCGATCAGCCCGAAGGCCACGCCCGTGACCAGCATGTCCACGACCTCCCAGAAGGTGTGCCCGGCGAGGCGCCCCAGCACGTCGTCCGCGTCGGTCGCGTACTCGGCGAGGAACAGGGCCGTCGTCAGCACGGCCAGCACCCCCGACCCCTTGAGCTCCTCGGCCAGTACGTACGACACGAACGGCACCAGCAGCGTCAGCCCGATCTGCAGCGTGGCGTCGCCGAGCCGCCCCATGAGCGCGTTGGCGGCCCAGCCCAGCAGGAGCCCGACACCGACCGCGACCACGGCGGAGAGCACGAACTCCCCCAGCGCCTCCGGCCAGGAGAAGCTGCCGCTCACGGCGGCGGCGATGGCCACGTGGTACAGCACGATCGCGGTGACGTCGTTGAACAGGCCCTCGCCCTCCAGGATCGACACCATGCGGCGCGGCAGCCCGAGCGATCCGGCGACGGCGGTCGCGGCGACGGGGTCGGGCGGGGCCACGAGCGCGCCGAGCGCAAGGGCCGCGGCCGGCGGCAGCCCGGGGACGACGGCGTACGCGACGGCGCCGACGGCGGCGGTCGTGACGAACACGAGGGCCACGGCGAGCAGGAGGATCGGCCGGACATTGGCGGCGAACTGCCGCCACGAGGTGCGCTGCACCGAGGCGTAGAGCAGCGGGGGCAGCACGAGCGGCAGGATGAACTCGGGCGGGATGTCGACATTCGGCAGGACCGGCACCAGCGCGAGCACGACCCCGCCGATGGTCATCAGGACGGGCGCGGGCAGCCCGAGCCGATCCCCGAGCGGCACGGTGACCACGGCCCCGAGCAGCAGCACGAACAGCAGAGCAAGCTGATCCACTCCCCCACCCTGCCGTACGGCTGGCCGCGTAATCCCACGCCCCGTCGAAGCCTCGCCCGCCTGGCGGGTCCCCCGCGCTGGCCGAAATCCAGCCCCGCCGGCGTTTGAGGCGCGGGGGTTCGGGGGGCATCGCCCCCGCAACGGCGCCACACGGGTCCGGGCAGGGCCCGGGTGGGGGTCCCCGGACGGAGTCCGGGGGGAGATGAAAGGGCGGGGCCCCGGCTACGGCAGGTGGCGCCGCATCGCCCGGTGCGGGATGCCCGCGTCCTCGAATTCCGGCCCGTAGGCCACGTACCCCAGCCGGGCGTAGAAACCGAGGGCATGCGTCTGCGCGCCCAGGTCAACGGCCGAGAGCCCCAACCGCCCGGCCTCCGCCTCGATGGCCCGCACCAGCGCCACCCCCACACCCAGCCCGCGCGCGGCCTTGCGTACGGCCAGCCGACCGAGCGAGCCGACCGTCAGGTCGCCGCCCGTCTTGCCCAGCGCCGCCGGCCCGTACAGCAGCCGCCCGGTGCCCAGCGGTTCCCCGTCCGGCCCCACGGCCAGCACGTGCACCGCGACCGCGTCGTACGCGTCGTACTCGATCGACTCCGGCACGGACTGCTCGACCACGAACACCTCGGTCCGCACCGCGAAGCACGCCGCCACGTCCGCCTCGGAGGCGGCCACCCGGACGGCGAAGTCCGTGCCGGACGTCACTCGCTCTCGGCCCGGATCACGTCCAGCGCGTGCTGGAGGTCCGCCGGGTAGGTGCTCTCGAACTCCACCCACTGGCCGTCCGACGGGTGCTCGAAGCCGAGCCGCACCGCGTGCAGCCACTGCCGGGTCAGGCCCAGCCGCTTCGCGACGGTCGGGTCGGCGCCGTACGTGAGGTCGCCGACGCAGGGGTGCCGGTGCGCGGACATGTGCACGCGGATCTGGTGCGTACGCCCGGTCTCGAGCTTGATGTCGAGCAGCGAGGCCGCGCGGAAGGCCTCGATCAGGTCGTAGTGGGTGACGGAGGGCTTGCCCTCCTGGGTCACGGCCCACTTGTAGTCCGCGCTGGGGTGGCGGCCGATCGGGGCGTCGATGGTGCCGCTCATCGGGTCCGGGTGGCCCTGTACGAGCGCGTGGTAGCGCTTGTCCACGACCCGCTCGCGGAACTGGTTCTTCAGCGAGGTGTACGCGCGCTCGGACTTGGCGACGGCCATCAGGCCGGACGTACCGACGTCGAGGCGGTGCACGACGCCCTGGCGCTCGGACGCACCGGAGGTGGAGATCCGGTAGCCGGCGGCGGCGAGGCCGCCGATGACGGTGGTGCCGGTCCAGCCGGGGCTCGGGTGGGCGGCGACGCCCACCGGCTTCATGATGACGACGATGTCGTCGTCGTCATGGACGATCTCCATGCCCGGGACGGGCTCGGCGACGAGCTCGACCGGCCGGGGCGGCGCGGGCATCTCGACTTCGAGCCAGGCGCCGCCGTGCACGCGCTCGGACTTCCCGACGACGCTGCCGTCGACCGACACCTTCCCCGCGGCGGCGAGCTCGGCCGCCTTCGTCCGGGAAAAACCGAACATACGGGCGATGGCGGCGTCGACGCGCTCGCCCTCGAGGCCATCGGGAACGGGCAGGGTGCGGATCTCGGGAATCGTACTCACCTGTCGAGTATGCAGGACTCGGCAGCGCAGCTTTCCCGCGAACGGTGGCCGACCGGTGCGCGATCAGTCCTTGTGGACCGTGCCGTCCGGGTCCAGACCCTTGAACGACAGCAGCACGATCAGGATGCCGCCGCACACGATCGCCGAGTCCGCGAGGTTGAAGACCGCGAAGTGGGCGGGCGCGATGAAGTCGACGACGGCCCCCCGGAACACCCCCGGCGAACGGAAGATGCGGTCGGTGAGATTGCCCAGCGCACCGCCCAGCAGCAGGCCCAGCGCGATCGCCCACGGCAGGCTGTAGAGCTTCCGGGCCAGCCGCACGATCACGATGATCACGGTGGCCGCGATGCAGGTGAAGATGATGGTGAAGGCCTCGCCGAAGCCGAAGGCGGCGCCCGGGTTGCGGATCGCCTCGAACTTCAGCAGGTCGCCGATGATCCGGATCGGCGGCTGGTGCTCCAGCTTCGCGACGACCAGCATCTTGCTGCCGAAGTCGAGCAGGTAGGCGAGCACCGCGACGACGAGCAGCGCGACGATCCGCCGACGCCCCTTGGGCTCGACGGACTCCGGCTGGGCGCCGTCCCCGACCTCCGGCGTACCGATGATGCTCTCCGCCTCTGCCACGTGAGTCCCTCGACTAGCTCGAACCAGGTTGCCGACGACACAGCCCTGCCAGGTCCCTGGACCCTGACGAGACACGAGAGTACGTCAGGGTCCGCCTGCGGCGGCAGCCCGGCCCGTGCCGTCTCAGCGCCCGCTCAGTGCCGCCGCTCCTGCTTCTGCTTGCAGTCCACGCACAGCGTCGCCCGCGGGAAGGCCTGCATCCTGGCCTTGCCGATGGGCTGGCCGCAGTTCTCGCAGAGCCCGTACGTGCCCGCGTCCAGCCGTTCCAGGGCCCGCTCGGTCTGTTCGAGCATCTCGCGGGCGTTCGCGGCGAGGGCCAGCTCGGACTCCCGGGTGATGTTCTTGGTGCCCGTGTCGGCCTGGTCGTCGCCCGCGCCGTCGCCGGAGTCCCGCATCAGCCCCGAGATGGCCTCGTCGGAGGCCTGCAGCTCGTGCCGCAGCCGCAGGACCTCGCTCTGCAGCTCGCTGCGCGCCTCGGCGACCTCCGCCGGGGTCCAGGGGTCCTCGCCGGGCCGTACGGCCAGCTCGCCCGGCGCCAGGGCCGCCGTGGCCCTGGCCTTCGGCAGGCCGCTGGTGGCGGCCGCAGCCGTCTTCCTGGCCGTGCCGGTGCTCTTCTTGGCAACCACTTTCCGGGCTCCCGTCTGTTGCGCGGCGTGCGCCGCCCCCTCGGCCCCGGCCGCCTTGGCCGTGGCCTTCCTCGCGGTCGTCTTCCCGACGCCGGTCGCCTTCTTCGCGGCCGTCTTGTCGACGGCCGTCGTGTTCACGGCCGAGGTCTTCTTGGCCGGGGTCTTCCCGGCGGCCGCCTTCACGGCCACCGCCTTCTTGGCCGCCGTCTTCTTGGCGGGCGCCTTCTCGGCCGCCTCGGCCACCGCCGTGGTCGCCTTGGTCGCCGGCTTCGCCGACTTCACCGAATTCACCGCCGTCCCGGCCGCCGGCTTCGCGGCCTTCTTCCCGACAGCGGTCGCTTTCGGGGCCGGAGCCGCATTCTCGGCCGACGTCGCCTTTCCGGCGGCCTTTCCGACAGCCTTGTCGGCAGTTCTGTCGGCGGTCTTCTTCGCCACCATGGCCGCGGCCCCTTCACATACTGTGATCTTGCGCGCGAATCGTGCCGGAACGATAAATCGACTCCGGCCTCGCGGCAACGGGGCACGCGTCCATCGATGCCAACCTGCATCCGTTGTGCCCATCAGGGAGCCCGGTAATCCGCCCCACCCGTCACACCGGAGCCCGGACCGGCCCATCGGCCCGTTCGGGTCATGCCACGCCCCCGCCCGGCCGCCGCCCCGAGGCCCGCCGGAACCCCCGCCCCGACCCCCCGTAAACCGGTCTGCCGAGCGCGCCCCCGCCCCGTACACTGGGCCCAGCGAGAGGCATGGACGGGGACGAGTAGCGTCACACGCAGCCATGAGCGACCCGGGGACGGTGAGAGCCCGGGGGCGAGCGCGATGCGAAGGATCACCCCTGAGCCGCCGGAAGAAAGCCCGCACGGATTCCCGTGGGGCCAGTAGAACCGGCTTCGCACCCCAATGAGGGGGCCACCGGATCCGTCCGGCGGCCAAGGAGGGTGGTACCGCGGGAGCAGCAGTCGGCTCTCGTCCCTCCGGACGGAAGTGACATCCCGCCGGAGGAAGAGTTCAGCCTCATGACCACACCGCCGCAGTACCGCCCGGTACCCGCCCAGGTCGACCTGCCCGCCCTCGAGCACGCCGTTCTCGACTTCTGGCGCGAGAGCAAGACCTTCGCCAAGACCCTGGAGCAGTCCGAGGGACGCCCCGAGTGGGTCTTCTACGAGGGCCCGCCCACCGCGAACGGCATGCCCGGCGCGCACCACATCGAGGCCCGCGTCTTCAAGGACGTCTTCCCCCGGTTCCGCACCATGCGCGGCTATCACGTGGCCCGCAAGGCCGGCTGGGACTGCCACGGCCTGCCCGTCGAGCTCGCCGTCGAGAAGGAGCTGGGCTTCAACGGCAAGCAGGACATCGAGGCGTACGGCATCGCCGAGTTCAACGCCAAGTGCCGCGAGTCCGTGACCCGCCACACCGACGCGTTCACCGAGCTCACGACCCGGATGGGCTACTGGGTCGACCTGGACGACGCCTACCGGACCATGGACCCCGAGTACGTCGAGTCCGTGTGGTGGTCGCTGAAGGAGATCTTCAACAAGGGCCTGCTCACCCAGGACCACCGCGTCGCCCCCTGGTGCCCCCGCTGTGGCACCGGCCTCTCGGACCACGAGCTGGCGCAGGGCTACGAGACGGTCGTCGACCCGTCCGTCTACGTCCGCTTCCCGCTGACCTCCGGCCCGCTGGCCGGCGAGGCGGCGCTGCTGGTCTGGACCACGACCCCCTGGACCCTGGTCTCCAACACCGCCGTGGCCGCCCACCCCGACGTCACGTACGTGGTCGTCCGCCGTACCGGCGTCGAGGACTCAGAGAAGCTCGTCGTCGCCCAGCCGCTGCTGGAGAAGTCCCTGGGCGAGGGCTGGGAGGCCACCGGCCAGACCTTCACGGGCAAGGAGATGGAGCGCTGGACGTACCAGCGCCCCTTCGACCTCGTCGAGTTCCCTGCTCCGGCCCACTACGTCGTGAACGCCGAGTACGTCACGACCGAGGACGGCACCGGTCTGGTCCACCAGTCCCCCGCCTTCGGCGCCGACGACCTCGCGGTCTGCCGCGCGTACGGCCTGCCGGTCGTGAACCCGGTCCGCCCCGACGGCACCTTCGAGGAGGAGGTCCCGCTGGTCGGCGGCGTCTTCTTCAAGAAGGCCGACGAGAAGCTGACCGCCGACCTCGACGCGCGCGGCCTGCTCTTCAAGCACATCGCCTACGAGCACAGCTACCCGCACTGCTGGCGCTGCCACACCGCGCTGCTGTACTACGCGCAGCCGTCCTGGTACATCCGCACCACCGCCGTCAAGGACGCGATGCTGCGGGAGAACGAGAAGACGAACTGGTTCCCGGACTCGGTCAAGCAGGGCCGCTTCGGCGACTGGCTGAACAACAACATCGACTGGGCGCTGTCGCGCAACCGGTACTGGGGCACCCCGCTGCCGATCTGGCGCTGCGAGGAGAACCACCTCACCTGCATCGGCTCCCGCGCCGAGCTGAGCGAGCTGTCCGGCCAGGACCACAGCGCGCTGGACCCGCACCGCCCGTACATCGACGACGTCACCTTCACCTGTACGGCCGAGGGCTGCTCCCTCGAAGCCGTCCGCGTCCCGGAGGTCATCGACGCCTGGTACGACTCGGGCTCGATGCCGTTCGCGCAGTGGGGCTACCCGTACAAGAACAAGGAGATCTTCGAGAAGCGCTACCCGGCGCAGTTCATCTCGGAGGCCATCGACCAGACGCGCGGCTGGTTCTACACGCTGATGGCGGTCGGCACCCTCGTCTTCGACAAGTCCTCGTACGAGAACGTGGTCTGCCTGGGCCACATCCTCGCCGAGGACGGCCGCAAGATGTCCAAGCACCTGGGCAACATCCTCCAGCCGATCCCGCTCATGGACCAGCACGGCGCGGACGCGGTGCGCTGGTTCATGGCGGCCGGCGGCTCCCCGTGGGCAGCCCGCCGGGTCGGCCACGGCACGATCCAGGAGGTCGTCCGCAAGACGCTCCTCACGTACTGGAACACCGTCGCCTTCCAGGCCCTGTACGCCCGCACCTCCGGCTGGGCCCCCTCGGCGGCCGACCCGGCCCCGGCGCAGCGCACGGTCCTGGACCGCTGGCTGATCTCCGAGCTGAACACCCTGGTGGCCGAGGTCACCGAGGCGATGGAGTCCTACGACACCCAGCGCGCCGGCAAGCTGCTGTCCGCCTTCGTGGACGACCTCTCGAACTGGTACGTGCGCCGCTCCCGCCGCCGCTTCTGGCAGGGCGACAAGGCCGCGCTGCGCACCCTCCACGAGGTCGTGGAGACGGTCACCCGCCTGATGGCCCCCCTGACCCCCTTCATCGCGGAGCGGGTCTGGCAGGACATGATCGTCCCGGTCACCCCCGACGCCCCGGAGTCGGTGCACCTCTCCACCTGGCCGGTCGCGGACACCACGGCGATCGACCCGACCCTGTCCCAGCACATGCAGCTCGTACGGCGCCTGGTGGAGCTGGGCCGCGCCACGCGCGCCGAGTCGGGCGTCAAGACGCGCCAGCCGCTGTCGCGGGCTCTGGTGGGCGCGGTGGGCTTCGACGGCCTGTCGCCGGAGCTGCGGTCGCAGATCACGGAGGAGCTGAACGTCTCCTCCCTGGCCTCGCTCTCCGAGGTCGGCGGCTCGCTGGTGGACACGACCGCCAAGGCGAACTTCCGGGCGCTGGGCAAGCGCTTCGGCAAGGGTGTCCAGGACGTGGCGAAGGCGGTGGCCGCGGCCGACGCCGCGGCGCTGTCCCTGGCCCTGCGGTCCGGCTCGGCGGTCATCTCGCTGAACGGCGAGGAGATCTCCCTCTCCCCGGAGGAGGTCATCATCACCGAGACCCCCCGCGAGGGCTGGTCGGTGGCCTCCGACTCCGGCGCGACGGTGGCCCTGGATCTGGAGATCACCCCGGAGCTGCGGCTGGCGGGCCTGGCCCGTGACGCGATCCGCCTGATCCAGGAGGCCCGCAAGAACTCCGGCCTGGACGTCGCGGACCGGATCGCCCTGCGGTGGTCCTCGTCGGACCCGGAGGTCGTCACGGCCCTGACGGACCACGCGACCCTGATCGCGGACGAGGTCCTGTCAACGGACTTCGCGTCCGGCGACGCGGACGCCGCGTACGGCGAGCCGTTCACGGACGAGTCCCTCGCACTGACGTTCCGCCTCCGCAAGGCGTAAGCGCCGGCGGCCCCTGCGGCCGCTCTGTGGCCCGATCCCCGCCAGGGGGTCGGGCCACAGCCATTTCTCCCCGCCCGGCACATCCGGCCCCGCCGGAGTTTGAGGCGCGGGGTCCGGTGTGGAGCCCCAGGGAACGGCTAAAGGGCGGGGCGGGGAGAAGGCTCCGCGCAGCGGGACCTCGCCACCGCTCCGCGTACCGGTACCGGTACAGGTACGGCCCGCGCCCCGCAACGGTGGCGGGACGCGAAACGGGCCGGGCCCGGTGCCCCCGTGGGGGAACCGGGCCCGGCCCGTGAAGCGACTGCCGCCGACTGGCGAGCGGCGCCTAGTTGTCGTCCTCGTCGATCAGGAAGCCCCGCATCGGCGACGGCGCCTGCTGCATCGGCTGCGGACCGGCCGGCCGCACCGGAGCCATCGGCTGCGTCATCGCGGGAGACATCTGCTGCTGACCACCGTACGAGGGGCCGCCCATCGGGGACGGGCCACCCATCGGCGAGGGACCGCCCATGGTCGACGGAGCGCCCATCGACGGGTTGCCCATCGAGTGGCCCATCGCTCCGGCCGGAGCCATCGACGGCGTCGGCGACGGCGGCAGCGCCGGACCGGCCGGGTTGCGCGGCGGGGCCAGGGAGTCGTCCGCCTGGGTCTCGAGCTGGCGCAGCTGCGACTCCAGGTAGGACTTCAGACGCGTACGGTACTCACGCTCGAAGCCCCGCAGGTCCTCGACCTTGCGCTCCAGCGTGGCGCGGGCGGACTCCAGGGAGCCCATCGCGACGCGGTGCTTCTCCTGCGCGTCCCGCTCCAGCGCGTCGGCCTTGGCGCGGGCGTCCCGCTCCAGGCCTTCGGCACGGCTGCGAGCCTCGCCGACGATCTTGTTGGCCTCGGATCGGGCCTCCGCGATCGCCTGGTCGGCGGTCTGCTGCGCCAGCGACAGGACGCGGGCGGCGCTGTCGCCACCGGGACCCTGCTGCGGGAGCTGCGGCTGCTGCATCTGCTGACCCATGGGCTGCATCTGCTGGCCCATCGGCTGCATCTGCTGGCCCATGGGCTGCATCTGCTGGCCGAGCGGGTTCTGGCCGCCCATGGACTGCTGACCCATGCCCTGCTGACCCATGCCCTGCTGGCCCATGCCCTGCTGGCCCATGCCCTGCTGGCCCATCTGCTGCTGGCCGCCCATGGTGTGCATGGGGCCGCCCATCGGGCCCGGACCGCCCGGACCCTGCGGTCCGTGTCCGCCGGGGCCGGCCGGAAGCTGCGGCGGGCCGCCCGGAAGCTGCGGCGGGCCCATCTGCGGCGGGCCCTGCTGCGCCGGCGGGCCGGATATGGCCGCGGGCACAGGGGCACCGGGGCCGCCGGGGCCTCGCTGGTCCTGGGGTTCCGGCTTGCGCATCCCCTGCTGCTGCTGGTTCTGCGCGGCGGCACGCGTGGCGGCAGCCAGCTTGGCGCGCAGGTCCTCGTTCTCGCGCAGCAGGCGCGTCAGTTCGGACTCGACCTCGTCGAGGAAGGCATCGACCTCGTCCTCGTCATAGCCTTCTCGGAGGCGGACGGTCGTGAACTGCTTGTTCCGCACGTCCTCGGGAGTCAGCGGCATGTCTTCTTCACCTCTACGTAGTCGTCGGCAGTCGGCAGGACCGTATCGGGACTGTCCCCGCGCCTGCGGGGAAGCTCATCGTTCACACGCTTCTCGCAGCGGTGCTCACGAAACTGATGAGGATGTAAACGATGATCATCAGAACGAAGAAGGACAGGTCGAGTGCCACGCCCCCGAGACGCAACGGCGGAATGAATCGCCGGAGAAGCTTGAGCGGTGGATCGGTGACAGTGTAGGTGGCCTCAAGGACGACCACCATCGCCTTGCCGGGTGTCCATGAACGTGCGAACTGGAAGACGTAGTCCATCACCAGTCGGAAGATCAGCACGATAAGGAAGCACATCAGCACGATGTAGACCACCTGCAGTGCGACGCCCATCCCGCGCTTCCCTCTCCCCTGCTCTCGCTCTGTCCCCGGCCCCGTGTCTGACGGATCGGTCTAGCTTTGGTTGAAGAACCCGCCCTCCGCGATGCGGGCCTTGTCCTCCGCCGTGACATCGACGTTAGCAGGCGACAGCAGGAACACCTTCTGTGTCACGCGTTCAATGCTGCCGTGCAGACCGAAGACGAGGCCGGCGGCGAAGTCGACAAGTCGCTTCGCGTCCGTGTCGTCCATCTCCGTGAGGTTCATGATCACCGGAGTGCCCTCACGGAAGTGTTCCCCGATGGTACGGGCCTCGTTGTAGGTCCGGGGGTGCAGCGTCGTGATGCGGTACGGCTCCCGCTCGGAGACGACCTTGGGCATGATCACGGGGGCGTTCTTCTCCAGGTTCGAGCGTTCAGGTGTGATGGATGCCACGGGGGCAATTCGCGCAGGACGTCCGTTTTCCAGCGGCAATGGGATGGGTTCCCGTTGCGCCGGAGGCTGGGCAATTCGTACCGGTTCGTCCGTTACGGGCGGTTGGTGCACGGGCTGCTGGCGCCGGCGATCCCGCTCCGGTTCCGGCTCGGGCTCGAACTCGTCGTCGGGGTCGTACCCCGGGTTGTCGTACCGGTCGTCCTCCACGAGGCCGAGGTAGACCGCCATCTTGCGCATCGCGCCGGCCATTCTCTGAGTCCTCCGCTCTGTGGTGGATCGCCCTGTCGCAGGTGTGTCGCTGTGTCACCAAAGTCACCAACTGCCCGCGATCCACGTGGTCCGTCCGCCCATCAGCGGTAATGACCATATTTTCTGCTGTGGTCCGACTTTCTTCGCGACGTTACCCGAGCCGGGGTCTCGCGCCGAGTACCGCAGTGCCGACGCGTACATGTGTCGCACCGGCCACAACGGCCTGTTCCAGGTCTGCACTCATCCCGGCCGACACCATCGTGGCAGTCGGATGGTCCGCGCGCAGGCGGGATGACAATTCCACCAGCCGCTCGAAAGCGGCCTGTTCGCGTCCCGCGTAGGACCCGGCCAGCGGAGCCACGGTCATCAGACCGTCGATCCGCAGTCCGGGCGCCCCGGCCACGAGGTCCGCGAGTTCGGCGAGCTGCTCCGGAGCGGCTCCGCCACGGATGCCGCGCTCCCCCGACTCGGCGTCGAGGGCGATCTGTACGAGGCAGCCGAGTTCGCGCCCGGCCGCCTCCGCGGCCGCCGAGAGCGCCGTGACGAGCTTCGGCCGGTCGACCGACTGCACCACATGCGCGTATCCCGCCACGGAACGGACTTTGTTCGTCTGCAACTGGCCCACGAAATGCCAGCTGAGCGGCAGATCCGCGCAGGCCGCAGCCTTGGGGGCGGCATCCTGGTCGCGATTCTCCGCCACATGACGGACTCCCAGGTCCGCCAGCAGTCGTACGTCGCTCGCGGGGTAGGTCTTGGTGACGACGATAAGTGTCACCTCGTCCCGTCCGCGCCCCGCGGCCGCGCAGGCGGACGAGATACGTTCCTCCACCCGCGCGAGGTTCTCCGCGAGCTCCGACTTACGATCCGTCATTCTTCTTTTCCCCCGGGGGTCCGGGGGTCTCCCCCCGGGAAAGCTCTGTCAACCAGACATATCCGGCAAGCCGCCCGGTCACCCGGTCGCGGCGGTACGAGAAGTGGTCCCGCGACTCCAGTGTGCAGACCGGCGAACGGTGCAGGTTCACCACCCCCGCCTCCGCGAGCTGGGCGTGCACCCCGGCGACCACATCGACGGACGGCGTCCCCCAGCTCGTCTCGCCGTAGGCGGCCGGTACCGCCTCGGCGACCGCGTCCCGCATCTCGGCCGGCACCTCGTAGCAGCGGCCGCAGATCGCGGGGCCGGTCCGGGCGATGATCCGCCCCGGCTCGGCCCCGAGGGAGACCATCGCCTCCACCGCGGCGGGTACGACCCCGGCGACCAGTCCGGGCCGGCCCGCGTGGGCCGCTCCCGCGACCCCGGCGACGGGGTCGGCCAGCAGGACCGGGGTGCAGTCCGCGGTGAGCACCGCGAGGGCGAGCCCCCGACGGGCGGTCACCACCGCGTCCACCGCCGGCACGTCGGCGGCGGGGCCCCAGGGTCCGGGGACCACCGCCACGTCCTTGCCGTGCACCTGGTTCATCCAGACCACGTGGTCCGGCCCGATGCCCAGGGCCCCGGCCGCCACCGCCCGGTTCGCGAGAACGGCGGCCGGGTCGTCTCCGACCGCGCCGCCGAGATTGAGCTCCTCGTACGGAACGGCGCTCACCCCGCCCCACCGGTCGGTGAAGGCGAAGCGGGCGCCGTTCTCGATGTGCTGGTCCAGCGTCACTTCAAGAAGTCCGGAACGTCCAGTTCCTCGGCCGGGCTGTCCTGGTACGGCCGGGCCGTCGGGACCTGCGGCGACGGGGCCGCGGCCTCGGCCGGAACCGCCTCGACCGGGGCCGGCGGCTCTTCGCGCGGGGTGACCGTGCCCAGTCCGCCGAAGGCCGGGCGCACCGGCTCGGCAGCGCGGACCGGCGCCGGGGCCGGCTCCTCGCGCTTGGTGGACGCGGCGCCGATGACGTTGTCCCGGCGGGCCGGGGGCTGGCCGCCGTCGAAGCCGGCGGCGATGACGGTGACCCGTACCTCGTCGCCGAGCGCGTCGTCGATGACGGCGCCGAAGATGATGTTCGCCTCGGGGTGGGCGGCCTCGCTGACCAGCTGCGCGGCCTCGTTGATCTCGAAGAGGCCGAGGTCCGAGCCACCGGAGATGGAGAGCAGCACGCCGCGGGCGCCATCGATGGACGCCTCCAGCAGCGGCGAGGAGATGGCCATCTCGGCGGCGGCCACGGCGCGGTCGTCGCCGCGGGCGGAGCCGATGCCCATCAGGGCCGAGCCGGCCTCGGACATCACGGACTTCACGTCGGCGAAGTCGAGGTTGATCAGACCCGGGGTCGTGATGAGGTCGGTGATGCCCTGGACACCCGAGAGCAGGACCTGGTCGGCCGACTTGAAGGCGTCCAGGACCGAGACCTGGCGGTCCGAGATGGACAGCAGCCGGTCGTTGGGGATGACGATGAGGGTGTCGACCTCTTCGCGGAGCTCGGCGATGCCGTCCTCCGCCTGGTTCGCACGGCGCCGGCCCTCGAAGGTGAACGGCCGGGTGACCACACCGATCGTCAGGGCGCCGAGCGAGCGCGCGATGTTGGCGACGACGGGTGCGCCGCCGGTGCCGGTGCCGCCGCCCTCGCCGGCGGTGACGAAGACCATGTCGGCCCCCTTGAGGACCTCCTCGATCTCCTCGCGGTGGTCCTCTGCCGCCTTGCGACCGACTGCCGGGTTGGCGCCGGCGCCGAGGCCCCGGGTGAGTTCACGGCCGACGTCGAGCTTGACGTCGGCGTCGCTCATCAACAGCGCCTGGGCGTCCGTGTTGATGGCGATGAACTCGACGCCCTTGAGACCGACCTCGATCATTCGGTTGATGGCATTGACACCACCGCCGCCGACACCGATGACCTTGATGACTGCGAGGTAGTTCTGCGGTGCTGCCACGTCGAAGGCCTCTCGCCTCGAGTTACGTGTCGCCGCCTCGCGGGCCTGCGTTGCGACGACTGATGCCGAAATGTGGGACGGTCCGAACGCGCCGACCCGAACCCTAACCCTGAAGTTTAGGGTTAGGAGAGTGTCTGTTCCCTGGACTCTTCCGAACAGGACACTAAGTCGACAAGTAGCGCGTGTTCAACGAACACGCCGAACCTCCCGTTTTTCTTTTCACCCTATGTGATCACCCGTATCGGTGGCCAACCAGGGTGCGTCGCTGTTCGACCCGGCGTCAACTCCCGGACACGGCAGGGGCGGTGGGGACGCTCACGTCAAAGCGGTCAGCCTTGGGCGCCGCTTTCAGCAGGGCGGTCAGCGCACGGCCCTTCGCCTCGCCCTGTTCGCCGCTCCCCCACACCACGGTCCGCCCCCGGCTCAACTCCAGTACGACCGAGTCGTACGACCCCACCTTGACCTGCACGGTCTCCTTGGCGACCGCCTCGGGGAGGTCTCCGGCGACGCCCACGGCCTCGCGCAGCAGCCGCTCCTCGTCGAAGCGTCGGCCGCTCGGCGACTGTGCCGCGGACAATTCGAGGACCGGAACGCCCGCGGGTGCTTTCGGAACCGTGTCGAATCGCACACCCGAAGCGTCCACTTCCACGAACTTGGCGTCCTTTTTGATGAGCAGGACCGGTTTGCGCTCCGTCACTTTCAGCCCGATTCCGTGCGGCCAGGCGCGCACCACGTCGACCGAATCCACGCGGGGCAGCCGGCTGCGGACCCGCCCCGCGATCTCGTCGGTGTCCACGGTCACCAGCGGCGCCCCAACCGGTACGGCCGCGGCGGCCAGCACCTGCTCGGGGGTCAGCACCCGGGTTCCGCTTGCGGTCACCTTCTCGACCCGGAGCCAGGAGGAGCCGTAGAGCACCCAGCTGCCGCCCCCGACGAGGAACACTGCGGCGAGAAGGCAGAGCAGCACGGGGCCCCGGTGCCGCATGCGCCGGACAAGGCGCTGCAGACCGGGGCCTCGCGGGCCGGAACCTTTCGACGACCTGGGCGGCTTGGGCGGTTTGGGAGAGCCGGAGCCCTTGCCCTTCCGGGCGGACCCGGGATTGCCGCGCTGTGCGGTGGTCGCTCCGGCCACTCCTGTGCCTCCTGCGCTAGCGGTTCCTGTGGGCGGCGATCGCCTCGTACACCATCGCGACCAGCAGCTCGTCGGCGTCCCGGCGGCCGAACTCGGCGGCGGCGCGGGACATCTCGTACAGGCGGTGCGGGTCGGCGAGCACCGGGAGGACCTGGCTGAGCACCCACTCGGGCGTCAGCTCCGCGTCGTCGACGAGCAGGCCGCCGCCGGCCTTGACCACCGGCTGGGCGTTGAGCCGCTGTTCGCCGTTGCCGATCGGCAGCGGGACGTACGCGGCGGGCAGCCCGACGGCGGAGAGTTCGGCGACGGTCATCGCGCCCGCGCGGCACAGCATCATGTCGGCGGCGGCGTACGCGAGATCCATCCGGTCCACGTACGGTACCGGCACATACGGCGGCATCCCGGGCATGTTGTCGACACGCGGCAGTTCGTTCTTCGGGCCGACCGCGTGCAGGATCTGGATCCCGGAGCGCTGGAGGGTCGGAGCGACCTGCTGGATCACCTCGTTGAGGCGGCGGGCGCCCTGCGAGCCGCCGGAGACCAGCAGGGTCGGCAGATTGGGGTCCAGGCCGAAGGCGGCGCGCGCCTCCGGGCGGACCGCGGCCCGGTCCAGGGTCGAGATGCTGCGGCGCAGCGGGATGCCCACGTAGCGGGCGCCGCGCAGCTTGCTGTCGGGGGTGGAGACCGCGACGGCGTGCGCGTAGCGGGAGCCGATCTTGTTGGCCAGTCCCGGCCGGGCGTTGGCCTCGTGGACGATGATCGGCACCCCGAGCCGCTTGGCGGCGAGGTAGCCGGGCAGGGCCACGTAACCGCCGAAGCCGACGACGCAGTCGGCCTTGGTGCGCTCCAGGATCTCCTCTGCGGCCTTGATCGTGCCGCGCAGCCGTCCGGGGACGGTGATCAGCTCGGGGGTGGGCTTGCGGGGCAGCGGGACGGCGGGGATCAGCCCCAGCTCATAACCGCGCTCGGGCACGAGGCGGGTTTCGAGCCCGCGCTCCGTGCCGAGGGCGGTGATGCCCACGGAAGGGTCCTGCCTGCGCAGGGCGTCCGCGAGGGCGAGCGCCGGCTCGATGTGGCCGGCGGTCCCCCCACCGGCGAGTACGACATGCACCGAAATTCACCGCTCTCCGGACGGACGCCTCTTGACGCTCCGTCTCATCGACTTCCATCTCTGCCCGGTCCGCTTCCAGCCGGTCTTCGGCTGGCGCATCGCGAGCGCCGCGCGCGCCGCCGGCTCCTCCCGCGCGAAGGCGATGAGCAGTCCGACCGCGAACATCGTCGGCAGCAGCGCGGACCCTCCGTACGAGAACAGCGGGAGCGGGACTCCGGCGATCGGCAGCAGACCGAGCACCGCACCGATGTTGATCACGGCCTGGGCCGTGATCCAGGTGGTCACGCCTCCCGCGGCATACCGTACGAAGGAGTCCTCCGTGCGTCCGGCCACGCGGATACCCGCATAGCCTAGAGCCGCGAACAGGGCGAGTACCGACAGCGTCCCTGCCAGACCCAGTTCCTCGCCGGTGATGGCGAAGATGAAGTCGGTATGAGCTTCGGGCAGTTGCCCCCATTTTTCCACACTGGCACCCAAACCGGAACCGAACCATCCGCCGGATGCGAGGGCGTAGATCCCGTGCACGGCCTGCCAGCACAGGTCGTTCCGGCCGGGATCCGTCGCGCCGATGCAGGCGAGCCGGTCCATCCGGTGCGGGCTGGTCCTGATGAGCAGTGCGACGATCACACCCGCGAACGCCAGTACCGTGACGAACATCCGCGTCGGGGCTCCCGCCAGCCACAGCAGGCCGAACAGGATGGCTCCGAGGATCATCGCGGTGCCCATGTCCCCGCCCAGCATGATCAGCCCGAGCAGCAGGAAGGCCACCGGGACCAGCGGCACCAGCAGGTGCTTCCACTGGCTCAGCAGCTCCTTGTCGCCCTTGCGGGCCAGCAGGTCGGCGCCCCAGAGGATCAGTGCCAGCTTGCCGAACTCACTGGGCTGGAGCATGAACGGACCACCAAGGGAGATCCAATTCTGGTTGCCGTTGATCGCCACCCCTATCCCGGGGACCTGGACCAGGACCATCAGGAACAAGGTTCCTGCGAGCACGGGATAGGACAGCGCCCGGTGCAGTTTGACGGGCATCCGGGAGGCGACCAGCAGCAGCCCGGTGCCGATCAGGGCGGCCAGGAACTGCTTCTTGAAGAAGTAGGCATCTCCCAGGCCCAGCTGGAGCGCTTTGATCATCGAGGCCGAGTAGACCATCACCAGGCCGAGCACGGTGATGAGCAGCGAGCTGCCGAAAATCAGGTAATACGCGGTGAGGGGCCGGTCCCAGGCCTTGCGCAACTGCCGCTGCGTACGCCGGATGCGCTCCAGCGGCCCGCGCCCGGCGGGCCGCCGCACACCCACCGCCGGACGCCTGCGGCCCTGCGCCTTGACCGTCCTGGCGGACTTGGCGGGCTTCGCGTTCTTGACGGACTTGACGGACTTGACGGCGGACGGCCGCCGCCCGGGCAGCACTTGCTTGGCCGGCATGTGTGACCTTCCCCTCCACTCGTACGAGGCGAGCAGCCGGTCGGGGAGGACTCGCCGACCTGAGAACGGACCGGCCGGACCTACGCGCTCCCGGCGGCCAGTTCGCGCACCGCGTCCGCGAATGCGTCCCCGCGCTTGTTGTAGTTCGCGAACATGTCCATCGAGGCACAGGCCGGGGCCAGCAGAACCGTGTCGCCGGGCTCTGCGAGCCGGGCCGCTTCCCGGACCGCTGCGAGCATCGCCCCAGTGTCGGTCCGCTCGAGGTCGACGACCGGGACCTCGGGGGCGTGTCGCGCCAGCGCCTCGGCGATCAGCGCCCGGTCGGCGCCGATCAGCACCACGCCGCGCAGCCGCTTCGCCGACTTCTGGACGAGCTCGTCGAAGGTCGCGCCCTTGGCGAGGCCGCCGGCGATCCACACGACGGGCTCGAAGGCGGCCAGGGAGGCCTCGGCGGCGTGCGTGTTGGTGGCCTTGGAGTCGTCGATGTACGTGACCCCCGCGACCTCGTCCACGTACGCGACGCGGTGCGCGTCGGGGCGGAAGTTGCGCAGCCCGTCGCGGACCGCGCGCGGCGCGACGCCGAAGGCGCGGGCCAGGGCCGCCGCGGCGAGCGCGTTGGCGATGTTGTGCGGGGCCGGCGGGTTGACGTCCTTGACCTCGGCGAGCTCCTGGGCGTTCTTCTGCCGGTTCTCGACGAAGGCGCGGTCGACGAGGATGCCGTCGACGACGCCGAGCATGGAGGGGCCGGGGGCGCCGAGGGTGAAGCCGATCGCCCGGCAGCCCTCCTCGACGTCCGCCTCGACGACCAGGGCCTCGGTCGCCGGGTCGGCGACGTTGTAGACGCAGGCCACCGTGTTGCCCTCGTAGATGCGGCCCTTGTCGGCGGCGTACGCCTCCATCGAGCCGTGCCAGTCGAGGTGGTCGGGTGCCAGGTTGAGCACGGCCGCCGAGTGGGCGCGCAGCGAGGGCGCCCAGTGCAGCTGGTAGCTGGAGAGTTCGACGGCGAGTACGTCGTACTTCTCCTCGCCGAGCACCACGTCGATGATCGGGGTGCCGATGTTGCCGACGGCCGCGGTCTTCAGGCCCGCGGCCTTCAGGATCGACGCGAGCATCTGGGTGGTGGTGGTCTTGCCGTTGGTGCCGGTGATAGCCAGCCACGGGGCGGAGTCCGGCCCGCGCAGCTGCCAGGCGATCTCGACGTCCCCGACGACCTCGACGCCGGCCTCGGCGGCCGCGGCGAACAGCGGGCTGTCGGGCTTCCAGCCGGGCGAGGTGACGACCAGATCGGTGCCCTGGGGCAGCGTCTCGGCATCCGCGAGCCGTACGGAGATGCCCAGCTCGCCGAGTTCGGCGGCCCGGGCGCGGTGGCCCTCGCTGTCGCCGCCGTCCACCACGGTCACCGATGCGCCGAGGCCGGCCAGGGCGCGGGCGGCACTGATGCCGCTCACGCCGAGACCGGCGACGGTGATGTTCTTGCCCTGCCAGGAGGTCACTTGTCCGCTGCCCATCCCGCGTAGAAGAGTCCGAGACCCACGATCACGCACATGCCCTGGATGATCCAGAACCGGACCACCACCAGGACCTCGGACCACCCCTTCAGTTCGAAGTGGTGCTGCAGCGGGGCCATCCGGAAGACGCGCTTCCCGGTGAGCTTGAAGGAGCCGACCTGGATGACGACCGACATGGTGATGAGGACGAAGAGGCCGCCGAGGAGGGCGATCAGGAACTCCGTGCGGGAGCAGATCGCGAGACCGGCGAGGGCGCCGCCGAGGGCCAGCGAACCGGTGTCACCCATGAAGATCTTGGCGGGCGAGGTGTTCCACCACAGGAAGCCGAAGCAGGCGCCCATCAGCGCGGAGGCGACGATCGCGAGGTCCAGCGGATCTCGTACCTCGAAGCACGCGTTGGGGTTCGTCAGGGTCTGCGCGTTGGCGCACGACTCCTGGAACTGCCAGACGCCGATGAAGGTGTAGGCGCCGAAGACCATCACCGCGGCGCCGGTGGCCAGGCCGTCCAGACCGTCCGTCAGGTTCACGCCGTTGGACATGGCCAGGATCATGAACAGCGCCCAGACCACGAACAGCACCGGGCCGATCGACCAGCCGAAGTCCGTGACGAACGACAGCTTGGTGGAGGCCGGTGCATTGCCGCGGGCGTCCTTGAACTGCAGCGCGAGCACCGCGAAGGCGATGCCGACGATCAGCTGGCCGGCCATCTTGGCCTTGGCCCGCAGACCGAGCGAGCGACGCTTGACGATCTTGATGTAGTCGTCGAGGTAGCCGACGAGGCCCATGCCGGACATCAGGAAGAGCACCAGCACGCCGGAGAACGTGGCCGGGCTGCCCGTGATCACCTTCGTCAGGGCGTACGCGATGATCGTCGCCAGGATGAAGGAGATACCGCCCATGGTGGGCGTGCCCTTCTTCCCGGCGTGGCCGCGCGGGCCGTCGTCGCGGATGAACTGGCCGTAGCCCTTCCGGGCCAGCAGCTTGATCAGCAGCGGCGTGCCGACCACGGTCAGGAACATGCCGATGACACCGGCGAACAGGATCTGCCTCATCGGTCGGCGACCTCGCCCCCGCCGGCCAGCAGCGCCAGAGCGACCCGCTCCAGGCCGACCGACCTGGAAGCCTTCACCAGCACGACGTCACCCGGGCGCAGTTCACTGCGCAACAGGTCGATCGCCGCCTGCGCGTCGGACACGACCACCGACTCCTCACCCCACGAACCCTCGTTATATGCGCCCAATTGCAGCCAGGACGCTTCCCTGCCCCCGACTGCGACGAGCTTGCTCACGTTGAGCCGGACGGCAAGCCGTCCCACCGCATCGTGCTCGGCCAGCGATGCGTCCCCGAGCTCGGCCATGGGACCGAGCACCGCCCACGTACGTCCCCCGTCGGCCCTGGCGGCGCCGCCCATCGCGGCAAGCGCGCGCAGAGCGGCCCGCATGGACTCGGGATTCGCGTTGTAGGCGTCGTTGACGATCGTCACGCCGTCCGCCCGCTCGGTGACCTCCATCCGCCACCGGGACAAGGTGCCCGCCTCGGAGAGCGCGGTGGCGATCTCCTCCACGGACATGCCCAGTACATGGGCGACGGCGGCCGCGGCGAGCGCGTTCGACACGTGGTGCTCACCGTACAGGCGCAAGGTCACTTCGCCGCACCCGGTGGGTGTGTGGAGTGTGAAGGAGGGTTGTCCTGCCGGTGTCATACGGACTTCGGTGGCCCGTACCTCGGCGTCGCCGGCCTCGCCGAAGAGCACCGTACGGGCCTTCGTCCGGGTGGACATCGCGCGCACCAGCGGGTCGTCGGCGTTGAGGACGGCGACTCCGCCCTCGGCTTCGGACGGCAGGGCCTCGACCAGCTCGCCCTTGGCCTGGGCGATCTGCTCACGGCCGCCGAACTCGCCGATGTGGGCGGTCCCGACGTTGAGGACGAGTCCGATGCGCGGCGGGGTCAGGCCGGTGAGGTAGTCGATGTGCCCGATGCCGCGGGCGCCCATCTCCAGCACCAGGTGCCGGGTTTCCTCCGTGGCGCGCAGCGCGGTGAGCGGCAGGCCGATCTCGTTGTTGAGGGAGCCCGGGGTCCACACGGTGGGCGCGTGGGCCTGGAGCACCTGGGCGATGAGGTCCTTGGTGGAGGTCTTGCCGGCGGAGCCGGTCAGAGCCACCACGTCGGTGCCGAGCCGCTCGACGACCGCTCGGGCGAGGGCTCCGAGGGCCTTCTCGACATCGGCGACGACGATCGCGGGGACGCCGACGGGCCGGGCGGCGAGGACGGCCGCGGCTCCGGAGGCGACCGCGCGCTCGGCGTAGTCGTGGCCGTCGACGTGCTCGCCGGCGAACGCGGCGAACAGGCTGCCGGCCTCCACCTGGCGGGAGTCGATGACGACGGGCCCGGTGATCCGCACGGACGGATCCGGTATGTCGTGGGGCCGCCCGCCGGTGATGTCGGCGATCTCGGCGAGGGAAAGGGCGATCACTGGTTCACCTCGGCCTGTCGGACGTTGCTGCCTTGCTGGCGTTCGATCGCGGCGCGGAGCACCGCGCGGTCGTCGAAGGGCCGTACGACGCCCGCGGTTTCCTGGCCCTGCTCGTGGCCCTTGCCGGCCACCAGCACCGTGTCGCCGGGCTCGGCGCGGGCGACCGCGGCTGCGACGGCCGCGGCCCGGTCGGCGTCGACGAGGACCGTGCCGCGCTCTTCGGCGGGTACGGAGACGGCGCCCTCGAACATCGCGGCGAGGATCGCGAGGGGGTCCTCGGACCGCGGGTTGTCGGAGGTCAGCACGGCGGTGTCGGCGAACCGGGCGGCCGCGGCGCCCATCGGGGCGCGCTTGGTGGTGTCGCGGTCGCCGCCGCAGCCGAGCACGATGTGCAGCTTGCCGGTGGTGACCTCGCGCAGTGCACGCAGCACCGATTCGACGGCGTCCGTCTTGTGCGCGTAGTCGACGACGGCGAGGTACGGCTGGCCCGCGTCCACCCGCTCCAGCCGGCCGGGGACCCCGGGGACCGCGGCGACGCCGTCGGCGGCGGTCTGCGGGTCGAGGCCGGCGGCGGCGAGCGTGACGATCGCGGCGACGGTGTTGGCGACGTTGAACGGGCCGGGCAGCGGGGCCGTGGCCCGTACGCGCTGCCCCTCCGGGCCGACCAGGGTCAGCGTGGAGTCCATGTGCCCGAACACCACGTCCTCGGCGCGCCAGTCGGCGGCCGCATCGCCCGCGGCGGAGAACGTGACCACCGGGATCGCGGCCTCCTTGGCGAGGCGGCGGCCGTACTCGTCGTCGACGTTGACCACCCCGAGGCGGGCGCGGCGCTCGGTGAAGAGCTGCGCCTTGGCCTGGAAGTAGTCCTCCATGTCGGAGTGGAACTCCATGTGCTCCGGGCTCAGGTTGTTGAAGACGGCGACGTCGAAGACGCATCCGTCCACCCGGCCGAGCACCAGGGCGTGGCTGGAGACCTCCATGGCGACGGCCTCGACCCCGCGTTCGCGCATGACCGCGAACAGGGCCTGGAGGTCGGTCGCCTCGGGGGTGGTGCGCTCCGACTTGATGCGCTCGTCGCCGATGCGCATCTCGACGGTGCCGACCAGCCCGGTGCTGCGTCCGGCCCCGCGCAGACCGCCCTCGACGAGGTACGCCGTGGTGGTCTTGCCGGAGGTGCCGGTGATGCCGATCTGGAGCAGGCCCTCGCCTGGACGGCCGTAGATCGCGGCGGCGAGCTCGCCCATCCGGCCGCGCGGGCCGTCGACGGCCAGGACCGGCAGGCCGGTCGCGGCCGCGCGCCCGGCGCCCGCCGGGTCGGTCAGCACGGCCGCGGCGCCGAGTGCGGCCGCCTGGGCCGCGAAGTCGGCGCCGTGCAGCTTCGCGCCGGGCAGGGCCGCGTACAGGTCGCCGGGGCGCACGGCACGGGAGTCGTGCGTGATCCCGGTGATCTGCGGCTGCTGCTGCGGCGGCTGCGCGGCGGCTGCGCCGGGGGCTTCGATGCCCAGCAGGGTGGCCAGCTCGCCCAGGGGTGTCGGGCGGGCGGCCTGGGGCCGGGGCGCTCCCGGCGGCGTTGCCGGGGCGTCTTTCTGGGTGGTTCTGGGCTGATCAGCGTGGGGCACGGCGGTGAGCGTACCGGGCTCGGCGGGCCGCTCGCGAAGTGAGGGCCCGCCCGTGCCACCGGCGGCCGTCGGGTTCCCGGGGTTCGGGGTGATCGTTGTCACTGATGGTGCCTCACGGATTTCTGGCGGGCCGGCGGGGCGGCCCGGGTCACTGGCCGGGCTGCGGGGCGGGCTGGGGGGCGGGCTGTGCGGCGGGCTGGGGGCCGGCTTCGAAAGTCACCGGGAGCCCGGCGGGGGCGCCTCCGGTCGGGGCGACCTGGAGGGTCTTGAGGGCGAACTCCATGACCTTCTTGTAGATCGGGCCGCAGATCTGACCTCCGAAGTAGCTGCCCTTGGTGGGGTTCTGGATGGCGCAGTAGACGGTGATCCGCGGGCTGTCGGCCGGCGCGAAGCCGGCGAAGGAGGCGGTGTAGCCCTTGTAGCGGCCGGTGGCCGGATCCACCCGGTTGGAGGTGCCGGTCTTGCCGCCGACCCGGTAGCCGGGGATGCGGGCCTTGGTGCCGGTTCCCTCCTGGTCGTCGACGACCGACTCCAGCATCGCGGACAGCGCCTTGGCGGTCTCCGGGCTGATCACGCGGGTCTGCCCGGGGGCCGGGGCCGGCGTGAAGCGGCCGTCGGGGCCCTTGGTGCCGCGGACCAGGGTGGGCGCGATCCGGACTCCGCCGTTGGCGATCGTCGAGTACACGGAGGCCGCCTGCATGGCGTTGAGGGAGAGGCCCTGGCCGAACGGGATCGTGTACTGCTGGGAGGTGGACCAGGCCTCGGGCCGGGCGAGGATGCCGCGGGACTCGCCCGGGTAGTTCAGGCCGGTGGGCTGCCCGATGCCGAACCTGTTCAGGTAGGAGTGGAGGACCCGGTTGGACTCGGGCTGGGTGGCGCCGAGCTGGCCGGTGGCCAGGATGGTGCCGATGTTGGAGGACTTGGCGAGGACCCCGTTGAGGGTCAGGTACCAGGTCGGGTGGTCGATGTCGTCCTTGAACAGCCGGTCGCCGCGGTGCAGCCGGTTGGGCACCTCGACGTGAGTCTCGGGGGTGGCCTTCTTCTCCTCCAGCACGGCGGCCATCGACATCACCTTGGCGGTGGAGCCGGGCTCGTACACGTCCTGGAGGGCCGCGTTGCCCATGGCGGCGGAGCTGGCCTTCGACAGGTCGTTGGGGTCGAAGCCGGGGGCGTTGGCCATGGCCAGCACCTCTCCGGTGCGGGTGTCCTGGACGATGACGTAGCCGCGATCGGCCTCGGACTTGGCGACCTGCTCGGTGATGGCGCTCTGCGCCGCCCACTGGATGTCGCGGTCGATGGTCAGCTCGATGTCCTCGCCGGGCACGGCGGGCTTCTCGCTGGACCCGGCCGTGGGCACGCGCCGGCCGCCGGACTGGGCGTACGTGATGGCGCCGTCCTTGCCGGACAGCTTCTTGTCGAGGGAGGACTCGAGGCCGCCGGCGCCCTTGCCCTCGGCGTTGACGTAGCCCAGTATCCCGGCGGCCAGGTCCCCGTTGGGGTACACGCGCTTGCTGCTGTCCTCGTTGAACACGCCGGCGAGGACGTTCGCGCCGGGGCCGTTGCTCTTCTTGTCGGCGGCGGCCTTGTCGGCGAAGACCCGCTTGAGGTCCTTGATCTGGTTCCAGACCTGGGGGGTCTGGCGGCGGGCGAGGACGACGTAGCGGGTGTTCTTGGTCTTCAGCCGGGCGGCGAGCTCCTTGGCGTCCTTGCCGAGGATCGGCGCGAGGAGGGCGGCGGCCTGCTCGGGGGCGTCCGGGGCCTTGCTGTCCTGCGGGGTGAACATCTTCGGGTCGGCGGTGATGTCGTACGCGTCGACGCTGGTCGCGAGCGCGACGCCCTTGCGGTCGGTGATCTCGCCGCGCTCGGCGGCCAGGGTGTAGCTCGCGAAGCGGTTCTCGGAGGCCTTGGCGGAGTACGCGGAGGCATCGACGGCCTGCACCTGGAGCAGCCGCACGACGAAGGCGAGCATGACGAGGGTCAGCCCGACGCTGACGAGGCGCAGGCGGGGCTTGGGGCTGCCGAGGCGGATGGTGTGCTGTTGCCTCGTGGGGGCGGGCCGCCGGGTCGCGGGTCGCGAATTGGCCCGCGCCCGCTCGCCGCCCCCGGGCCGCGCCCGCCCGGGCCCAGGCACCCGCCGCCGCCCCTCCTGCCCCCTCACGCCACCACCCCGAGGGGCAGTACCGCCGCCGGGCCCGAACGGCCCCGCGGGGGCCGGCCGGCCCTGGGGCTCCGCCCCAGACCCCGCGCCTCAATCGCCCGCGGGGCTGGATTCACCGACGGGACGGCGTCCGTGTGCGGCGCCGCTGCCGGGGGCCGGCCGCCGCCCGCGGCGCCGCACCCGTGCGGGGTCCGGGCGGAGCCCGGGTGGGGGTCCCTCCCGGACGGAGTCTGGGGGAGGGAGAAGGGTGGGTACGGGAAGGCCCCGCGCAGCGGCAGCCCGCCGGGCCTGGCGGGGGCCGGCAATCCGGTGCAGGGGGAAGGTCCCGCCGGAGGTACCCCCGGCGGGAGCTGGGGGAGGGTCCGCGTCACGACGTCACCTTCCGGGGGTCGGGTTGGACTGAGGGGCTCCGCCCGGCCCGGACTGGCCGGTCTGCGGCGCACCCGCCGGGCCGCCGGCCGGGCCGGAGCCCGGGGTGCCGGCCGGGGCGCCTGCCGGGCCGCCCGTCTGGGCGGAGCCCTGGGCGCCGCCTGAGGCAGAACCCTGGGTGCCGGCCTGGGCAGAGCCTGCGGCGCCGGGCGGGGCGCCGGCTGGGGCACCGCCCGGAGCCGAGCCGGGGGCACCACCCGGGGCAGAGCCCGGGGCGCCCGGCTGGGACGAGCCGGGGGCGGAACCCGGGGCGGCGGACTGGGTCGGGGTCGGGGTCTCCGCCACTGCCGCCGTCCCCGTGACCCTGCCGTCCGGGCCGATGAAGACCGGGCTGCCCCCCGGGACCAGGCCCAGCTCATGCGCCCGCCGCTGCAACGCGTCGGGCGCCGAGTACCCGTCCACGTCCCGCTGCAGCGCCTGTTCCTCGTCGGTGAGCGCGGTCGTCTCCTTTTTCAGCTTGCTCAGCTGGAAGGAGCCCTGGTTGAGCGCCGAGTTCAAGAGCAGCAGGCTGATCAGCCCGCCCGCGAGCAGCGCCACCACCAGCAGGACGAACGGCGTCCGCGCCGCCTGCCCCGGAGGGCCTCCGCGCAGCCGCCCCAGTCCCCCGGCTTTGCTCACAGCCGCGCCTCCCGGATGCGCTCGACTCCGCGGAAGCGGGCCGGAGCGGCCCGCCGGTTCTCGGCGATCTCCTCCTCCGTGGGCAGCTCCGCGCCACGGGTGAGCAGCTTCAGCTTGGGCTGGTACTTCTCCGGAACCACCGGCAGCCCGGGCGGGGCCGTCGAGGTCGCGCCCGCCGCGAAGACCTGCTTGACGAGCCGGTCCTCCAGCGAGTGGTACGACAGCACCGCGATCCGGCCGCCCACCGCGATCCGGTCCACCGCAGCCGGGATCGCCCGCTCCAGACCCGACAGCTCGCCGTTGACCTCGATCCGCAGCGCCTGGAAGGTCCGCTTGGCCGGGTTGCCGCCCGTCCGCTTCACCGCCTGCGGCAGCGCGTCCCGGATCAGCTCGACCAGCCGCGCGCTGTTGCTGAAGGGCTCCTTCTCGCGCTCGCGCACGATCGCCGACACGATCCGCTTGGCCTGCTTCTCCTCTCCGTACTGGCGCAGGATCCGCACCAGCTCGCCGGGCGCGTACGTGTTGAGGACCTCCGCCGCGCTGATGCCGGTCGTCTGGTCCATCCGCATGTCCAGCGGCGCGTCCTGCGCGTAGGCGAACCCGCGGTCGGCCTCGTCCAGCTGCATGGAGGAGACGCCCAGGTCGAAGAGGATGCCCTGGACGGCCGGGATGCCCAGGCCGTCGAGCACCTCCGCGAGGTCGGCGTAGATCGCGTGGACGAGGGTGGCCCGGTCGCCGAAGGGGGCGAGCCGCTCGCCGGAGAGCCGCAGGGCCTCCCTGTCGCGGTCGAGGCCGATCAGGTGCGCCTCGGGGAACCGGGTCAGCAGGGCCTCGCTGTGGCCGCCGAGGCCGAGGGTGCAGTCGACGACGACGGCCCCGGGCCTCTCCAGCGCCGGGGCCAACAGGTCCAGGCACCGCTGGAGCATCACCGGGACATGTCGGGACTCGCTAGTCAAAGCGCCCTCTCAGATAACGGCGCGGCAGGCATACGCCGCGCCGCGCACGCGGAGTGTTACTAACGACCTGGAGAGCAATAGCGCCCGGCGTCCGGGCGCTATTGCTCTCCAGGTCGTAAGGGCCGGGCGGCCGGTCAGGGCCGGGCTCCGGCCGGTTCGCGTCACTTTAGTGCAACGGTCGCCGCGGTCAACGAACCGCCCCGCGCGCCGTGCGCCCCTCTCCCACGGAACCCGCAAAAGCCGCGAATCACCTGAATGGCCGCCCTCGCCTCACTCCTGTGGGTTAGCTCACAACAAGACCGGTTGACCTTCTTTGTCCACCCTCACTCCATGCCTTTACCCGCGGTGACCACTACCGTCGTATGCATGACGACTTCCGCATCCCTGCCCGCAGAGTCCACCCCCCAGGCATCCAGCGGCGGCTCGGTCACGGACCGGCTGGTGGCGGCGAACCGGCAGTACGCCGCGGAATTCGCGGACCCCGGCATGGACGCCCGCCCCGTCCTGCAGGTGGCCGTCGTGGCCTGTATGGACGCCCGCCTCGACCTGCACGCCGCCCTCGGCCTCGAGCTCGGCGACTGCCACACGATCCGCAACGCGGGCGGCGTGGTCACCGACGACACCATCCGCTCGCTCACCATCAGCCAGCGCGCCCTCGGCACCCGCACGGTCATACTCATCCACCACACCGGCTGCGGTCTCGAAAGCCTGACCGAGGACTTCCGGCACGAACTCGAGGACGAGGTCGGCCAGCGCCCCGCCTGGGCCGTCGAGGCCTTCCGGGACGTGGACCAGGACGTCCGCCAGTCCATGCAGCGGGTCC
Source organism: Streptomyces sp. NPDC051364 (assembly GCF_040682115.1). NCBI lineage: Bacteria > Bacillati > Actinomycetota > Actinomycetes > Kitasatosporales > Streptomycetaceae > Streptomyces > Streptomyces sp. NPDC051364. The sequence continues at coordinate 90,242 of NZ_JBFBAH010000012.1, read as the reverse complement.
GGACGAACCCCTTCCTGCCGCACCGCGACGATGTGCGAGGCTTCGTCTTCGACGTGCACACCGGACTCCTGAGGGAGATCGATCCCGCCTCGTGAGTGACACAAGGCCACAGCGCCGTCAAGAATGCGGGAAGACGCCACCCGGAAAACCGTCCGGGCCGGCGTCCGTGTAGGGGTGGGCCGGAGTGCGCCGAAAGCGTCGGCCCTGCAGAAAGGGCCGAGGAGAACCAGGTGACGACGTATGACGACCGAGCGAGCCTCGCGGATCTGACGAGCACCGCGGAGCGGGTGCGCCGCTCGGTCGAGAGCGTGATCGAGGGCAAGCCCGAGGTCGTACGCATCGCGCTGACCGTGCTGCTCGCCGAGGGGCACCTGCTGATCGAGGACGTCCCGGGCGTGGGCAAGACCATGCTCGCCAAGACGCTCGCGAAGTCCATCGACTGCTCGGTGCAGCGCATCCAGTTCACGCCGGACCTGCTGCCCTCCGACATCACCGGTGTGAGCATCTACGACCAGCAGCGCCGCGAGTTCGAGTTCAAGCCGGGCGCGATCTTCGCGCAGATCGTCATCGGCGACGAGATCAACCGCGCCTCGCCGAAGACTCAGTCCGCGCTGCTGGAGTCGATGGAGGAGCGCCAGGTCACCATCGACGGCACGACGTACACGCTGCCGAGCCCGTTCATGGTGGTCGCCACCCAGAACCCGGTGGAGATGGAGGGCACCTACCCCCTCCCCGAGGCCCAGCGCGACCGCTTCATGGCCCGCGTCTCCGTCGGCTACCCGAGCGCCGAGGCCGAGCTCCAGATGCTCGACGTGCACGGCGGGGTCTCCCCGCTCGACGACCTCCAGTCCGTCGCGCACGCCCACGACATCGTCAAGCTGATAGAGGCCGTGCGCGAGGTGTACGTCGCCGAGCCCGTCCGGCGCTACGTCGTCGACCTGGTCTCCGCCACGCGCAGCCACCCGGACCTGCGCCTGGGCGCCTCGCCCCGTGCCACGCTCCACCTGCTGCGCGCCGTGAAGGCCTCGGCCGCCCTGTCCGGCCGGGAGTACGTGCTGCCCGACGACGTGCAGTCGCTGGCCGCCCCCGTCCTCGCGCACCGGCTGCTGCCCACCGCGCAGGCCCAGCTCAACCGGCGCACCGCCGAGCAGGTCGTCCACGACATCCTCCAGCGCACCCCCGTCCCCGCCGCCCACGTCCGCGGCGAGATGCCGCCCGGCGCGGGCATCCGGAGCTTCTGATGAGCGCCGGTGCCCCGCGCGGCGCCGGCGGCGAGGGCCGGGGCGCCGGCGGGCTGCGCGCCTCGCTGGCGGGGCTGACCACCCGCGGCCGGTCCTTCCTGGCCGCCGGTGTCGCCGCCGCCCTGTGCGCCTACGTACTCGGCCAGGGCGAACTCCTCCGGGTCGGGCTGCTGCTCGCCGTGCTGCCGCTGGTCTGCGTCCTCGCCCTGCACCGCACCCGCCACCGGGTCTCCGGCAGCCGCCGGCTGACCCCGATGCGGGTGCCCGCGGGTTCCGAGGCCCGGGTCCAGCTGCGCATGGAGAACGTCTCCCGGCTGCCCACCGGACTGCTCATGCTGCAGGACCGGGTGCCGTACGTCCTCGGACCCCGGCCCCGCTTCGTCCTGGACCGGGTCGAGCCCGGCGGGCGCCGCGAGGTGTCCTACCGGGTCCGCTCCGACCTGCGCGGCCGCTATCCGCTGGGCCCGCTCCAGCTGCGGCTGACCGACCCCTTCGGGCTGGTCGAGCTGACCCGCTCGTTCAGCACGTACGACACGCTCACCGTCATCCCCCGCACCGAGGTGCTGCCCCCGGTCCGGCTGACCGGCGAGACCTCCGGCTACGGCGACGGCAGCCGCCGCTCCCTGGCCCTGGCCGGCGACGACGACGTGATCCCGCGCAGCTACCGGCGCGGCGACGACCTGCGCCGGGTGCACTGGCGCTCCACCGCCCGCTACGGCGAGCTGATGGTGCGCCGCGAGGAGCAGCCGCAGCGCAGCAGGGCCACGGTCCTGCTGGACACCCGCGGCGTCGCCTTCGAGGGCGCGGGACCGGACTCCGCGTTCGAGTGGGCGGTGTCCGGGGCGGCCTCGTCCCTGGTGCACCTGCTCGAGCAGGGGTTCTCGGTACGGCTGCTGACGGACACCGGGACCTCGGTGCCCGGCGACGGCGGCAGCTTTGAAAAATACGGGGCGTCCTCCGGCGGGCAGGAGTCGGCGGAGTCCGTCGGGCTGATGATGGACACCCTCGCGGTCGTCGGGCACTCCGACGGCGCCGGCCTCTCGCGCGCGTACGACGCGGTGCGCAGCGGCGGTGGTGGCGGTGGCTTCGGCGGAGCCGGCGGTGACGGGCTCCTCATCGCCTTCTTCGGGGACCTGGACGACGTACAGGCGGAACTGGCGGCCAGGATGCGCGTGCGCTGCGGCGGCGCGGTGGCCTTCGTACTGGACTCCGCGCTCTGGTCCGGGCGGCCGTCGCGCGTGGAGGCGCGGGTGCGCAGGCTGCGCGACGCGGGCTGGACGGCGCTGGCCGCACCGCCCGGGGTGGCGTTCGGGGAGCTGTGGCGGCAGGCCGGGAACGCTCCGCTCGGCACGGGTACTTCCGGAGGTTGGGGATGAGCGGGCGAGCGCGCGTGACGCTCTTCGCGATGCTGGCGACCCTGCTCACCTCGTGGTCGCTGGGCTCGCTGGTGGACTCGGCGGGCTGGCTGCTGCAGGCTGCGCTGCTGCTGGCCGTGCAGAGCGGGGTGGGGGCCGGGGCCCGGCGGGTACCGCTGGGGCGCACGCTGACCGTGGCCTCGCAGGTCCTGGTGTCGCTGCTGGTGCTCATGTTCCTGTTCGCGGGCAAGGGCGAATCCACCGGGACCGGGCCGATGGCCTACCTGGTGACGGACTTCGGCGCCCTGTTCCGGCGGGGCGTGCAGGACGTCGGCGAGTTCGCGATCCCGGCGCCGCTGACGGACGGCATCCGGCTGCTCCTGCTGGCCGGGGTGCTGCTGATCGGGCTGCTGGTGGACCTGCTGGCGGTCACCTTGCGGACCGCTGCCGCGGCCGGGCTGCCGCTGCTCGCGCTGTACTCGGTCGCCGCGGGTCTCTCCGGCGGCGCCGGGGCCTCCGCGGTCTCCTTCCTGCTGGCCGGCTGCGGCTACCTGTTGCTGCTTCTGGCCGAGGGCCGCGACCGGCTCGCCCAGTGGGGCCGGGTCTTCGGCGCGGCCCCGAGCGGGCGGGTGTCGGCGGCCTCGGGGTACGGGGGCGGCGGCGCGGGCACGGGCCAGGCGCTGGCCCCCGTACGCACGGGCCGGCGGATAGGCGCGGTGGCGCTGGGGATCGCGCTGGCGGTGCCGGCGGCGCTGCCGGCGCTCGGCGGCGGACTGCTGGGCGCCCAGGGCGAGGCCGAGGGCGGCGGCACGGGCGTCGGCGGGACGATCTCGGCGGTCAACCCGCTGGTCTCCCTGCAGGGCAGCCTGAACGCGCAGGACAACCGGGTCGTGCTGAAGTACCGCACGGACAGCCCGCAGCTCGGCGAGCAGTACCTGCGGATCCTGGCGCTGGACGAGTTCAACGGCGTCAAGTGGGAGGCCTCCGGGCGCGCCCTGACCGACGTACCGGAGCGGCTGCCGGCCCCGCCGGGGCTGAGCGAGCAGGTCCGGGCGACCGGGACCGAGGTACGGACGAGCATCTCGGCGGCGGACACGTACGCGCAGCGCTACCTGCCGATGCCGTACCCGGCGACGGGCGTGGACATCCCCGGCAAGTGGCGGTTCGAGCCGGCCGGCCGGACCCTGGTCGGGGACCAGCTGGGCAAGGACAAGTTCCAGAACGTGCAGGGCGCCATGTACACGGTGCGCAGCCTGCTGCTGCGGCCGACGGCGGTGGAGCTGCAGGCGGCGCCGGAGGCGAATCCGGCGATCAAGGCCGAGTACACGAAGCTTCCGGACAATCTGCCTGCCGTGGTCGCCGATACGGCCCGCCAGGTCACGAAGGGTTCGAAGGACGACTACACGCGGGCGGTGAAGCTGCAGGACTACTTCGCCGTGAACGGTGGATTCCGCTACGACACGAAGGTGGCCTCGGGTACGGGGCCGCAGGCCATCGCCCGGTTCCTCGCGGACAAGGAGGGGTTCTGCATCCACTTCGCGTTCTCGATGGCGGCGATGTCGCGCTCGCTCGGTATCCCGGCGCGGGTCGCCGTGGGGTTCACGCCCGGCGAGAAGCAGTCGGACGGCAGCGTGAACGTGTCGATGCGGGACGCGCACGCGTGGCCCGAGCTGTACTTCGAGGGCGTGGGCTGGACCCGGTTCGAGCCGACGCCGCGGCAGGGCATCACGATCCCGGACTACTCCCGGGCCGACACCCCGGCGGCCCAGCCGTCCGCGCCGACGGCGCTGCCCTCGCAGGGCCCGACGCAGCCGTCGGCGGCGCCGTCCAAGGCCGAGGACTGCCCGCCGGAGCTGAAGAAGCTGGGCGAGTGCGGGGCTGCGGCGGCGCAGCAGAACGCGGGTCCGGACGGCAGCGGCCCGTCGCTGACCACGGTCCTGACGTGGACCCTGTCCCTGCTGGTCGTGCTGGCCCTCCCCCTGCTCCCCCTGCTGTGGCGCAGGCGGGTCCGCGCACGCCGCCTGTCGGGCGGGGCTGTTCTGGCGGCCTGGGAGGAGCTGGGCGACGCGGCGTGGGACGTGGGCATCGCGCCCGACGAGGCCCTGTCGCCGCGCCGGGCCGCGGGCCGTGTGGTGGTACTGGGCCGGCTGGAGCAGGACGCGGCGGATGCGGTGCACCGGGTTGCGGGGGCGGTGGAGCAGGCGCTGTACGCCCCGCCCGGCGCGGAGGTCTCGTACGAGACCCTGACGGCGGACGTCCTGCTGGCCCGGGCGGCCCTCCTCGGCTCGGTGAGCCGCGGGTCGCGCCTGCGCGCGCTGCTGCTCCCCCGCTCGGCGGTCCGCCTCCGCTGGGCGGCATCGGCCCACTGGTCGTCGTTGAAGGCCCGCGCCACACCCGGACTGACCCGGGCCTCGGCCCTCCTCTCCCGCCTGCCCCTCCGCGGCCGGAGCTGAGGCGGAGGGGGAGGCCCTGCGGGCGGCTTCTCCCCGCAACGGCGACAGCGCGGCGAGGCTCGATCCCCCCGAGCCCCGCCGCGCTGCGTTACGCCCCCGCTCACGGCGAAGGTACCCGGCCCGCACCGGCCGCCCCGTGTCGGCGGTCCGGACCGGGTCCCTGTCCGTTGTCCCCAGTCTGGCGTCCGCGCAGGTGGGGGCCCATCCGCCCGCGTACTCATTTCCGCACCTAGGTACACGTACTCAGGCGGCGGTGGCGCCACCAGTTCTACGCCGTCCCGCCCCACCACGGCACCGCCGATCGGGGGTCATGACGCAGCCTCTCAGCGGTTCCCGCTGACCCGGCCCCGCAGCAGCAGCGACAGCGCCGAGTGCACGTCGTCCAGCGACCGCTCGCTCTGGAACGACTGCCAGTCCAGCGCAGCCACCAGCACCATGCCCACCATCGCGGCAGCCGTCAGCGGCACGTCGATCTCCGCGCTGAGCTCCCCCCGCTCCACACCCTCCCGCAGCACCGTCTCCACGACGGCCACCGCCTCCTGCCGGACCACCATCAGCGTGGACTGCCACGCCCGGTTCGTCCGCCACAGTTCGGCGACGTACAGCTGGGTGAAGGCCGGGTACCGGTCGATGAAGACGAGGCCGGCCCGGATCATCGCGTCGAGTGCCTCGACCCGGCTGCCGCCCCGCTGCTCCGTCTCCTCGGCCGCGGTGCGCAGTGAGGCCGTCAGCAGGCCGACGCCGTGGCGCAGCAGCTCCTCGAAGAGTTCGTTCTTGCTCGCGAAGTTGTAGTAGACGGTGCCCTTCGCGACCCCCGCCCGCTCGGCGATCTCGTCGACCGTGGTCGCGGAGAATCCCTGTTCGGCGATGAGCGTGACGGCCGCCTCGTAGAGCTTCTGGCGCGTCGCCTGCCGGCGGCCGCCGCCGCCGGTACCGGTGCTGCTGGTGTCCATGGCGCTGATTCTCACAGGTCAACCGATCTCTACAGGCTCAGTTCCGGGTGCAGGCGGTCCATCGTCCACACCTGCTTGCCGCGGGCGGCGAGCGAGGTGAGGAGCAGGGAGCCCGCCGTGAAGGCAACCAGGACCGCGCAGCCCACCCAGACCCGGGTGAGGTCGCCGCCGGAGATGAGGCGGCGCAGCCCCTCGACGATGTACGTCATCGGCAGGTACGGGTGGATCCAGTTGAAGAAGGCGGGACTGGTCTCAACGGGGTACGTACCGCCCGCCGAGGTCAGCTGCAGCATCAGCACGACGAGGACCAGGATCCGCCCGGCCGCCCCGAACTTCGCGTTGAGCCACTGGACCATCGCCGCGAAGCAGCCGGTGGCCAGCGCGAGGAAGCCGATGGCCAACGCGGGGTGTGCCATTTCCAGGCCGAGGGCCCAGTGGAGTACGGACATCAGTGCGAGCACCTGCAGAACGCCGATGCCCACCACGGGCAGCCAGCCGGCGAACGCGATCCGCCAGGGCGAGGCGCCGGCGGCCAGGGCGCGCCGGTTCAGCGGTGCGATGAGCATGTAGGCGACCATCGCGCCGACCCAGAGGGAGAGCGGGATGAAGTACGGAGCGAAGCCGGTGCCGTAGTTGGGCGCCTTGTGCAGGGACTGGTTGGCGAGCTTCACCGGGTCGGCCATGACCTGGGTGCGGGCGTCGCGCTGCTGCTGGTCGTAGTCCGGGATCTTGCCGACTCCGTCGTGCAGGCCGCCGGCGAGTTCGCCGGTGCCGTCGACGAGCTTGTACATGCCGCCGTCGAGGCGGTGGGCTCCGTCGCCGAGCTTGCCGACGCCGTCGCCGAGGGCTTCGGAGCCGTCGGCGGCCTTGCCCAGGCCGGTGTGCAGCTGGGCCATGCCGGTGGCGACCTTGTGGGCGCCGGTGTTGAGGGCGTTGGCGTCGGCGACGGCCTGGTCGAGCTTGCCGGAGAGGGAGGGCGCACCCTCGGCGAGCTTGCGGGCCTGCTTCTCCAGGTCGGTGAGCTGCTTGCGCAGGTCGGCCAGATCGCCGCCCGAGTCCTTGACCAGGGTGTCGACGTCGCCGGTGAGCTGGGCGGCCTCGGCGGTGGCGTCCTTCAGCTTCTTCATGTCGGCGCAGGTGGCCGGCAGGGGCTTGGCGGCAGCGCCCGTGCAGGTGCGGGTGTACGTGTCGGCGGCCAGGGCGGCGGCCTGCTTGCTGACCTTGGCTGCGGCGGGGGCCTTCTTGCTGAAGGTTTCGAGGTGGTTGTTGACGACCCGGGCGGTGTCCGCGACGAGCAGCGCGGTGTCGGCGAGCTGCTTGGGGTTGTCCAGGTAGGGGCGGACCTGGGAGGCGGTGCCGTTGATCTTGTCCGCGACCTGCTGGGTGCCGGCGGCGAGGTCCTTCGTACCGGTCTCCAGCTTGCCCGCGGCCGTGTTGAGCTTCGTCAGCCCGCCGGTCAGCTCGCCGTTCTTCTCCTTCGCCGTGTCCAGCCCGTCGGCGAGGTCCTTGGCCCCCTGCTGGGCCTTGCCGGCTCCGTCCTTGAGCTGGTCGGCTCCGTCGGCGGCCTCGGCGGTCTTGTCGTGGAGGTCGGAGAAGGAGACGAAGATCTTGTCGAGGAAGCCGCGGGAGGCGTTGGTGGACGCCGCGGAGCGGACCTCGGAGAAGACGGTGCGCGAGATCGACCCGACGATGTAGTTGTTCGCGTCGTTCGTACGGACCTGCAGGGCGCCGGCGGTGGGGTCTTCACCCGCACTGGAGGCGATCTTCGTGCTGAAGTCGGCGGGCATGGTGAGGGAGAGGTAGTACGTCCCCTTCTCCACTCCCTCGGCCGCCTCTTCGGCGCTGACCTCGCGCCAGTCGAAGGTCTTGCTGTCGTGGAGCTTCCTGGCGATCTCGCCGCCGGCGTCGACGTGTTTGCCGTCGACGGTGGCGCCCTTGTCGGAGTTGACGAGAGCGACGGGCACCTTGTTCAGGTTCTTGTACGGGTCCCAGAAGGAGCACAGGTACAGCGCGCCGTACAGCAGCGGCAGCAGGAGCAGCGCGACGAGAGCGGCCACGGGCAGCTTCCCCCGCCCGAACCGCTTCAGCTCAAGCGCGGCGAGCTTCGGCGAGCGCATCGTCCGTTCCCTTCGTGTCGTCGTCGATGTCGTCGGTGTCGTCGGTCTTGCCGGTGTCTGCGGAGTTCTCGTCGGTGCCGGACGCTGCGGCGTCGGTATCGGCCTTGTCCTCGGCCTTGTCCTCTGCCTCGGCCTCCACGGCTCCCGTGCGCAGGACCGTCACGTCGTCCGGTGCGTCGCTGCACACCGCGAGGACGGTGGTCCCGCGGGCGGCGATCGAGCGGAGCAGGGTCCAGGCCTCGGCGCGTTCGGCGTCCGAGAGCTTGAGGTCCAGGTCGTCGAGGGCCAGCAGCCGCGGCGAGCCCAGCAGGGCGATGGCCACGGACAGCCGGACCGCCTCCAGGCGCTCCAGGTCCCGTATGGAGGTGCGCGGGCCCTTGGGCAGCATGGCGAGGTCCAGCCCGGCGGCGGCCAGGGCGGCGTCGATCCGGGCCTGTGCGCCGGCGCGGCGCTCGCCGCGCGGGCGGAGCAGGGCGCGCACGGGGCCCTCGTAGCGGCGCTGGAGCAGTGCGCCCTCGCGCAACTGCTCGGCGACGGTGAGGGACTGGTCGAGCTCGTTGACCCCGGTGACCGGGCCGAGGGCGGCGATCCGGCGGACCGCGGTCATGTGCTTCGGCAGTCGGTGGCCGGCGATCCCGGCGTGGCCCTCGGTGGCCTTCATGCGTCCGGTGAGGGCGAGGAGCAGGCAGGTCCGCCCGCTGCCGGAGGGACCTTCGACCGCGATGAGCGAGCCGGGCTCCGCGTCGAGGGCCACCCCCCGGAACACCCAGCCGCGCGGGCCCTTGAGTCCGAAGTTCTCGGCTTTGACGGCCGCACCGTGCGGGCTGTCCACGCCGTCCCCCTTCTTTTGAACTGACCGGTCAGTTCAAAAACTAGCACCTTTACGTGCACCACATGGGCACAGGGGGGCAGTTGACCGGACAGACCGGGCAAAACAGCAGGTCAGGGCGATTGTCAGTGGTGGCCGTCACGATGGATGCACGCACAAACACAGACACAGCAGTACGCAACGACAGGAGGTTCGTCATGGCCACACCGTCCCCGTCCCCTGTCCACCCCGTCCCGCGCAGGTCGGCAGCTCCCTCCCCTCCGGCTCCGCCGTGGGGATGTCCCAGGGCCGCGCTCGATCTGCTCGCCAAGGCCCGCACCGGCCTGGCCGAGGCCGCCCGGCTGACCCGGCCCAACGAGCGGTACGCCACCGCCCACCTCGCCGCGCTGCGCACCGCCGCGGCCGTGCTCGCCGCGCGCGGGCGGCCGGAGCCGGTCGGCGCGCGGCGCCGGCCCCGGATCCGCAGCGCGTGGGAGGTACTGCCGGAGATAGCACCGGAGCTGACGGAGTGGAGCGCACTGTTCGCCTCCGGTGCCGACCGCCGGGCGCGGGCCGAGGCGGGGATACGGGATGCGGCGTCGGTCCGGGACGCGGACGATCTGGTGCGTGCCGTGGCGATGTTCCTGCGGCTGGTGGAGCGGATGCTCGCCCTCCAGCCGGCGGCCCCGACGCTGCCGCAGCCCCGTCCCGAGCCTCCGGAGCCTCCGGACGCGGGCTGAGCCGCCCGGGGTGACCTGCGGGACATGCGCCAGGCAATAGGGTGGGGTTCGCATCTCTCCACCCCTGTCGCGCCGAGGAGCCATCAGCCGTGTCGGACACTTCCCGCCCCCGTGCCTCCCTCCGCACCGCCGTGGTGTGGGAGGTCCTCAAGGAGGCGCTCGACCGCCGGGTGAAGGCGACCGGGCGGGACGTGCTGGACGTGCTGGACACCGGCGGCGGCACCGGCAAGTTCGCCGTGCCGGTGGCCCGGCTGGGCCACCGGGTGACCGTGGTGGACCCCAGCCCGAACGCGCTGTTCGGGCTGGAGCGCCGCGTCGCCGAGGCCGGTGTCGCCGACCTGGTGCGCGGGGTGCAGGGCGATGCCCAGGGCCTGCTGGACGTCGTCGAGCGCGACGCGTACGACGTGGTGCTCTGCCACGGCGTGCTCGAGTACGTGGACGACCCGGCCGAGGGCGTGGCCAACGCGGTCGCCGCCCTGCGCCCCGGCGGCACGCTCAGCCTGCTGGGCGCCGGCCTCGGCGGGGCCGTGCTGGCCCGTGCCCTCGCCGGCCACTTCACCGAGGCCCGTACGGCGCTCACCGACCCGGCCGGCCGCTGGGGCGCGGGCGACCCGGTACCGCGCCGCTTCACCGCCGAGCAGCTCACCGAGCTGGTCGGCGGGGCCGGCCTGGAGGTCGGCTCGGTCCACGGAGTCCGCGTCTTCGCCGACCTCGTCCCCGGCGTCCTGGTGGACACCGAGCCGGGCGCGGTCGAGGCACTGCTGCGCCTGGAGGAGGCGGCCGCCGAGCTGCCGGCCTTCCACGCGGTCGCGACCCAACTGCACGTTCTGGGCGAGAAGCGCGCCTGATCTGCGGAGCTTCCGCTCACGGAGTACGCCGGACACCCTCCGATCCGGCGATCGGCCCCGTATGATCGTGCACAGTGACCGGCATGGTGGACCGGCCGTTGGGGAATAAGCGCCTCAATGACCGTCCACCCGGCGGTACGGTTTCGCGCAGGGTTTCGCTCAGGCAGCGCCTTTTCGGGCGGTGCCTTCTCCGGGCAGCGTTTTGGAACCTCGCGTAGAGGGCGGGTATCACGGGGGCGATTCCCCGCCTATCCTGAAGGGGACCCCTGGTCGCTACCCCCCGCGACCGACGGATGAGGAGGACTCCCGTGCCGCTCTCGGAGCACGAGCAGCGAATGCTCGAGCAGATGGAGCGAGCGCTGTACGCCGAAGATCCCAAGTTCGCGACAGCGCTTGAGGGAAGCGGACTGCGTACGTACACCCGGCGACGGGTCTACCAGGCAGTCGCAGGCATTGTGGTGGGTATCGCGCTCCTCATGACCGGTGTGATCATTCCGAACGTACTCTGGGTCAGCGTGGTGGGATTCCTCGTCATGCTCGGCTGTACGGTCCTCGTGGTCACCGGTTGGCGCAAGGCACCCAAGCCTGGCGAGCAGCCCGTCTCCGGCAGTGCAGACGGTTCGGCCCACGGCCGCAACCGACAGCGTCGGTCGATGATGACCCGCATCGAGGAGCGGTGGCAGCGCCGCCGCGACGAGCAGGGGCAGTAGGCCCCCCGCAGACACGGGTGAGGGGACGGCCGCCGCACGGCGACCGTCCCCTCACCGCTCTGCCCCGCCGGTCCGCCCCGTCGGCCTGACTCCCGGATCGCCCCTCCCGCGGCGCGATCCTGCGGCATGATGACCCGGTGAGTGTGCTCCCCCTGGTCTTCACCAGCGGCTGGGCCAGTGGGATCAACGCCTACGCCGTGGTCCTCCTGCTCGGCATCTTCGGCGCGACCGGACTGACCGACGAGGTCCCCGCGTCCCTCCAGCGCACCGACGTGCTCATCGTCGCCGGTGTGCTGTTCCTCTGCGAGGCCGGCGCCGACAAGATCCCGTACGTGGACTCGCTCTGGGACACGGTGCACACCGTGATCCGCCCGGTGGCCGGTGCCGTGGTCGGCGCCCTGCTGGCCGGCCAGAGCGGCTCGCTCTCCGACATCACCGCCGGCGCGATCGGCGGTTCCACCGCGCTGGCCAGCCATTTCGTCAAGGCCGGCACCCGCATGGCCGTCAACACCTCGCCGGAGCCGTTCAGCAACATCGCGCTGAGCACCGCCGAGGACCTGGGCGTGGCCGGCATCGTCACCTTCGCCATGTTCAATCCCCAGGCCGCCGCGATCATCGCGGCCGTCCTGCTGGCCGCAGGTCTGGCCATACTCGTGTTCCTGTGGAGCCGGATCCGCCGCTTCCTGCGCCGCCGGGCCCAGCGCCGCGAGGAGAAAAGGCTCGCCGCCGAGGAGCGCGAGGCGGCCCCGCGGGCCGCGGTGCCACCCCGCTGACCTCCCGCGATCCCGCTCGGTAGGGTCATCCGCATGGCACGAATTGCGGTGATCGGCGCCGGCATGGGCGCGATGGCTACGGCGGCCCGGCTGGCCGTGGCAGGGCACCAGGTGACGGTGTACGAGCGCGGGTCCGCGTACGGCGGCTCCGTCGGCCGGTACGAGCGCGACGGTTTCGTCTTCGACACCGGGCCCGGGCTGCTGCACCTGCCCGCCGTCTACCGCGACCTGTTCGTCAAGACCGGCAAGCGGCCCCTGGAGGACTGCGTCGAGCTCGTCCAGGTCGACCCGGCCGTCCGGCACGTCCTGGCCGACGGGACAGCGGTCACCCTCCCGGGCGGCTCGCGCGGCGGCGCCGCCGCCGTCCTCGACCAGGCCTTCGGCGCGGGCGCCGGGGACCGCTGGAACGGGGTCCTGGGCCGCGCCCGGGACGCCTGGAATGCGACCCGCCGCCCCCTGCTGGAGGAGCCGCTGCGCCCCGACTGGCAGGTGCTGGGCGGCGATCCGTACCCCGCGCTCCGCAAGAGCGGCCTGCTGCGCCGCCGCCCGCCGACCCTCGCCGAGGTGGCCGGGCGCGAGCTGGGCGGGGAGCTCGGCGAGCTGCTGGCCGCCCGGGTGCGTGCGTACGGGATCGACCCCGCCACCGCGCCCGCCGCGGCGGCCGTGCTCCCGTACATGGAGCAGACCTTCGGCAGCTGGTACGTGCGCGGCGGGATGCGGGAGCTGGCCACCGCCCTGTACGAGCGCTGCCGCGAGCGGAAGGTCGCCTTCGTCTTCGATGCGCCGGTCCGGGAGGTCCTGGAGCGGGACGGCCGGGCGGCCGGGCTGCTGCTGGCCGACGGCTCCGAGGCCGCCGCCGACCTCGTGGTCTGCGGGGTCGACCCGCGACAGCTGGGGACCCCGCTGCCGGCCGGCGGCGCCCCGGCCCGCGGACCGGGGGTGGCCGGCCGGCTGACCGTGCTGCTCGCGCTGCGCGGCGCCCGCCCCGCGGACACCGTCCACCGCACTCTGGTCCACTCCCCCGCCGCCCAGCTGACGGTGCTGCGCCCCGACGACCCGGCCGTCCGGCCCGACGCGGACCACGAGGCGGTCACCGTGAGCGCCGTCTGCGGCCCTGAGGGTGCCTCTGCGCCGCGCGTGGAGGAGCTGCTGGACCTGGCCGCCCGGGCCGTGCCCGGGCTGCGCGAGCGGCTGCTGTGGACGCAGACGCGTACGCCCGCGGACGTCGAGGCGGCCACCGGCGCGCAGGGCGGAGCGGTGCCGCCGCCCGCCCTCGCCGGAGCCGGCGGCCGGATGCTCTACCCCGCCAACACCACTGCCCTGCCGGGGCTGTTCCTCGCGGGTGGCTGGGCGCACCCCGGCGGCGGGCTGGCGCACGCCGGGATGACCGGGGCCCTGGTGGCCGGACTCATCGTGGAGGGCGCGGAGTTCCGCGGATCCCAGTGACACGGACGCCCCCGGGGAAGGGACCCCGGGGGCGCTCGCCCTGCTTCACGGCCTGCGCGGCCTCTTCGGCCTCACGGCCTCAGTAGCGGTACTGCTCGTACTCGCCGGAGCCCTGGTACGGGTACTCCTGCGGCTGTTGCTGCGGGTACGGCTGCTGCTCGTCCCCCGGGTAGGGATGGGCGGCCCCGTCGGTGGACCGCTGCTGCGGCACCCACACCCCGCCCGGCGGGGTGTCCATGGAGTACTGCTGCTGCCCGCCCGCGCTCGCGTACGGGTCGGCGGAGTAGCCGGCGTACGGGGTGTAGTCGTACGGCTGTTGCGGGATGACGGCCCCGCCGGTGCCGATGTACGGGTCGGAGTAGGCGGCGTAGACCTGCTGTTCGCCGCCGGTCGGGTAGCCCGCGGAGTAGTCGTAGCCGCCCTGGGTCTGCGGCTCGTAGGCCTGCCCGTCGTAGTACGCCGCGTACTGGTGGGCGTCCTGCTCGGCCGTGGAGTACGGCGAGGCGAACGCCGCCGTCTGCCCCGCGTCGGCGGTGGGCGCGAAGCTCTGTATCCCGTACGACCCGGTGTCCTCGGGCAGCGGCTCCGGGCTGTAGAACTCCTCGGTCGCGGCATGGAACTGCGGCTCCGGCTGCTCCTTGCCGGACGCGTCGGGCGTGTCGGCGTCCACGGCCGTCCCGTCGGACCCGTACTCCAGCCCGGTCACCTGCAGCGCGGGCTCGGGGCGCGGACTGCCCGCCCGGCGGCGCCGGTTCTGCCGTACGGGCTCGCCGCCCCGGCGCAGCGCCCAGCCGGCCTCGAAGCCCTTGCGGAAGGAGAGCGTCACCAGGGTCTGGCCCAGGGCGAACGCGGCCGCGCCGACGCCGATGACGAGCACCGACGGCAGCACGACTCCGGCAACCACCCCGAGGAACCCGGCGAACGCGAGCAGGCGCCAGCGCAGCCGGGCCTTGTACTGCATCAGGACCTCGGCAAGCAGCCACAGCGCGACGAAACCGAACGCGATGTAGAGGACCGTCATTCCCATGCGTGGCACCTCTCGGTACGGCCGCCCCGCCCAGGAAAACGGGAGCCGGCCGATCAGGCCCGCTGGTGCAGGCCCAGGTTCTCGTAGATCTCGAGAGTCGCCGTGGAATTGTTCAGCGTGATGAAGTGCAGCCCCGGTACACCCTCGGACAGCAGCCGCGCGCAGAACTCCGTGGCGAACTCAATCCCAATGGAGCGTACAGCGGCCGGATCGTCCTTGACGGCGAGCATGCGCTCTTTCACGGCTGCGGGGAAGACTGCGTTACTGAGTTGTGGCAACCGGTCGAGCTGCTTGATGCCCACAACAGGCATGACCTCGGGGATGATCGGGGTCTCGCAGCCCGCCTTCTCGGCGCTGTCGCGCAGCCGCTGATAATTCTCCGGATCGAAGAACATCTGGGTGATCGCATAGTCGGCGCCGGCGCGACACTTGTCCACGAAGTGATGGATGTCCGTGTCCCAGTCCGCCGAGCGCGGGTGCATCTCGGGGAAGGCCGCGACGCCCACGCAGAAGTCGCCTGACTCCTTGAGCAGCCGGACCAGGTCGGCGGCGTAGTGCACGCCCTCGGGGTGCGCCACCCACGGGCCCATGGGGTCGCCCGGCGGGTCGCCGCGCACGGCGAGCATGTTGCGGATGCCGGCGTCGGCGAACTGACCGATCACATTGCGCAGCTCGGCGATGGAGTGGTCGACCGCGGTGAGGTGCGCGACGGGGGTCAGGGTGGTGTCGGCGGCGATCTGCTGGGTGGCCTTGACGGTACCGCCGCGGGTGGAGCCGCCGGCCCCGTAGGTCACGGAGACGAAGCTCGGGCCCACCGCCTCGATCCGGCGCAGCGCGTTCCAGAGGTTGCGCTCGCCCTTCTCCGTCTTGGGGGCCCAGAACTCGAAGGAGTACGACGGGCTCCCGGACGCCAGCAGGTCACGGACCGTGCGTGCACGGTCCGTACGGGTGGAAGCGGTACCAAGAGCCATACGGGCAGGTTAGACGCGCCTTCGCGGTCACCGAAGCCGTGTCCGCCTTTTGGACACGTTTTTGGACACCTCTACGGACGCGCATGTCGA
This sequence comes from Streptomyces sp. NPDC051364, assembly GCF_040682115.1. Taxonomy (NCBI): domain Bacteria; kingdom Bacillati; phylum Actinomycetota; class Actinomycetes; order Kitasatosporales; family Streptomycetaceae; genus Streptomyces; species Streptomyces sp. NPDC051364. The sequence goes on along the minus strand of NZ_JBFBAH010000012.1, from coordinate 74,710 downwards.
CACGTATGGCTTCCGCCTACGCGCGGACGGCTACGCGCAGACGCGCTCCCGGACCCGCTTGGCCAGATCGGCGGCGGCCGCACCCGGGTCGGAGGCCTCGGTGAGGGCGCGGACGACCACGATGCGGGTGGCTCCGGCGTCGAGGACCTCGTCGAGGTTGCCTGCCTCGATGCCGCCGATGGCGAACCAGGGGCGGGCCTGCGCCAACGAGGCCGCGTACCGGACCAGCCCGAGGCCGGGGGCGTACCGGCCGGGCTTGGTGGGGGTGGGCCAGCAGGGGCCGGTGCAGAAGTAGTCCACGCCCGGCTCGGCGACGGCGACGTCGACCTCGGACTCGGCGTGGCAGGACCGGCCGAAGAGCACCCCGTCGCCGAGGATCGCGCGGGCGGCGGGCACGGGGATGTCGCCCTGACCCAGGTGCAGGACGTCGGAGCCGATGGCGTGGGCGACGTCGGCGCGGTCGTTCACCGCGAGGAGCCTGCCGTGCCGGCGGGCGGCGTCGGCGAACACCTGGAGGTGTTCGAGCTCCTCGCCCGCCTCCATGCCCTTGTCCCGGAGCTGGACGATGTCCACGCCCCCGGCCAGGACCGCGTCGAGGAACTCGGGGAGGTCCCCCTGCCGCTTGCGGGCGTCCGTGCACAGGTAGAGCCGGGCATCGGACAGCTGGGCGTTCGCGGACATGGGTACCCCCGGGGTGGAAGCGGTGCACGGGCCGTCCAGGGCCCGTGCACCGCGGATGGATCAGGCGGCTCGGATCACCCGGGCCGCCGGGGTGCTCCGGCGCTCCGGCGGCCCGGGGCTCGGGTCGCTCGGGTCAGAGGGCGAGCGCCTGAGCGCGGCGCTTCACCTCCGTGCCGCGATTCTCGCTCAGCGCCTGGACGGGGGTGCCGGGCAGGGTCGGGTCCGGGGTGAACAGCCACTCCAGGATCTCCTCGTCGGAGAAGCCGTCGTCGCGGAGCACGGTCAGCAGGCCGACCAGGCCCTTGACGATCTTGTCGCCGTCGATGAAGGGGGCGGGCACCTGGAGCGAACGGTTCTCGCCCCGGCGTACGGCGATCAGCTGACCTTCCTTGACCAGCTGGCGGACCCGGGTCACTTCGATGTCGAGCATCTCGGCGATGTCGGGGACGTACAGCCAGGCGGGGACAAGGGCATCGATCTTTGCGTCAATCTCGGTCACGGGCACAAGCCTGCCACCTCGGACCGACACCCGGTACCCGAGCCGACCCGTCCGGGTCCCCGGACCCCCTCCGCACCCGGCTCGTACCGTGCTAGACCAGCGCCGATTTCAGCGGGACCGCGGGATCGGCGACCTTGGCCGGATCCACCGGGGCCCCCGTCTCGATCAGCTTCCGCCCCTGCGCCAGATCCCGCGGCCGGCCCACCGCCAGGACCGCGACCAACGCCCCGGCCCGGAGCCAGCACACCGACCACGCCGCCTCGGCGGGGTCCCCGCGCCACATCAGCTCGTCCGCCCCCGCGTGGTGTCCCGCGTACTGCACGAAGCGCCCGAACTGCTCCGACCAGAAGTACGGCACCGGGTCGTAGACCTGCACCGCAGCCCCCGCCACGATGTTCGCCGCGACCACGCGCGGCCCCTGCAGGGCGTTGTCCCAGTGGTGCACCAGCAGCCGCGCCCCGTAGCGCCCCGACGGGAACGACGCGCAGTCGCCGACCGCGTACACCCCGGGCAGGGAGGTCCGCAGGTACGCGTCCGCCGTGACCGAGCCGTCCGGCCCGAGCCCGACCCCCGAGTCCGCCAGCCACCGGGTGGCGGGCCGGGCCCCGATGCCCACGACCACCGCGCCGGCCGGCAGCTCCCGGCCGTCCGCGAGCAGCACCCGCCCGGACTCCACCGAGGCCACCTTGGCGCCGGTCAGCAGGGCGGCCCCGGCCTCCTCGTACCAGCGGGCCATCGGGGCCGCGACCTCCGCCGGCAGCGCCCCGGCCAGCACCCGGTCCGCCGCCTCGACCACGGTCACCGCGCAGCCCGCCTCGCGCGCCGCGGTGGCGAACTCGGCGCCGATCCAGCCCGCCCCGACGACCACGGTCGCCGGCGCCTGGGCCAGCACCGGGCGCAGCCGGGCCGCGTCGTCCAGGGTGCGCAGCAGGTGCACGCCCTGGACGCCCTCGGACCCGGGCAGGGTCAGCGGTTCGGCGCCGGTCGCCAGGACGAGCACCTCGTACGGGACCGGTCCCGCCTCGGTGTCCAGCTCGCGCTCGGCGGCCCGCAGCCCCGTGACCTCCACCCCGAGCCGGAGCTCGATGCCCAGCCCCTCGAAGTCCACGTCGAAGGCGGAGTCCTCGGCCTTGCCGAGCAGCACCGCCTTGGACAGTGGGGGCCGGTCGTACGGCTGGTGGGGCTCGGCGCCCAGCAGGGTCACGGGGCCGCTCCAGCCCTGCTCCCGCAGCGCGACCGCGGTCTGCACCCCGGCCATTCCGGCGCCGACGATGACGACGCCGCCGCTCTGTGTCTGTTCCGTCTGCTCGCTCACACCGCCCAGCCTAGCGATCTGACACTCCGTCAGTAACGGCACTCCGCCAGAACCGCGGAACGGGCGCTCCTGGGCCGTCCGGGTGACCTGTTGTCGGTTGGTTCGTCGATCTGACCGATGGCGCCGACCGGACAGGGGTGGGTGTTGTGGGTTCGGCGGCATTGTCCACAGGGCAAGGCGACGGAGGCGCCGCCCCCACGCGACCGGAGTGATCGCGTGGGGCATCGGACCGCCCAGGCCGCGCCCCGCAACCCCGGACGGGAGCCGTCCGCCCGCACCGGACCACCGCCCGGAACGGTGAACCCGACGGGGACGCGAACACGGCAACCCAGCCCATCCGACACCGTCCGGGACGAGCGCAGCGAGCGGGAGCAGGTCTACGACTCGCTCCCGCTCGCCGAATAGGAACGGTTAGTCTGGCCGTCGTACCTATCGCGGGAGTCCGGGCGTACCGGGCTGAGAGGGAGGCTGGACGGCCTCCGACCGTACGAACCTGATCCGGGTCATGCCGGCGAAGGGAGGGGCTGGACGCCCATGCACTCATCTCGGAAGGGATCCGCCAGGGGATCCGACGTCCTCGTCATCGGGGGCGGAATCATCGGCCTCGTCACCGCCTGGCGGGCGGCCCGGCGCGGGTTGCGGACCGTGCTCGCCGATCCGGCACCCGGCGGCGGCGCCGCACAGGTCGCGGCCGGCATGCTCGCCGCCGTCACCGAGCTGCACTACGGCGAGGAGACCCTGCTGGGCCTCAATCTCGCCTCCGCCGCCCGCTACCCGGAGTTCGCCGCCGAGCTGGCCGACGCCAGCGGCGGGACGGACATCGGCTACCGCGCCTGCGGCACGCTCGCCGTGGCCCTCGACGCCGACGACCGGCTCCACCTGCGCGAGCTGCACGCCCTGCAGCGGCGCTGCGGCCTGGAGTCCGAGTGGCTCACCGGCCGCGAGTGCCGCCGCCTGGAGCCGATGCTGGCCCCGGGCGTACGCGGCGGCCTGCGCGTGGACGGCGACCACCAGGTCGACCCGCGCCGGCTGGCGGCCGCACTGCTGGCAGCCTGCGAGGGCGCCGGCGTGGAGATCCGCCGGGCGAACGCGGAGCGGCTGCTCACCACCGCCGACCGGGCCACCGGCGCACTGCTGGACGACGGTACGGAGCTGCGCGCCGACCAGGTGGTGCTGGCCGCGGGCTCGCTCAGCGGCCGGCTGGCCGGCGTACCGGCGGACGTGCTGCCTCCCGTACGGCCGGTCAAGGGCCAGGTGCTGCGGCTCGCGGTGCCTGCGGCGTACGCGCCGTTCCTGTCGCGGACGGTACGGGCGGTGGTCCGCGGCAGCCACGTGTACCTGGTGCCGCGCGAGAACGGCGAGCTCGTCATCGGCGCCACCAGCGAGGAACTCGGCTGGGACACCACGGTCACCGCGGGCGGCGTGTACGAACTCCTGCGCGACGCCCATGAGTTGGTGCCCGGCATCACCGAACTGCCGCTGACCGAGACCTGCGCGGGGCTGCGGCCCGGCTCTCCGGACAACGCCCCGCTGCTCGGCCCGACCGAACTGCCCGGTCTGCACCTGGCCACCGGGCACTACCGCAACGGGGTGCTGCTGACCCCGCTCACCGGCGACGTGATGGCGGAGCTGCTGACCACCGGTGCGCTCCCGGAGATCGCCCGCCCGTTCACCCCGCGCCGCTTCAGCGCTGCACGTCAGGAGTCGTACGCATGACCATCTCCGTCAACGGCGAGCCGCGCGAGGTCGCGGCCGGCACCACCCTCGACGCGGTGGTCGCCATCCTGACCGCGGCCCCGTCCGGCGTCGCGGCCGCACTCAACGAGACTGTGGTCCCGCGCGGGCAGTGGCCGCTCACGCCGGTGGGCGAGGGCGACCGGGTCGAGATCCTCACCGCCGTGCAGGGAGGCTGAGCGCGATGGCAGACGACGCTTTCCTGCTGGGCGGCCGGACCTTCTCGTCCCGCCTGATCATGGGGACGGGCGGGGCGCCGAGCCTGGACATCCTGGAACGGGCGCTGATCGCGTCCGGTACGGAGCTCACGACGGTGGCGATGCGCCGACTGGACCCGACGGTCCAGGGTTCCGTCCTGTCGGTGCTGACCCGGCTGGGCATCTCCGTACTCCCCAACACCGCGGGGTGCTTCACGGCGGGCGAGGCGGTGCTGACGGCGCGCCTCGCGCGGGAGGCGCTGGGCACGGACTGGATCAAACTCGAGGTCGTGGCCGACGAGCGGACCCTGCTGCCGGACGGGGTGGAGCTGCTGGATGCGGCGGAGACCCTGGTGGACGAGGGCTTCACGGTGCTCCCGTATACGAACGACGACCCGGTGCTCGCGCGGAAGCTGGAGGACGTGGGCTGTGCGGCGATCATGCCGCTGGGGTCTCCGATCGGCTCGGGGATGGGCATCCGGAACCCGCACAACTTCGAGCTGATCGCGGAGCGGGCGGGGGTTCCGGTGATCCTGGACGCCGGAGCCGGCACGGCGTCGGACGTGGCGCTGGCGATGGAGCTGGGCTGCTCGGCGGTGATGCTGGCCTCGGCGGTGACCCGGGCGCAGGCACCTGTGCTGATGGCGGCGGCCATGCGCGATGCCGTATCGGCGGGGCGGCTGGCGTATCGCGCGGGCCGCATCCCGCAGCGCCGCTTCGCAGAAGCCTCGTCCCCGGCCGAGGGCCGCGCCACCTTGGACCCGGAACGCCCGGCGTTCTGAGGCTCCGCCGCTGCGCGGGGCCTTCTCCCCGCCCCGACCGGGGAAACTCCGGCCCCGCCGGCGTTCGAGGCGCGGGGGTGCGGGGGCCGGCCCCCTGGGGGTCCCTCCGGACGGAGTCCGGGGGAGGCGCCGCACCTGCGCGGGGGTCCGGGGCTCTGCCCCGGTGAACGGGAGAAGGGCGGGGCGGGGAGAAAAGCCCCACACAGCGGGACACCGCACCCCGCCTGACCAGCGAAGCCGGGCCCACACGTCACAGCTGCGCTGCAACAGACCACCACCCGGGACAGGACTCCGACCCACGCTCGTAGAATCGCCGGGTGGATACGACCCTGGATGACCCCCTCGTCGGGCAGACACTCGACGGCCGCTACCGCGTCGACGCCCGCATCGCGGCCGGCGGCATGGCAACGGTCTACCGGGCCGTCGACACCCGCCTCGACCGTGTGCTCGCACTGAAGGTGATGCACCCGGCGCTCGCCGCCGACGGCGGCTTCGTCGACCGGTTCATCCGCGAGGCCAAGTCCGTGGCCCGCCTCGCGCACCCCAACGTCGTCGCCGTTTTCGACCAGGGCACCGACGGGCCGTACACGTACCTCGCCATGGAGTACGTCTCCGGCTGCACCCTGCGCGACGTGCTCCGCGAGCGCGGCGCGCTCCAGCCCCGCGCTGCCCTCGACATCCTCGAGCCCGTCCTGGCCGCGCTCGGCGCCGCCCACCGGGCCGGGTTCGTGCACCGTGACATGAAGCCCGAGAACGTCCTGATCGGCGACGACGGCCGGGTCAAGGTGGCGGACTTCGGGCTGGTCCGGTCCGTCGACTCGGTGACCAGCACCACAGGCTCCGTCCTCGGCACCGTCTCCTACCTCGCCCCCGAGCAGATCGAGACCGGCAGCGGCGACACCCGCGTGGACGTCTACGCCTGCGGTGTCGTCCTGTACGAGATGCTCACCGGCTCCAAGCCGCACTCCGGCGGCACCCCCGCCCAGGTGCTCTACCAGCACCTCCACGAGGACATGCCGCCGCCGTCGGCCGCCGTCCCGGGGCTGCCGGGCGTCCTGGACCAGCTCGTCGCGTACGCCACCGCCCGCGATCCGGAGCTGCGCCCCTCCGACGCTGCCGCCCTGCTCGGCCTGGCCCTCGACGCCCGCGCGCTGCTCGGTGACGGAGAGCTGGACGCCGTGCCGCCGCAGGCGCGTGCCGAGACGCGGAGCGCCACCGAGGACCGCACCGGCGTGATCCCGCGGCCCGTCGCGGCGCAGCCGCCCGTGAACCTCACCTCCCGGCTGGAGCTCCCGGACCGCCCGGAGCCCACGCCGGCCCAGTCGGCGCCGCCGGCCCCGCGCAGGCCGCGGCGCGGCACGCTGCTCGTGATCGCCGGGGTGCTGCTCGCGCTCGGTCTGGGCACCGGGGTCTGGTACATCAACGCCGGCCAGTTCACGAAGGTCCCCAACCTGCTCGGGAAGACCGAGGCGCAGGCCAAGTCCGAGCTGTCCGCGGCCGGCCTCGGCGTGAAGCGGATCGACCGGAAGTTCAGCGACGCCTTCGACCGCGGGACGGTGATGAACTCCGACCCCGCGAGCGGCAAGCGCATCCGCGGCAACGGCGCGGTGGTGCTCACGGTCTCGCGCGGCCCGGAGATCGTCGTCGTACCCGATCTGAAGGGCAGGCCGCTGGACGATGCGAAGGCCGAGCTGACCAAGAGCGGTCTGGCTCCCGGCCTGGTCACGCAGGCGTTCAGCCAGGACGTCGCCCAGGGCTCGGTGATCTCCACCGATCCGACAGGCGGGCAGAAGCGGTCGCCCGACACGGCGGTCGCGATCGTGGTCAGCAAGGGCCGGCCGGTCCAGGTGCCGAACGTGGCCGGACGGCCCCTCGACCAGGCGCGGGCCGCCCTCCAGGACGCCGGACTCAAGGTCGAGACGGCCGCCGACCAGGTCAACTCGCCGTTCCCGGCCGGTACGGTCGCCAACCAGTCGATCGGCGCCGGAGCGCAGGCCGCGACGGGTGACACGGTCACGCTCACCGTGTCCAAGGGCCCCCGGCAGATCCCGGTGCCGAACGTGACCGGCCAGGAGGCGGACGTGGCCCGCAGGACGCTGGAGGCTGCCGGTTTCAAGGTGAAGGTGGAGCGGCCGTTCCTGTCCTTCAGCAACACGGTGGACGCCCAGTCGGTGCCGGGCGGCCAGAACGCCCCCGAGGGCAGCATCATCGTCCTGCGGACCAAGGGGCTGTAGCAGTAGTGGACCGGAGGGTCATGGACGGGGCCGTGCGCAACCCCGTGGGCGGGCACGTCCCCGTCGCCGGCGGGCTCGCCTCGGTGGGGCTGACGTACGCGCGGGAGATGGGTGCGGAGGCCGTCCAGGTCTTCGTGGCCAATCCCCGCGGCTGGGCCACCCCGGTCGGGAACCCGGCGCAGGACGAGCTGTTCCGGGCCGGGTGCGCGGCCGGGTCGATCCCGGCGTACGTGCACGCGCCGTACCTGATCAACTTCGGCTCGCACACCGAGGCGACCGTGGAGAAGTCGGTGGAGTCGCTGCGGCACTCGCTGCGCCGCGGCCGGGAGATCGGTGCGCTCGGGGTGGTCGTCCACACCGGCTCGGCGACCGGAGGGCGCCCGCGCGAGGCGGCGTACGAGCAGGTCAGGGAGTACATGCTGCCGCTGCTGGACGAGCTGGTGCACGACGACGACCCGTTCCTGCTGCTGGAGTCCACGGCCGGGCAGGGTTCCTCGCTGTGCTCGCGGACCTGGGACTTCGGTCCGTACTTCGAGGCGCTGGAGCACCATCCGAAGCTCGGGATCTGCCTGGACACCTGCCACATCTTCGCCGCGGGGCACGATCTGGCGGAGCCGGGCGGTGCCAAGCAGACGCTGGACCTGCTGGTGGACACGGTGGGCGAGGGACGGCTGAAGCTGATCCACGCGAACGACTCGAAGGAGGGCGTGGGCGCCCACAAGGACCGCCACGCCAACATCGGGCAGGGCCACATCGGCCGGGACGCCTTCGCCGAGCTGTTCACGCACCCCGCGACGGAGGGCGTCCCGCTGATCATCGAGACGCCGGGCGGCAAGGAAGGGCACGCGACGGACGTGGCACTGCTGAAGGAGCTGCGCGAGCTCCACTGATCCACCGATCCGTTGACACCACGACAGCGACCACGGCAACGGCCACGCCGCCGGCGTGGACCTGCGTACGGCCATCCGGGTGGCGTTGGCTGCGGACACTCTTTCGATCACCGTCATGGAACTGATCGACAACGGCGTGATCGCGCTGTGGCCGGGAGCGATGGACGCGCACCTCGCGGACGCGCTGTTCTGGATCGTACGGGCGATCTCGCTCGGGCTCGCCGTCGTCGTCACGACCCCGGTCGACAAGTGGCTGATCGGCCGCGGCAAGGGCCACGCGGGCGTGCACCAGTACCACCGCTGAGGGCGGACACCCCCCTACAGCTCGGGGCCGTCCCCCGGCTCCTCCTGGTACGAGTAGCGCTGCTCGCGCCAGGCGTCGCCGATGTTGTGGTAGCCGCGCTCTTCCCAGAAGCCACGGCGGTCGGCGGTCATGTACTCGACGCCGCGGACCCACTTCGGGCCCTTCCAGGCGTACAGGTGCGGGACCACGAGCCGCACCGGGAAACCGTGCTCGGCGGTGAGCAGTTCACCGCCCTCGTGGGTGGCGAAGACGGTGCGGTCGGAGGCGAAGTCGGCCAGCCGCAGATTGGAGCTGAAGCCGTACTCGGCCCACACCATGACATGCGTGACCTGCGGCGACGGCGGCGCCAGGGCAAGGATGTCGCGGGCAAGGACCCCGCCCCATTCGGCGCCCTGCATGCTGAACTTCGTCACGCAGTGCAGGTCCGCCACGACCGACTCGAACGGCAGGGCCGTGAATTCCTCGTGGTTCCAGCAGTGCTTGTCACCGTCGGCGGTGGCTCCGAAGACGCGGAACTCCCAGCGGTCCGGCTTGAACTTGGGGACCGGGCCGTAATGGGTGACCGGCCAGCCGCGCTGCAACCGCTGCCCCGGGGGAAGCTCCAGCTGCTCTGCTCCCGGAGATTCCCGGCTTTCCGGCTGACCCATGCCTCCATGGTGACAGACGTGGCGGGGTGGTCACGACCAGGTATGCCCCTATACGGGCAAGTCATGGCAACTCACACTAAGGAGGCACTTACTGGACGGCCCCCTGCGGCGGTGCAAGGATGCGCGCACTCCCCCAGCCACGGCTGGGAGGTACCCCCAGACCCGTCACACAGCTGACATTGCCTGGAAGGAGCCTCTGCGATGCAGGGCGACCCCGAGGTCCTCGAGTTTCTGAACGAGCAGTTGACCGGCGAGCTCACGGCGATCAACCAGTACTGGCTCCACTACCGGATCCAGGACAACAAGGGTTGGACCAAGCTCGCGAACTACACCCGTGCCGAGTCCATCGACGAGATGAAGCACGCGGACAAGATCACCGAGCGCATCCTCATGCTGGACGGGCTGCCGAACTACCAGCGGCTCTTCCACGTACGGGTCGGCCAGACACTGACGGAGATGTTCCAGGCGGACCGGCAGGTCGAGGTCGAGGCCATCGACCGCCTCAAGCGCGGGATCGAGGTGATGCGCGGCAAGGGCGACGTGACCTCGGCGCGCCTCTTCGAGGAGATCCTGGGGGACGAGGAACACCACATCGACTACCTCGACACCCAGCTGGAGCTCATCGAGAGCATCGGGGAGCCGCTCTACATCGCGCAGCTGATCGAGCAGCCGGAGAGCTGAGCCACAGCGAGACCCTGGCGGCTCACGCCTTACGCGGCTTCCGCGAGCTCCGGGTCGGCGGCGAGCACGGCTGCCGCATTGCCCTTCTCCAGCAGCTCCCGGCGCGGGCAGGCCCCGCGGCCCAGGATGCCCTGGATGGTGCGTACGCAGGATCCGCAGTCGGTGCCGGCCTTGGTGACCGAGGCGATCTGGCGGGGGGTGCAGGCCCCGGCGGCCGCGTGATCCTTGACCTGCTTGTCGGTGATCCCGAAGCAAGAGCAGACGTACACGCGGTTCACCTCCCTGGCAGGAATGGTTTTGCAGCCATCCCCTATTCGGTGAGGCTTACCTAACCGTACCCAAAGTGAGGCTTACCTAAAAGCCCTGGCAACGACTGTGGGGCACGGATCACATCGATCCGTGCCCCACAGTTGTGCGTTTCTACGTATTCAGACAGTGCTTACTGATCGCGGTACATCTCGGCGACCAGGAAGGCCAGGTCCAGGGACTGGCTGCGGTTGAGCCGCGGGTCGCAGGCCGTCTCGTAGCGCTGGTGCAGGTCGTCGACGAAGATCTCGTCGCCGCCGCCCACGCACTCGGTGACGTCGTCACCGGTGAGCTCGACGTGGATGCCGCCCGGGTGCGTGCCGAGGCCCTTGTGGACCTCGAAGAAGCCCTTGACCTCGTCGAGCACGTCGTCGAATCGGCGCGTCTTGTGGCCGGAGGCCGCCTCGAAGGTGTTGCCGTGCATCGGGTCGGTGACCCAGGCGACGGTCGCGCCCGAGGCCGTGACCTTCTCGACCAGCTCGGGGAGCTTGTCGCGGACCTTGTCGGCGCCCATGCGGACGACGAAGGTCAGCCGGCCCGGCTCGCGCTCGGGGTCCAGGCGGTCGATGTACGTCAGCGCCTCGTCCACGGTGGTGGTCGGGCCGAGCTTGATGCCGAGCGGGTTGGCGATCTGCGAGCAGAACTCGATGTGCGCGTGGTCCAGCTGGCGGGTGCGCTCACCGACCCAGACCATGTGGCCCGAGGTGTCGTACAGCTTCCCGGTACGGGAGTCCGTACGGGTCAGCGCGCCCTCGTAGTCGAGCAGCAGCGCCTCGTGGGAGGCGTAGAACTCGACGGCCTTGAACTCGGCCGGGTCGGTGCCGCACGCCTTCATGAAGTTCAGCGCGTTGTCGATCTCCCGCGCGAGCTGCTCGTAGCGCTGCCCGGACGGGGAGGACTTCACGAAGTCCTGGTTCCAGGCGTGCACCTGGCGCAGGTCGGCGTAGCCACCGGTGGTGAAGGCGCGCACCAGGTTCAGCGTCGACGCGGACGCGTGGTACATGCGCTTCAGCCGCTCGGGGTCCGGGATCCGGTCCTCTTCGGTGAAGGCGAAGCCGTTGACGGAGTCGCCGCGGTAGGTCGGCAGGGTGACGCCGTCGCGGGTCTCGGTGTCCTTGGAGCGCGGCTTGGAGTACTGGCCCGCGATGCGGCCGACCTTGACGACGGGCACGGAGGCCGCGTACGTCAGGACGGCGCTCATCTGGAGCAGCGTCTTCAGCTTGGCTCGGATGTGCTCGGCGGACACGGCGTCGAAGGCCTCGGCACAGTCGCCGCCCTGCAGCAGGAACGCCTCGCCCTTGGCGACGGCTCCCAGACGGGCGCGCAGCTGGTCGCACTCGCCCGCGAAAACGAGCGGAGGATACGACTCGAGGTCCGCGACGACAGCGCGCAGTGCCTCGGCATCGGGGTACGAAGGCTGCTGCGCCGCGGGAAGGTCTCGCCAGGTCGCCTTGGCGGCGGGGGCTTGGGTTTCAGCGTTCACGGTCACCTCGTACACATTACGGCGTCTTGCGTCACGTCCAGCCCGGCGCCCACTCCGTGAGACGGGTGTCTCTGCGGGTGCGGGTGGGCTATCGTCGGCGGCATGTACGCGCTCTCGAACCAGAACTGGTGGTGGCCCGCTCCCGGCGGCCCACTTCTCGCGCGTACCCACTGACACGCACGACGCGAAGGCCGCCCGAGGGGCGGCCTTCGGTGCTTTCCGGGCCCGGCCGCTCCTCTTCACCCCGCCGATGGAGAAGGACGCCCGCCCCATGGATACCAGCCGCCTGGAACCCAGCCGCCTGCTCGGCCTGCTCGACGACTCCTGCCCGCCCTTCGCCCTGCTGCGCCGCCGGACCCCCGGCCGCGACCACGACATCGTCGAGGTGCTGATCGGCCCGGTCCACGAGGCCGGGCGCCTCGCCGAGCTGCCCGTACGAAAGCTGCCCACCCTCGCCCTCGTCCCGTTCCGGCAGATCCGCGAGCGCGGGTTCGACGTACGCGACGACGGCACGCCGCTGAGCGTGCTGGCCGCCGAGGAGGCGTACGAGGTCCCCCTCGCGGAGGCGCTGGCCGCGCTGCCGGACCACCCGGTGCGGGTCGAGGGCGGCGGCTTCGACGTCCCCGACGAGGAGTACGCGGCGACCGTCGAGCGGGTGATCCGGGACGAGATCGGCCGCGGCGAGGGCGCGAACTTCGTCATCCGGCGCACGTACGAGGGCCGGATCGACGGCTTCGGGCGGGCCGACGCGCTCGCGCTGTTCCGGCGGCTGCTGCTGGGCGAGCGGGGTGCGTACTGGACGTACGTCGTGCACACCGGGGACCGGACGCTGGTCGGGGCCAGCCCCGAGGTGCACGTGCGGATGTCCGGCGGCACGGTCGTGATGAATCCGATCAGCGGCACCTACCGCTATCCGGCCGGGGGCCCGACGGCCGAGTCCCTCCTCGCCTTCCTCGGCGACCGCAAGGAGACCGAGGAGCTCTCCATGGTCGTGGACGAGGAGCTGAAGATGATGTGCACGGTCGGCGACCGGGGCGGGGTCGTCGTCGGGCCGCGGCTGAAGGAGATGGCGCACCTCGCGCACACCGAGTACGAGCTGCGCGGCCGGTCCTCGCTGGACGTACGGGAGGTGCTGCGCGAGACGATGTTCGCGGCGACGGTGACCGGGTCGCCGGTGCAGAACGCCTGCCGGGTGATCGAGCGGTACGAGGCCGGCGGGCGCGGCTACTACGCGGGGGCGCTGGCCCTGCTGGGCGTGGACGCCTCGGGGTCCCAGACGCTGGACTCCCCGATCCTGATCCGGACCGCGGACATCGCGGCGGACGGCACGCTGCGGGTGCCGGTGGGCGCCACGCTGGTCCGGCACTCGGACCCGGCGGGCGAGGTGGCGGAGACGCACGCGAAGGCGGCCGGGGTGCTGACGGCGCTCGGGGTCCGCCCGGCGGCCCCGCGGCCGGCGTTCGGGGCGACCGGCCTCGCGGCCGACCCCCGGGTCCAGGCGGCCCTCGCGGCGCGCCGCCAGGACCTGGCGCCGTTCTGGCTCCGGATGCAGGACCAGCCCCCGGCCCGGGTCGGCCACGCGCTGGTGGTGGACGGGGAGGACACCTTCACGGCGATGCTGGCCCATGTGCTGCGGGTGACGGGGCTGGAGGTGACGGTACGCCGCTACGACGAACCCGGGCTGCGGGAGGCGGCCCTGACCTGGACCGGCCCGATCGTCCTGGGCCCGGGGCCGGGGAACCCGGCGGACGCGGCCGACCCGAAGATGCGGATGCTGCGCGGGCTGGCCGGCGAACTGCTGGCGGGACACCGGCACGGGCTGCTGGGCGTCTGCCTGGGCCACGAGCTCCTGGCGGCGGAACTGGGCCTGCCGCTGATCCGCAAGGCGGAGCCGGCGCAGGGGGCGCAGACGCGGATCGACTTCTTCGGGAGGGAGGAGGTGGTGGGCTTCTACAACACGTACACGGCGCACTGTTCCGACGAGCTGGCCGGCCGCTTGGCCGCGTCGGGCGTGGCGCTGTCCCGCGACCCGCGGACGGCCGAGGTCCACGCCCTCCGCGCCTCCGCCTTCGCGGGGGTCCAGTTCCACCCGGAATCGATCCTCACCCTCCGAGGCGCCGACCTGCTCCGCGAGCTCCTGGTCACGGTGACGACGGCCACGGTCTAGCGCCCGCAGCGGCCCGACCGGCCGGGGGACCGCTGCGCGGTGCTTCTCCCCCACCCCGCCCCTCCCCGAAACCGGGCTCTGCCCGGACCTGCGCCTCAAACGCCGGCGGGGCTGGAGAAATCAGCCCCGCCGGCGTTTGAGGCGCAGGGGTGTGGGGGCGGCGCCCCCACAACGGGGTCCGGGGCGGAGCCCCGGGGAACGGGGGAAGGGGCAGGGGCCCCGCGCAGCGGGAGGCGTCAGGCTGGGACCGGCTTCGTGCGGCGGGACAGGATCGTCCGCACCAGCTGCCAGGTCAGGATCGGGCCCAGCACCGCCATGCCGGCCAGGAGCGCCGTGAGGTTCCAGAAAGCCAGCGCCAGCGACACCGGCGCGCCCACCGCCGGATCCGCGAACGCCAGCCACGCGTCCACCCTCTGCCCGGGCCGGGAGCGAAGCGCGGGCCGCAGGGCCCGCAGGGCGTACACGAGCTGTACCGCGGCAAAGGCCACAAACATCCAGCGGCCCCAGGAAGGTATGTCCACGCGGCCGAATCTAGGCCATGCACCCGCGCCGCACACATGGCCCCGGCCTGAACTCCGGACGAACTCGCGTCACATGGGGGACAGCGTGTTCTCCGACCTCCGCCCCGCCAGGTAGTCCGCCACGTTCCGGACCGTCGTCTCGATGATCTGGCCCACCGCGTCGTGCGTGTAGTACGCCTGGTGCGAGGTGACCACCACGTTCGGGAACGTGATCAGGCGCGCCAGGGTGTCGTCCTCGACGGCCTCCAGGGACTTGTCCAGGAAGAACAGCCCGGCCTCCGCCTCGTACACGTCCAGCCCGACCCCCTCGAAGCGCCCGGACCGCAGCTCCGACACCAGCGCCTCCGAGTCGATCAGCCCGCCGCGGCCGGAGTTCACCAGGATCGCGTCGTCCTTCATCATCCGCAGCGCGGCCGCGTCGATGATGTGGTGCGTCGCCTCCAGCAGCGGCACGTGCAGGCTGACCAGGTCCGCGGACGTGAGCAGTTCCTCCTTGTCCACGTACTTCATGCCCAGCTCCACGCACGCCGGGTTCTGCACGACGTCCCAGCCCAGCAGGTTCATGCCGAAACCGTGCGCGATCCGGGTGAACGCCTCGCCGATCTTGCCGGTGCCGAGCACGCCCACGGTGCGGCCCCGCATGTCGCGGCCCATCAGCCCGTTCAGCCGGAAGTCGAAGTCCCGTGTCCGGTTCGACGCCCGGACGATCCGCCGGTTCACGGCCATCGCCAGGGTCCAGGCGAACTCGGCGACGGAGTAGGGGGAGTAGTACGAGACCCGGCTCACGGTCATGCCGAGCTGCCGGGCCACGTCCAGGTCGATGTTGTTGAAGCCGGTGGACCGCTGGGCGATCATCTTCGTCCCGCCCCCGGCCAGGGTCCGCAGCACGCGCCCGTTCAGATCCGCGTTCACGCTCGACGAGACGATCTCGTACCCGGCAGCGATCGGGGCGGTGTCCTCGGTGAGGAACACGTTCAGGCAGCGCACCTCGTGGTGCCCCGCGGCCGCGAACGCCTTCTCGATCAGCGGCTGCTCGTCCCCCTGCACCCCGAATGCCAGGATTTCCACGTTCGCTCCCGTGCTGCGCGATGGGTCGGACCGGAAGAGCCGGACCATGGGTCGTTTCGTCACCTTACGGCCGTTACGACCCACAGCCCGCCCGCCCGCTCCGGCTCAGCCGAAGAACACCCCGACTTCCTTGTACAGCGCCGGGTCCACGGTCTTCAGCTTCGCCGTCGCGTCCGCGATCGGCACCCGCACGATGTCCGTCCCCTTCAGCGCGACCATCTTCCCGAAGTCACCGTCGTGCACGGCGTCGATCGCGTGCAGCCCGAACCGCGTCGCCAGCCACCGGTCGAACGCGCTCGGCGTGCCCCCGCGCTGGATGTGGCCGAGCACCGTGGTCCGGGCCTCCTTGCCCGTCCGCGCCTCGATCTCCTTGGCCAGCCACTCCCCCACGCCCGACAGCCGGACGTGCCCGAATGAGTCGGTGGTGGCGTCCTTCAGCACCATCTCCCCGTCCTGGGGCATGGCCCCCTCCGCGACCACCACGATCGGCGCGTAGCTCGCCTTGAACCGGGAGGTCACCCACGCGCACACCTGGTCCACGTCGAAACGCTGCTCCGGGATGAGGATGACGTTGGCGCCGCCCGCCAGCCCCGAGTGCAGGGCGATCCAGCCGGCGTGCCGGCCCATCACCTCGACGACGAGCACCCGCATGTGCGACTCGGCCGTGGTGTGCAGCCGGTCGATGGCCTCCGTGGCGATGCCCACCGCCGTGTCGAAGCCGAAGGTGTAGTCCGTGGCCGACAGGTCGTTGTCGATGGTCTTCGGGACGCCGACGCACGGGATGCCGTATTCCCCGTACAGCTTCGCGGCCACGCCCAGGGTGTCCTCGCCGCCGATCGCGACGAGGGCCTCGATCTCGTACTTCGCGAGGTTCTCCTTGATCTGCCGGACCCCGTTCTCCTGCTTGAACGGGTTGGTCCGCGAGGAGCCGAGGATGGTGCCGCCGCGCGGCAGGATGCCGCGGACGGCGGGGATGCCGAGCGGGACGGTGTCGCCCTCGACCGCGCCGCGCCAGCCGTCCTTGAACCCGACGAACTCGCACGCGTACTCCTGGACGCCCTTGCGGACGACGGCCCGGATGACCGCGTTGAGCCCCGGGCAGTCGCCGCCGCCCGTCAGCACTCCGACCTTCATGCCAATCTCCTTGTTCGGAAGCCCCCGGCTTCAGCCGGCGGAGAAACCGCATCCTCGGCTCGGAGCCGCGCAGCGGCGGAGTGCCGCTACGTGATGCTGTGACCTGCGCTTGTGTTCGGAACGTGGCCACCCCTAGCGTCCGGGGCGTGGGTGCTTCTACTTCTGTGAAGCGGGCGTTCAAGTACCGCTTCTATCCAACGGACGCGCAGGCGGTTGAGCTGTCGCGAACGTTCGGGTGCGTGCGGAAGGTCTACAACCTGGCCCTCTCCGTCCGCACTGACGCGTGGACGGAGAGCCGTGAGCGGGTGGGGTACGCCGAGACATCGACTCTGCTCAGCGGCTGGAAGAAGACCGAGGAGTTGGCCTACCTGGCCGAGGTGTCTTCCGTTCCGCTCCAGCAGGCGCTCAGGCACCTGCAGACAGCGTTCGCGGGGTTCTGGGGGAAGCGAACGAAGTACCCTCGCTTCAAGTCGAAACGGAAGTCCCGGGCGAGCGCCGAGTACACACGCAGCGCCTTCCGCTACGCCGACGGCCAGCTGACGCTGGCCAAGATGGCGGAGCCATTGGATGTCGTGTGGTCCCGCCCCTTGCCCGCCGGCGTGGAGCCGTCCACGGTCACCGTCTCCCGTGACAGCGCAGGGCGCTGGTCCGTGTCCCTGCTGTGCGAGGACGCGCCCGATCCGATGCCCTCCACTGCGGCGGCGGTCGGCATTGACGTCGGACTGACGGCCCTGGCCACCCTCTCCACTGGCGAGAAGATCACCAACCCACATCATGAACGCGAGGACCGGGCACGGCTTGTGCGCGCCCAGCGCGCGTACGGGCGCGAGCTGATCGCCGTCGACCGATGGTTCCCCAGCACCCTCCTGTGCTCGGCCTGCGGGGCCATCGCCGACAAAATGCCCCTGAACGTCCGCGAGTGGACGTGTGAGAACTGCGGGACGACCCACGACCGGGACGGCAACGCAGCTGTGAATCTTCTGGCCGCCGGGCTGGCGGTTGCTGCCTGTGGAGCGGGGGCAAGACCTCATCGGGAGTCCTCCTCTCGACCGGGGCGATCCGCGGCGAAGCAGGAAACCCCACCTGCAAGGGCAGGAATCCCCTGTCCTTCGGGTAGGGGATGAGGTCAAGGAATCTCCCTTCGCCACGTCGTCCACGCTAGCGGTGACGCAGGTCACAACAAGGCGTTAGGGAGGGTCAATTCCAGTGAAATCAAGGGGCGTTGTGTACCCTTTTTCACTCGTACGAGGACGTAAGCACGACGTACGACACCGCGCGCCCCCGTTACGCGTCGTCGAGGCCGCGCTCTATCGCGTACCGGACGAGCTCCACCCGGTTGTGCAGCTGGAGCTTGCCCAGGGTGTTCTGCACATGGTTCTGCACCGTGCGGTGGGAGATGACGAGGCGCTCCGCGATCTGCTTGTACGAGAGCCCCTTGGCCACCAGCCGCAGCACCTCGGTCTCCCGGTCGGTCAGTTGCGGGGCCTTCGGCTCGTCGGGGGCGGCGGGCGCCGGGTCGGTGGCCAGGCGCCGGTACTCGCCGAGCACCAGACCGGCCAGGCCCGGGGTGAACACCGGGTCGCCGGCCGCGGTGCGGCGGACCGCGTCGATCAGCTCCTGGGCGCCCGCGGACTTGAGCAGGTAGCCGGTCGCGCCGGACTTCACTGCCTCCAGGACGTCGGCGTGCTCACCGCTGGCGGACAGGACCAGGACGCGCAGCGCGGGGTTGGCGCCGACGAGCTCCTTGCAGACCTGCACCCCGGGCATGCCCGGCAGGTTGAGGTCGAGGACCAGGACGTGGGGGGCGGCGGGCACGGCCCGGCGGACCGCCTCGGGGCCGTCGCCGGCGGTGGCGACCACGTCGAAGCCCGCGGCGGCCAGGTCGCGGGCGACCGCGTCCCGCCACATCGGATGGTCGTCGACGACCATCACCTTGATCGCGCCGAGCTCGTTCCGCTCGTTGGCCGCGTCGGTCTGGCTCACTGGGTTCTCCCCCTAGGTACTTTCAGTTCCACTTCGGTGCCCTGTCCGGGGACGGACACCAGCTCGGCGCTGCCGCCGAGGTCCCGCAGCCGGCTGCGGATGGAAAGGGCCACGCCCATCCGGCCCTCGCCCTCGGCCTGGTCGAGCCGGCCCGCCGGGATGCCGGGGCCGTCGTCGCGAACGGTCACGATCACCTCGTCGCCCCAGTCCTCGACCAGGATCCAGGCCCTGGCCCCGTCCCCGGCGTGCTTGCGCACGTTGTCGAGGGCGGCGCCGACCGCGGCGGCCAGCTCCTTCGCCGCAGGCACCGGCAGCAGCACCGGCGTGCCCGGCTCGGCGAAGCTGACCCGCGATCCGGCGTGCGGGGCGAGGAGGGCCCGCAGATCCAGCTCGCCCTCGTCGGCGCCGGGCTCCTCCACCTCGTACGCGTCCACCAGCGCGCCGAGCGACTCGTCGCGGGAGATCCGGGAGGCGGGCAGCAGCCCGCTGGAGACCAGGGTGCGCAGCGCCACCTCCTGGTCCCCGGCCATCCGGCCGAGCTCGGCGGCCTCGCCGCCCAGCTCGGTGCCGCGCCGCTGGACCATGGCGAGGACCTGGAGGACCCCGTCGTGGATGTCGCGGGCGAGGCGCTCGCGTTCGCGGGTGGCGGCCTCGATCTCCAGGGCGCGGGCGAGGGTGGCCTCACTGGCCCGGGCGACCTCGACGACGTACCCGATGGCGATGGAGGCGACCCAGACCAGCAGCACGTTGTGCAGGGTGTCGCGGGTGGGATTGCCGCCGTGGACCAGGACGTTGGCCGCGGCCACGAAGGTCGAGGCGAATCCCGCCCAGCGCCATCCGCCCTTGATCGCGAAGGCGAGGACGGAGCCCGCCGTCCAGATGCTGGGGAGGGTGGGGCCACCCCCGGCGATCCGCTCGTACGTGTCCGCGACCGGGGTGAGCAGGATCCCGACGAGGGCGACGGTGAGGTCGGCCCCGAGGAACCGCTTGGTGCAGTTGACGGCGTTCGCCACCTTGCGGTGGGTGGCCACGGTCCAGACGGCGAGCACGGCGAGGTAGCCGGCCGCGACCCAGGGGCGGTCGAAGTCCTTGTACGCCGAGGCGAACAGCAGGGCCGCGTAGACCATGGTGATCAGCCGGTAGGCGGTCAGGGCCCGCCACAGCGGCTGCTCGACCGACATGCGCACGACGCGTTCGCGTTTCGCCATCTCCCCCACCCCGTGCGGGCGGTGCCGCCCGTTCTTCCCGTTCTTCCCGCCCTTCCCGCCCTTCCCGCCCTGCTCCGCTACTCCGCGCTGTTGCCGGCGCTCTTCTCGGCGGCGGCCCTGGCGGCCTTCTCGGCCTTTTCCGCGTCCGCGATCTGGCGCTTGGCGGCCGTCGCGTAGATGTCGACGTACTCCTGGCCGGACAGCTTCATGATCTCGTACATGACCTCGTCGGTCACCGAGCGCAGGATGAAACGGTCGCTGTCCATGCCCTGGTAGCGGCTGAAGTCCAGCGGCTTGCCGATCCGGATGCCCGGGCGCATCAGCTTCGGGACGACCTTGCCGGGCGGCTGGATCTTCTCGGTGTCGATCATCGCCACGGGGATCACCGGCGCACCGGTGGCCAGGGCCACCCGGGCCAGACCGCCGGGCTTGCCGCGGTAGAGGCGGCCGTCGGGTGAACGCGTCCCCTCGGGGTAGATACCGAACAGCTCCCCGCGCTCGATGACCTCGATGCCGCTCTTGATCGCGGCCTCGCCCGCACCGCGCGCGCCGGAGCGGTCCACCGGGAGCTGGCCGACGCCCTTGAAGAAGGCGGCCGTCAGCTTGCCCTTGACGCCCGGGGAGGTGAAGTACTCCGCCTTCGCGATGAAGGTGACCTTCCGGTCCAGCACGGCCGGCAGGAAGAAGGAGTCGGAGAACGACAGGTGGTTGCTCGCGAGGATCGCCGGCCCCTCGGCGGGAATGTTCTCGAGGCCCTCCACCCACGGCCTGAAGGCGAGCTTCAGGGAACCCCCGATGGAGAACTTCATTGCGCCGTAGATCAACTCGAAAGCCTTCCTGTGTCTGTCGAACAGACCATATCCCCTGGCTCGGGCGTGAGCGGTCGACGACCCTGGTCGGTGTCATCCCCGTCGCGTACGGTGAAGTCACACAGCGCTACGCACCCCCCACCCGTCGAAGGAGACCCTGGTGCCCGTCCTCCCTGGAGCTGAGCCCTTCCGCCACGAGGGCGGAGAGGTCGGCGTCCTCCTCTGCCACGGCTTCACCGGTTCCCCGCAGTCGCTGCGCCCGTGGGCCGAGTATCTCGCCGGGCAGGGCCTGACGGTGTCGCTGCCGCTGCTGCCCGGGCACGGGACGCGGTGGCAGGACATGCAGCTCACGGGCTGGCAGGACTGGTACGCGGAGGTCGACCGCGCGCTGCGGGAGCTGCTGGACCGGTGCACGCAGGTGTTCGTCTTCGGCCTGTCCATGGGCGGCGCGCTGAGCCTGCGGCTGGCGGCGAAGCACGGGGACGCGATCAGCGGGCTCGTGCTCGTCAACCCGGCCAACAAGGTGCACGACCCGCTGGCCGTCGCCCTCCCGGTGGCCAAGCACTTCATCCGCTCGACCCCGGGCATCGCGAGCGACATCGCGAAGCCGGGCTCGGACGAGGTCGGGTACGACCGGGTCCCGACCCGGGCCGCGCACTCGCTGCGGAAGTTCCTGCAGATGCTGGACACCGAGCTGCCGCAGGTGACGCAGCCGGTGCTGCTGCTGCACAGCCCGCAGGACCATGTCGTACCGCCGGTCGACTCGGCGCGGATCCTCGCGCGGATCTCGTCGACGGATGTCACCGAGACGCTGCTGGAACAGAGCTACCACGTTGCGACGTTGGACTACGACGCGGAGCAGATCTTCGCGGACAGTTATGCGTTCGTCGGGCGGCTCGCGGAGAGCGTCGGCAGGGAGGGGGCGGCCAGCGGTGGCTGAGCACGAGGAGTCCTCGGGGGGTGTCCCCCCGCTGGACGAGGAGGCGGCCTGGGCGGCGATCGTCGCCGGGTACGGGCAGGAGCCGCCGGACCCGCCGGGGTCGAGACCGTTCCGGCCGATCGAGAACCTGATGCTGCCGGAGGAGGACGTGGAGCCGGCTCCGGAGCCTCCTGCGGACAAGGAACCCCCGGCTCCGGCGCTGGGCAGCTCGGTGGTGTTCGCCCCGGGCGTGGGCGTGAGCGGTACCGGTCCCGGGACCGGGCCCCGGGACCACACGCCGGCGGAGCCGGACGGGAAGGACGAGGGCCACTTCGTCCCGCCGGAGCCTGAGCTCCCGCCTGCGGACACGACGGCGAAGTTCGCGTGGCTCGCGGTGGTCGGCGGGCCGGTGCTGCTGCTGGTGGCCGTGCTGCTGCAGTGGGACATGACCTGGTGGCTCACGGCCCTGGGCATCGGCGGCTTCCTCGGCGGCTTCGCCACGCTGGTGGCCCGGATGTCGCAGGGCGACGACGAGGACGACGACCCGGGCCGGGGCGCGGTGGTGTAGGCCGCGGCCCCGGACCCTCCCCCGGACTCCGTCCGGGGGTACCCCCTCGCCTCAGGCGTCGGCGGGGCCGGATTTCCCGGCCGGGAGGCGGAGGGTGGCCAGGACCGGGAGGTGGTCCGTGGCTGCCTGGAGGTCGTCCTTGGTGATGCCTGGTAGAGGGGTTGGGACGCCGCAGGTCAGGATCTCCACGCCCTGCGTTGCGAAGATCGCGTCGATCCGCCTCGGCGGGCCGGAGCGGACGAAGGTGTGCTCGCCGCCCCAGGGCGACACCGTCCAGCCGTCCTGGAGGGCGGTGGAGAGGCGGCGGAACGCCGGGCCCGACGGCGTCTCGTTGATGTCGCCCGCCGCGATGGCGTACGGGGCGTCCATGGACGCGAGGCGGTCCAGGAGGATGTCGGCCTGCGCCCGGCGTTCCGCCCCGTCCAGCGACAGGTGCGCACTCAGCACCGCCACCCGCGCAGCCCCGAACCGGACCACCGCCGTGGCGAAGCCCCGCCGGTGCAGGCCCGGGGTGAGTGGGAGCAGGACGTCCTCCGTCCGCTCCACGAAGGCCCGCAGGGAACAGAGCAGGAGCGGGCCCGCAGCCGTGGCGCCGCCGCTCAGCACCACCAGGTCCGTCTTCGCGGCCAGCCGCGCCGCATGCTTGCGCCAGCGGAAGAACCGCGGCGCCTCCTGGATGAACACCAGGTCGGGTGCGCACGCGCGGATCACCCTGGCCAGCGCCTCCTCGTCGTCCCGCATCGAGCGGATGTTGTAGCTGAGGGCTCGGATCACCGCGGAACCGTCGGGTTCCGTCACAGAGTTCGGCAGCATGGACCGCAACATAGCCAGACTGCCCGCCGTGCCACAGAGGGCGCGGCGGGCAGTTCTGACAACGGACGGCGTCAGCCCTGGCGGGCCAGGTCCGCCGCGCCGACGAGGCCGGCCTTGCCGCCCAGCTGCGCGGCCAGCACCTGTGCGTGCGGGCGCCACGCGCCGCCGACCAGCCAGCGCTTGAAGGACTTGCGGATCGGGTCGAGGACGAGGTCGCCCTCGTCCGAGACCCCGCCGCCGACGATGAACGCCGACGGGTCGAAGAGCGACGCCAGGTCCGCGAGGCCGGCGCCCGCCCAGCGGGCCAGCTCGCGGAAGGCCTCGACGGCCACCAGGTCACCGGCCCGCGCGGCCTCGCTGACGTGCTTGCCCTCGATGCCCTCGGTGGTGCCGTCGCCGAGCGCGAGGAGGACCGCCGCGTTCTCGGGGGTGGCGTTGGCGCGCTGCTTCGCGTACCGGACGAGCGCGCGTCCGGAGGCGTACTGCTCCCAGCAGCCCTGGCTCCCGCACCCGCACAGCAGGCCGTCCGGAACCACCCGGATGTGCCCGAATTCGGCGGCGACGCCGAAGCGTCCGCGGCGCAGCTTGTTGCCGATGATGATGCCGCCGCCCAGGCCCGTGCCGAGCGTGATGCAGATGACGTCCTCGTGGCCCTGGCCCGCGCCGAAGCGGTACTCGCCCCAGGCGGCGCAGTTCGCGTCGTTCTCCACGACGACCGGCAGGCCGATGCGCTGCTCGACCTTGTCCTTGAGCGGCTCGTGGCGCCAGTTGATGTTCGGCGCGAAGAGTACGGTCGCGCGCTTGTCGTCCACGTAGCCGGCGGCGCCGATG
Source organism: Streptomyces sp. NPDC051364 (assembly GCF_040682115.1). Classification (NCBI taxonomy): domain Bacteria; kingdom Bacillati; phylum Actinomycetota; class Actinomycetes; order Kitasatosporales; family Streptomycetaceae; genus Streptomyces; species Streptomyces sp. NPDC051364. The sequence goes on along the minus strand of NZ_JBFBAH010000012.1, from coordinate 50,936 downwards.
CCGACGGCTTCGATGGTGTGGCTGCTGCTGACTTCGGACACTGCGGCGCAGATCGCGTCCGTCACCCCGTCCGCGGTCGGCGGGGTGGGCACCTTGTACGTCTCAAGGATGGTGCCCTCTTCGTCGACCACGCCGGCCGCGATCTTCGTGCCGCCGATGTCGACGCCGATGGTGAGTCCCATTAGTCCCTCGGTTTCCGGTCAAACCCCGCCACGGCCAACGGTACCCGAGGGCGGCAGTGTCTCAGTCGAGATCGATCCGCTGCGTCGGACCGCTCCCGCCCTCGTCGCGGGGGTCGGAATGGTCCCCGGAGGGACGGTCGCCCGAAGGACGGTCGCCGGAGGGGCCGTCCGAGCCCGCGCCCGCCGCGGGCTCGTCGCGGGTCCAGCGGCGCTCGTGGCCCTCGACGGCCGAGCGGTACGCGGCGAGCAGCTCGGAGCCGGCGGTCGCGAGGTGGTCGAAGACGTCGGGATTGCGCTCGACGACGGGCTTGGCGGCGGCCTTCGCCTGGTTGACGAACTGGCGTACCGCACCCTGGGCGGCGGCGCCGAGCAGCGGGTTGTTCAGCCCGGAGACCTTGTCGGCGACGGCCTCGAACAGCTTGAAGAGCTCCTCGGCGGCGGTCCCGGTGCCGGCGTCGGCGCCGCCCCGCCGGGCCCGGCGGCGCTCCTGCTCCGCGGCGAGATCCTCGGCGCAGGCCTTGGCCCAGGCGTCGTCGTCGGTGGGACGGTCGGTGGCCTCGCTCATGGCGGACTCTCCTGCGGCAGCTGCTGGGCGTGCGGTACGTACTACCTTCGACGTTACCCGAACGGGGGTACGCGGTTCAGGGCCTGCGGGGCCAGAGCCCCGGGTCCGGCGTGAAGCGGATGCGGAGCTCCCCGTCGGCGAGGGCGGCGCCGGAGACCGTGCAGCGGCGCAGCGCCGAGGGCAGTGGAACGATCCTGCGGTACGGGCCGGCCGCGAGCAGCAGCTCGTCGCCGCGCCGGACCAGGTCGAGGTCGCGCTTGTGCGCGCCGGGCAGCGGCACCACCCAGACGAGTACACCGTCCTCGGCGAGACGGTCCTCCACCACCCAGGCCCGGCGGTCCCGGGCAGCATCCCGGGCCCTGTCCCCGGCCTCCCCGCAGGCCGCCGGAACGAGCCCCTCCGCCCCGGCGAGCCCTGCCAGGTCCTCCGGCCCCTGGGGGTCCCGCCCGAGGTGTCCCAGCGGCAGCACGGGCATGTCCCTGGCCGGCTCGGCCCCGGCCCACTGGGCGGCGTACTTCTCCTGCTGGGCGGCGAGCCCGGCCAGCCAGGGGTCGGGCGAGCCCTGCGGCACCATCCGGTTGGCGACGATCCCGGCGACCGGCAGCTGTTCGAGGGCGAGGCCGAGCAGCCCGGTCCGCAGCGCGGCGTCGGCGCCCGGTCCCGGCTCGGCGACCACCCGCAGCGAGGTGGCGGGGGCCTCCACGACGGCCTGGACGGCCGCGAGCTCCTCGTCCCAGCGCGCGGCGGCCTCGTACAGCCACTGCGCGGGCATGGGTACGCCGGCCAGCTGGGCCAGTACGGGCCGCAGGGCGCGGGCCGCCTGCCGCTCGGCCGGGAGCAGCCGGGCCAGGTAGCGGCGCAGCTGCGCGGGGAGGGCGAGGGTGGCCACGGCCTGGTGGAGCGGGGGCATGTCGACGACGACGAGGTCGATGCCGGGTGCGGCGGCGGCCCGGCGCAGGGCGCGCAGCAGGGCGAACTGCTCGGCGCCGGGCAGCTCGGTGAGCTCCTCGGCCCCGAGGGGACGGGCCCCGACCATGCCGAGCAGGGCGGATCCGCGCTCCTGGAGGGCGACGAGCTCCCCGCGGAACTCCTCGCCGGTGTCCACGCGGGCCGCGAGGACCCCGCCGGCGGGTACGGCCGTCAGCCCGGGCGCGGCTTCGACAGGCCGGCCCGTGGGCTCCCCGAGCAGTGCGGACAGGGGGTTCCCGGGGTCACCGGAGAGCAGCAGCACCCGCTGCCCGGTCCGCGCGGCGGCGACGGCGGTGGCCGCGGCCACGGTGGTGCGGCCGGCCCCGCCGGGGCCGGTGATCAGCAGGATGTGCATGGATCAGGCCGATTCGACGCGCTTCTTCAGGCCGGCCAGGGCGCGGTCGATGATGACCTTCTCGGCCTTGCGCTTGATCATGCCGAGCATCGGGATCTTGACGTCCACGGTCAGCTGGTAGGTGACCTCGGTGTGCTTGCCGCCTTCCAGCGGGGCGAGCCGGTACGAGCCGTCGAGCTGGCGCAGCATCTGCGACTTGTCCAGGGTCCAGCTGACCTCGTCCGTACCCTTCCAGGTGTAGGCGAGGGTGTGGTCGTCCTTGATCGCGCCCGCGTCCAGCAGCAGCCGGACCTTTTCGGCGCGGCCGTCGGCGTCGGTGGCCAGTACCTCGGCCTCCTTCACCTCGCCGGTCCACTCGGGGTAGCGGGCGAAGTCGGCGATCACGGCCATGACGTCGGCCGGCGCCGCCTCGATCGTGATGCTCGAGCTGGTGTGTTCGGCCATGGCGGTCGCCCCTCCAGGGATTGTTCGAGGAAGTGTGCGGCCTGCGGCCGCCGCGTGCAGGCTACCGTGCGTGCGGACGTCGCCACTCCAGGGCCCGGGGCTCACCGCTCCAGGGCCCTGAGGTCACCACTCCAGCGCCCAGGGCCTTCCGGTGGCGGCGAAATGCCCGACGTTCACGCATTCCGTGCCGCCGATCCGCATGCGCCGGGCCATCGGCTGGTGCACGTGTCCGAACAGCGCGTACCGCGGGCGGGTCCGCCGGATCGCCGCGAGCAGGGCCTCGCTGCCGCGCTCGAACCGGCGCGCGACCGTGTCGTAGCAGAGCTCGGGAACCTCCGGCGGGATGTGCGAGCAGAGCACGTCCACCTCGCCGAGCGCCTCGACCTTGGCGGCGTACTCCTCCTCGTCCACCTCGTACGGGGTGCGCATCGGGGAGGGCAGTCCGCCGCCGACGAAGCCGAAGACGCGGCCGCCGATCTCCACCCGCTGCCCGTCGAGGACGGTGGTGCCGGGGCCGGCGTACTCGGGCCACAGACCCGGGATGTCGACATTGCCGTACGTGGCGTACGTGGGCTGCGGGAACGCGGCGAACATCTCGGCGTACTGGCGGCGCACCGCGCCCTCGATCAGCTGTTCCCGGTCCAGCCCGGCCCACAGCCGCCGCCCGAGGTCGCGGGCCTCGTCGAAGCGGCGCGCGGTGCGCAGCTCCACGATCCGGTGGGCGTTCTCGACGCCGAACAGGTCGGGGAAGATGCCGCGCGAGTGGTCGGCGTAGTCGAGGAAGAGCACGAGGTCACCGAGGCAGATCAGCGCGTCGGCGCCGTCCCCGGCGCGGGCGAGCGCTTCGGCGTTGCCGTGGACGTCGCTGACGACGTGGACTCGCGTACTGCTTTTCCTGCCACCCATGCGCCCCACCCTAGGGGGGCCCGGGTGCCGCGGGTAGAGGAACCTTCACAGGCTCCCTACCTGCGGTTACTTCCGGGTCGCAAACGGGGTCGACTACTGTCGGCATGGCACGGCCGTGGCGTGTGACGCACGGAACATCTGGCCGGTTCCCTCTATCCGGAACCCACTACCGGTGGGTAACGTCCGGTCGGTCCACATGGTGGCGATGGCGCCCAGAGGAGCAGCAGTCTTGCGCGAGTTCAGCCTTCCGGCCCTGTACGAGGTCCCGTCGGACGGGAACCTGACGGATCTCATCCGCCGCAATGCCTCGCAGCATCCCGACACAGCCGTCATGGCCCGCAAGGTCGACGGCGAGTGGCAGGACGTGACCGCGACCGAGTTCCTCGCCGAGGTGCGGGCCGCCGCCAAGGGCCTGATCGCGGCCGGCATCCAGCCCGGCGACCGCGTCGCGCTGATCTCCCGCACCCGCTACGAGTGGGTGCTCTTCGACTTCGCGATCTGGAGCGCGGGCGCCGTCACCGTCCCCGTGTACGAGACCAGCTCGCCCGAGCAGATCCAGTGGATCCTCGGCGACTCCGGCGCGGTCGCCGTGGTCGTGGAGAGCCCGGGGCACAGCGCGGCCGTGGCCTCGCTGCGCGACCGGCTGCCGGAGCTGCGCGAGGTCTGGGAGCTCGAGCAGGGCGCGCTGGCGACGCTGCAGGCCGCCGGCGCGGACGTGCCGGACGACGAGGTCGACCGGCGCAGCTCGCTCGCGAACGCCGACGACCCGGCCACCATCGTCTACACCTCGGGCACCACCGGCCGCCCCAAGGGCTGTGTGCTGACCCACCGCAACTTCTTCGCCGAGTGCGGCAACGTGGTGGAGCGCCTGAGCCCGCTGTTCCGCACCGGCGAGTGCTCCGTGCTGCTCTTCCTGCCGGCCGCGCACGTCTTCGGGCGCCTGGTGGAGGTGGCGGCCGTCCTGGCGCCGATCCGCCTGGGCTGCGTACCGGACATCAAGAACCTCACCGACGAGCTGCAGTCCTTCCGGCCCACGCTGATCCTCGGCGTGCCGCGCGTCTTCGAGAAGGTCTACAACTCGGCGCGCGCCAAGGCGCAGGCCGACGGCAAGGGCAAGATCTTCGACGCGGCCGCCGAGACGGCGATCGCGTACAGCCGGGCGCTGGACGCCCCGGGCGGCCCGTCCTTCGGCCTGAAGCTGAAGCACAAGCTGTTCTCCAAGCTGGTCTACAGCAAGCTCCACACGGTCCTCGGCGGGCGCGGCGAGTACGCGATCTCCGGCGGGGCACCGCTGGGCGAGCGGCTCGGCCACTTCTTCCGCGGCATCGGCTTCACGGTCCTGGAGGGCTACGGCCTGACGGAGTCGTGTGCCGCCACGGCCTTCAACCCGTGGGACCGTACGAAGATCGGTACGGTCGGCCAGCCGCTGCCGGGCTCCGTGGTGCGGATCGCCGACGACGGCGAGGTGCTGCTGCACGGCGAGCACGTGTTCAACGGGTACTGGAAGAACGAGGCGGCGACCGCCGAGGCGCTGACCGACGGCTGGTTCCACACCGGCGACGTCGGCACCCTCGACGAGGACGGCTACCTCGCGATCACCGGGCGCAAGAAGGAGCTCATCGTCACGGCTGGCGGCAAGAACGTCGCGCCCGCGGTGATCGAGGACCGGATCCGGGCGCACGCGCTGGTCGCGGAGTGCATGGTGGTCGGCGACGCGAGGCCGTTCGTGGCCGCGCTGGTCACGATCGACGAGGAGTTCCTCGGCCGCTGGGCCGCGGAGCACGGCAAGCCGGCCGGGGTCACGGCGGCGGAGCTGCGCGAGGACGCGGACCTCATCGCCGCCGTCCAGAAGGCCGTGGACGACGGCAACGCGGCGGTTTCCAAGGCGGAATCGGTGCGGAAATTCCGCATTCTGCCCTCCCAGTTCACGGAGGAGTCGGGTCACATCACGCCTTCGCTGAAGCTGAAGCGGAATGTGGTGGCGAAGGACTTCGCGGACGAGATCGAGGCCCTGTACCGCGGCTGATGGCGGACCGCAGGCACGGCCCGCGGCCGGAGGCCGCTGATCAGCGGGGGTCCGCGAGGATCCGCGCCATGTTCCGCTCCGCGAGCGCGGTGATGGTGACGAACGGGTTCACCCCGAGCGAGCCCGGGATCAGGGAGCTGTCGACCACGTACAGCCCCTGGTAGCCCTTGGCGCGGCCGTAGTTGTCGGTCGCGTCGCCGAGGACGCAGCCGCCGAGCGGGTGGTACGTGAAGTTGTCGGCGAAGTTCCTGTTGTCGCCGAACAGGTCGTACCGGTAGATCGTGAAATTGGCCCGGTTGATCCGGTCGAAGAGGTTCTTGGCGGCCTGGACCGACGGGGTGTTCTGGTCGCGGCGCCAGTTGAGCCGCGCCGAGTCGGTGGCCGCGTCGTACGTGAAGTGCCCGCGCTCGGGGTTCTTGGTGATGGCCAGGTACATCGAGATCCAGTGCTCGAAGCCCATGGGCAGCGGGGCGATCTCCGCGAACACCGGGTTGGCGGCGTTGTCCCAGTCGTCGATCCCCAGGGCGGGCATGGTGGCCTGGTTGCAGCCGACCGTGTCCCACAGGTGGTTGGCGCGGGCGGTCATGATGTTGCCGTTGTGGCCCCAGCCGAGCCCGACCTTCTCGCTGAGCGCGGGCAGGGTGCCCCGCTCCCGGGCGCGCAGCAGGATCTCGGTGGTGCCGAGGCTGCCGGCGCCGAGGAAGAGCTGTTTGCAGCCGAGTTCCCTGACCTCGGTGACCCTTCCCGTCAGATCGCTGGTCCGGACGGTGAGTACGTAGCCCCCGGCCGGGTCCTGGCGTACGCCGACGACGCGCTGCATGGTCTCGATGGTGACGTTGCCGGTGCCGATCGCGGCCGCGAGGTAGGTCTTGTCGACGCTCTTCTTGCCGAAGTTGTTGCCGTAGATCACCTCGCCGGCCAGCGCCGAGCGGGTGGCGGTGCCGGCGGCCTCGCGCTGCATGTACTGGAAGTCGTACACGTTGGGCACGAAGGTGGTCCGCAGACCGGTGTTCTGGGCGTGCTTGCGGGAGATCCGGGCGAACCGGTACCACTCCGTGGACTCGAACCAGCCGGGGTCGATGTCGTTGACGCCGAGCATGGCGCGGGCGCGGGGGTAGTACGTGCCGTACATCTCGTCGGCGTCGACCTGGGGCAGCACCTCGGAGAAGTACGAGCGCCGGGGCGTCGGGGCCATGCCGCCGTTGACGAGGGATCCGCCGCCGACGCCGCGGCCGACGTACACGGACATGTCGCCGTGGTTCACGCGGTCGAGGACGCCCGGGTAGGGGCTGATGTCGCGGTTGACTACGTCGAGCCAGAGGAACTGTGCGAGCGGGGCCTCGGTGCGGGTGCGGAACCACATGGACCGCTGGTCGGGGGCGGAGGTGGAGGGGAAGACCTTGCCGTCCGGGCCGGGGGTGTTCCAGAGCCGGCCCATCTCGAGGACGACGGTCCGTACGCCGGCCTGCCCGAGCCGGAGGGCGGCGACGGCCGAGCCGTAGCCGGAGCCCACGACGATGGCGGGGGCGTACTGCGCGGCGGCGGGCTCTGCGGCCGCGGCCGATTGCAGGCCTATGCGGGTGAAGCCGAGGGCGGCGGCGGTCTGGAGGGCGCCGATACCGAGGAAGTGACGGCGCGTCAGCTGAGGTGTCATGGCCGCATCATGGGCGGAATCCGGCCGTCCACCCAGAGGCGGTGTTGACAGACTTCTGAGGAACAGTCAGATGTGGCGGAGGATCACCGCGCCGGTCCGGGGCGAGCCGGAACCGGCCTCAGACCTGCTCGGTCGGCCGGACGAGCATCTCCGCCACCGCGACCCGCCGCGGCCGCGTGACGATGTACACGATCGCGTCCGCGATGTCCTGCGACTGCAGCCGCTCGATCTTCCCGAGCATCTGCGCCAGCGCCTGCTGCACCTCAGGGGCATTGTGCTCGCGCAACTCGGTGTCCACGCTACCGGGCTCGACGAGGGAGACCCGTACGTGCTGCCGCGCCAGCTCCTGGCGCAGCGCCTCACTGAACGCGACCACGCCGAACTTCGTGGCGCAGTACGCGGCGCCCATGGCCGCGGCCTGGCGGCCCGCCACGGAGGACACGTTGACGATGTCGGAGACCTGTCGGCGCCCGTCCCCGGCGGCGTTCGCCAGGTGCGGCATCGCCGCGTGGGTGGTGTGCATCAGGCCGGTCAGGTTGATGTCCACCATGCGCTTCCAGTCGGCGAGGGCCGACTGCCCGGCGCGGCCCAGGATCATCAGGCCCGCGTTGTTGACCAGGGTGTCGAGGCGCCCGAGCTCCTTGACCGTGCGCTCGACCACGCGCGCGGCCTCGGCCTCGTCGGCGATGTCGGCGGGCAGGACGAGCGCGGTGCCGCCGCCGGCCTCGATCTGGGCCGCCAGTTCCGTGAGCCGGTCCCCGCGCCGCGCGGTGAGCGCGACGGTGGCTCCCCGCCCGGCGAGCGCCAGGGCGGCCGCCCGGCCGATCCCGCTCGAAGCGCCGGTCACCAGGGCCACGGTGCCGCGCAGCACGTCGTCCATCGTCCTCACCACTCCTCACCGGCGCGCAACCGTCGTGCACGTCCGCAGACATGCCTTCCGTGTCCGGCGGGACATGCACGGCCGGGGCCCCGACGCGCCCTGGTCGGCGTAATCGCCGAGGAAGTACGAGGAGTACGGGACCGGGCTCAGAGCAGCTCGCGCAGGCGGTCGGCCAGGAGGTCCCAGCGCCACCTCTCCTCGACCCAGGCGCGGCCCCGCTCGCCCATGCGGCGGCGCAGCTCCGGGTCCTGCAGCAGCGCGATCACGCGGTCCGCCGCGTCCTCGGGGACACCGCCCCGGACCACCCAGCCCGTCTCGCCCTCCAGCACCGCGTCCGGCGCCCCGCCCGAGTCGCCCGCAACCACCGGCAGGCCCGTCGCCGAGGCCTCGAGGTAGACGATGCCGAGGCCCTCCACGTCCAGTCCGCCCCGCCGGGTCCGGCACGGCATCGCGAAGACGTCCCCGGCGCCGTAGTGGGCGGGCAGCTCGGCCCACGGGACCGCGCCCGTGAAGACCACCGAGTCCGCGACCCCGGTCGAGACGGCCAGCGCCCGCAGGTCCGCCTCGTACGGGCCCCCGCCGACCACCAGCAGCACGGCGTCCGGCACCGCGGCCAGGATCCGCGGCATCGCCTCGATCAGCGTGTCCTGTCCCTTGCGGGGGACCAGCCGCGAGACGCAGACCACCACGGGCCGGTCCGACAGCCCCAGCCGGGCCCGGATCTCGTCGCCGCCCGACCCGGGGTGGAAGGTCTTCTCGTCCACCCCCGGCGGGAGTTGCACCATCCGCGCCGCCGCCCGGTCCGTCAGCGCCGAGGCGATCCGCGAGCGCGTGTACTCGCCCAGGTAGGTCAGCGTGTCCGTGCCCTCGCCGATCCGGCGCAGCAGCTGCCGTGCCGCCGGCAGCTGTGCCCAGCCCGCCTCGTGCCCGTGGGTGGTCGCCACGATCCGCTTCGCCCCGGCGCGGCGGAGCGCCGGGCCCATCAGCCCCAGCGGGGCCGCCGCCCCGAACCACACCGACTCGCAGCCGTGTTCGCGCAGCAGCCCGACCGCCCGCCGGGTCACCCGCGGGGTCGGCAGCAGCATCGTCGTACGGTCGCGCACGACCTGGAACGGCTGCTCGGCGTCGAAGGCGGCGGTGGCCTCGCGGCCTTCCGCGCCGTGCTTCCAGGTGGAGGCGTAGACGACGATCCGGTCGGGATCCAGCCGCAGCGCCATGTTGTGCAGGAAGGCCTGGATGCCGCCGGGCCGCGGCGGGAAGTCATTGGTCACGATCAGCGTCTTGTGCATCGCCAGCCAAAGTACCGGACGCCCCCACGCGGCCCCTGCCCAGCCGCCGGACACCCCTACGGCGCCCCCAGCTCCTGGCGGAGGCTCGCCTGCCAGGCCAGCGTCAGGCCGGGCAGATCGCCGCCGATCGTTTCCTCCAGGGCCGTCGCCAGGGGCCCCCGGCCTGCCAGCTCGTAGAGGCGGACCAGTGTGGCGTCGCCCCACTTGGCCGCGATCAGGCGGCAGGCCAGCCATGCGCCCTCGTACGCGCGGGCCAGTGCCTCCGGGTCGCCGCCGAAGGCGAACGCCTCGTCGGCGGGGAGCGTACCCGGCAGCTCGCCGCGGCGGACCGCGCGGGCCAGTGCCGGCGCGGCCTGCTGCGGGGTGGTCGCGCCGCCGCGGTACGCCGCCCAGTCCGCGAGGCCCTCCGAGAGCCACAGCGGGGTCCGGGCGGAGGTCGCGGCGCGGGTGGCCACGTGGGTGACCTCGTGGGTCAGGACGACGCCGCGGCCCGCCGCGCTGAGCTCCGCCCAGCCCTCCGGGTTGACGACGACCCGGTCGGCGGGGGCCGCGGCGGCGCCCACCCGGCCCGTCGTGACGGCTCCCATGCCCCGGTACTCGGCAGCCGGCCGCCCCAGCAGCTCCGCCATCCGCTCCAGCGAGTCCGGCACCAGCACGACCACCCGGCCCGCCCACGGCCCCGGCCAGGCGGCGCTCGCCGCGGGCACCGCCCGGTCCGCCTCCGCCCCGATCTCGGACAGGGTCTGCGGGGACCGGCCGACGCCGAGCACCAGCGCGTGCGCGCCCCGGACCACCGCCACCGGCCCCTGGTCCCACAGCTGCGGCGGGGCGCCCGGCGCGGGCCGGTCCCCGGTGACCCGCCACCGTCCGCCGTCCCCGCCGTCCCGGCTCAGCCGCACCTCGCGCGCCGACCCGGCCGGGGCCGTGTCGTAGCCGGTGAGCCGGTAGTGCAGTTCCGCCCGGGCCATGGCCTCGGCGCCGTCCCGCCGGACCGCGGAGACCTCGTACGCCCATCCCTCCAGCGGGATCCCGGCGAGCTGCGCGGGCGGTGTCCGTGACCAGGCGGCCACGGCCTGCCGGATGTCCCCCTCGGCTGCGTCCCGCGCCGCAGGCGCCCCGCACCCCGCGAGCAGCACGCTCAGCAGGAGCGGCAGCGCGCGTACGAGGAGCCGACGGACCGGGGACATCCGACGATCGTACGCACGGCCTGCATCAAGGGCGCGTCACCGAGGACACCGGCATCATCCCGACCGGGTCGTACCGCACCCGCGCACCCGGGTACGGGGCGTGCACCACCTGTCCGTTCCCGACGTACATGCCGACATGGCTGGCGTCCGAGCGGTACGTGACCAGGTCGCCGGGCTGCGCCTGCGAGAGCGGGACCTGGCGGCCGGCGTACCGCTGGGCCTGCGAGGTACGCGGCAGGGAGACGCCGGCCTGCCGGTACGACCACACCATCAGCCCGGAGCAGTCGAACCCGGAGGGCCCGGTGGAGCCCCAGATGTACGGGCGGCCGACCGCGGCCCGGGCCGCCATCACGGCGGTCGCGGCGCGCCCCGAGGAGGGGCCGAACGAGTTCGGCTCGGGCAGGCCCTCCGGGCGGTCGCCGGAGCGCGAGGCCCGCTCGAAGTCGGCCCGCTCCTGCGAGGGCATGGCGTTCAGGAGCCGGCGGGCCGCGGCGAGCTTGGCGGTGACGGCGCGCTTCTGGCGGGCCACGTCGGCGCGTACGGCGCCGAGTTCGGCGAGCTTCTGCGAGGCCTCGTGGCGCTGCTGGCCCAGCCGGCGCTGCTCCTTGCGCAGTTCGTCGAGCCGACGGGCCTGCCGGTCGGTCAGCCGGTCGAGTTGGGAGGCCTTGTCGAGGTATTCGTCCGGGTTCTCGGAGAGCATCAGCTCGACGGCGGGGTCGATGCCGCCGGAGCGGTACTGGGCGCCGGCGAAGGTGCCGAGGACGCCGCGCATGGTGTTGATGCGGTCCTGGCCGCGGGCCAGTGCGTCCTGGGCCCGGTCGATCTCGGTGCGCAGCCGGTCGGCCCGCTCGCCCGCCTGGTTGTAGCGCTCGGTGGCCTGTTCGGCCTCCTCGAAGAGCCGGTCGACCTGGGCGCGGGCGCCGGCCGGGGGCTCCTGCGGCTGGGCCGGGGCCGCGCTCGCCGCCCCGCCCGCCATGGCTGCCGCGGCGGTGGCCGCGGCGGCGGTGAGGACGGTGGCCTTGGTGCTCCGGTCGAGACTGCCGAGCCCGGGCCGGCGATGGGACGCCACGAGGAACCGCTCCCTTCCGCTGCGCGGGACCGGGTCCGCCCCCCGTGGACGGCCGTGTGCCGGGTTCCGCGCTGGCAGACAGTAGCCGCGCGGCCACACACCGGCCAACGACCGCCGAAGGGCACACACAGTGACGCCCCGCCTCAGACGCAGGTCACCGGCGGGGCGTGTGGTCACAGCGGGGCCGCGGAATTCGCCCGGATGGGCGGTGTACGGCGCGTCCCGCGAGGGAGACCCGGGAGCGTCAGCCGATGCGGACGCCGAACTGGAACGGCATGTTGTTGATGGACTCGTACTTGACGCCGCCGCGCGGGTTGGAGGCGTGCAGGACCATGCCGTTGCCCGCGTACAGGCCGACGTGGTGCAGGTCCCCGTAGAAGAGCACCAGGTCGCCGGGCTGCAGCTGGCTCTTGCCGATGCGCGTGCCGTCGTTGGCCTGGGTGTAGGTGGTGCGCGTGATGCTGACGCCGGCCTGCTTGTAGGCCCACTGGGTCAGCCCCGAGCAGTCGTAGGCGCTCGGGCCGGTCGCGCCGGAGACGTACGCGCTGCCCAGCTTGGTCTTGGCGGCCGCCAGGGCGGCGCCGGCGCGGCCCGAGGCCTTGACGTTACCGAGGTCGGCGCGGTCGCTGTCGCTGCGGCTGGCTCGGGTGTCCTCGTCCTTGAGGGCCGCGCGGTCCTGCGCGGTCAGGGTGTTGAGGAGGGCCTGGGCCTCGGCGAGCTTGTCCTGCGAGGCCTTCTTCTTCTCGCCGAGCTCCTTGCGGGTGGCGTCGAGGTCCGCGAGCTTGCCGGAGGCCTCCTGGCGCTGCTGCGCGAGCGAGCGCTGCTTGGCCTGGATCTTCTGGACCGCTTCGACCTGCTTGCCGCTCAGCTGCTCCAGGGTGGAGGCCTTGTCGAGGTAGGTCTCGGGATCTCCGGAGAGGAAGAGGGCGACGGACTGGTCCATGCCGCCGGTGCGGTACTGGGCGCTGGCCATCGAACCCAGCGTGGTGCGCAGCTGGTTGAGCTCGTCCTGGCCGCGGGCGACCTGGTCCTGGAGCTGGCCTATCTCCTTCTCGAGCTTCTCCTGGCGCTCCTTGGCCCCATTGAACTTCTCGGTGGCCTGCTCCGCCTCTTCGTAGAGCGAGTCGACCTTGGCCTTGACCTCGTCCTTGCTCGGCTGGGCCGGAGCGGCGGAGGCGCCGTGTGCGGAGAGGGCGACGGCCGCGGCTGCCGTGACGGTGAGCACGGTCACACGAGTGCGGGTCGGCTGCTTGGGTCGACGGTGGGACGCCACGAAGGCGAGCTCCTTCTTCCTGGAACCGCCGAAGGAACGCAACTCGGCGACACCTTCGCCGCCACCCTGAATGAGTGATCTACCGCACGAAGGTTTGAACAGACCCTAGTGACCCGGCTGTGATCAGTTCAAATCCTGTCGAGAAAAAAATCGCTTGCCGACCAGGTTCTTTACCTACAGCCCACGCTCTGTGCAGGGCACTTGACGGTACGTTCCCTGTCGGCCATATCAAATCGGGCATTCCGTCGACGAGTTACGAAACGCGCGAAAGCCGCTTCAGCAACAAAGCGGACGTTACCGGCCGGGCACCGGCCTTCGCCACGCCGTCGGCCACCTCGCGGTCCGTGGAGACCACGACCACGGGCCGGCCGGGGGGCTCCGCGCGCACCAGCTGGCGGATCAGCTCGTCCGCCGTCACACCGGCCTTCGAGAACAGCACGCGCACCCCGCGCGGCGGCGCGAGCAGTACCGGGGCCGCCAGTTCCGCGCCGTCGAAGACACAGGTCATCTCCGCGCCGGTCTGTGCGGCCAGCATCGACAGCCCGCCCAGCAGCCGCAGCCGCTGCTTCTCCAGCGGCATCGTCGGATAGCCGGTCTTGGTCACGTTGTAGCCGTCGACCACCAGATGGGCCTGGGGCAGCGCCAACAACTGGTCCAGCAGCGCCGGATCGGTCTCCGACAGGGCCCGCGCCGCGATGTCCTTCGGGGTCATCCGGCCCGGCTCCACCGCGTCCACCGTGTCGGCCGGCCGCGTCGACACCGGCGGCAGCGCCAGCTCGCGGCGCAGCCCCTGGGCCGCGTCCAGCACGGTGTCCAGCAGCAGCCGCAACCGCATGTCCTCGACGCTGCGGCCCTCGCGGGTGGCCCGGCGGGAGGTCTCCAGCGCCGCCTCGACCTCCGCGAGGCGGGACTTGAGCCGCCGGGTCTCGCTCTCGGCGGCGGCCACGTGTGCGGCCGCCTCGCCCCGGATCCCGTCGATCTCGGCGGTGACCTTGCGCAGGGCCGCCTCGCCGCGCTTCACATCGCTCTGGGCGCTGCGCAGCTTGCGCTGAAGCGATTCCGCTTCCTTGCGCGCCCCGTCCAGCTCGGCCCGCACCTGCTCGCCGCCGAGGCGCTGCAGGTCCCGTGCGTGGGCCAGCTCCTCGCGGAGCCGGTCCAGTTCGCGCCGGGTCTCCTCGCCGAACCGCTCGGCGTCGGCGCGCTGCGCCTCCTCGCCTGCGGCGGCCACCAGCTTGACCCAGCCGACCGGCCGCAGCACGTACGCGGCGGCCGCCACGTCCAGCGGGTCCGCGGCGGCGGGCGGCGCACCGGACTCCAGCGCACCGGCCAGCTCGGCCTGCGCCTCGCGCAGCTTCTCGGCGACGCGGCCCCGGAAGACGCCATCCGCCTCCACGGCCGCGGCCATGGCGTTGCCCGCGAACTTGGCCCGCCGGGTCGGGGTGAACCGGGCGTACTGGCGCAGCTGCGCCGGGAGGTCCGCGACCGTCAGTCCGCCGAAGGCGTCCGAGACGAGCGCGACGACCCGGCGCCGCACGCCTTCCGGCAGCGGGCGGTCGAGCACCTCTGCGGCGTCGCCGGCCGCGTCGGCCGGCTCAGCGCCGCTTGCTGGCTCCACAATCCGTCACCCCTACCGTGATCTACCTGTGGGCCCGGCTCCGTCAGGAGTCCGTGCCCGGCCTGTCCACGAGCTCGATCTGGTCCACCGCGTTGCACCACCGGCAGCGGACCGACTCGATGGTCTCATTGACCACCTCGCGTTCCTCGACCTTGGGCTCCCCGGCAAGATCCAGGTGGACGTACTCCACGACCTTCGACGAACGAGTGACGTCGAAACGCGTGAGGTTGCCGCACAGCGTGCAGCGCCACCGGGTGGTGTCGGTCGGCAGGGGAACCGTCATCAGGCCGCTCTCTCCTTCGTAGCTGTTTCAATTAAAGCCGCCGTCTGCGTCAATCGGCGGACCGCAGCACGTAACCCTACGGCCTGCCGGTGCTCCGGGTGGGTCCGCTTGGGTCATGCTCAACCGCATGATCGTAAGGTGGCAGGCCCTCCGGGAGGCCGTCCGGGGCCCGGTGGTCGTCCACGCACTGATCGCCGGCTGCTGCGTGGTGTTCCTGCTCGGCCCGGCCTCGGGGCTGAACCCCTCGTACGGCACGGGCGAGCGGTTACTGGAGACGGGGACCGCATACTTCCGGCGCTGGGGGGTGGTCCCGGACGAGCTGTTCACCGGGTCGGCGCGGGCGCTGCTGACCCCGCTCACCGCGTTGTTCGTGCACGGCAGCTGGCTGCACGTGCTCGGCAACATGCTCTTCCTCTACGTCTTCGGCGTGATGACGCAGGAGCGGATGGGCCGACCGGAATTCCTGTCCTTCTACGTCTGTACGGGTTACCTGGCCCTGGCGGCGTACGCGGCGGCCAACGCCGCCTCGGCCCAGACCCTGGTCGGCGCGTCGGGTGCGATCTCGGCGGTGCTGGGGGCCTTCCTGTGCCTGTTCCCCCGGGCGAGGGTCACGAGCCTGTTCCCGTTCCTCCTCTTCCTGCCGCTGCGCTTCCCGGCCTGGATCGTCCTGCTGTTCTGGTTCGGCCTCCAGTGGCTGGCGGCGCACCGCGCGGGCAGCGGCCCGGGGGTGGCGTACCTGGCCCATGTGGTGGGCTTCTCGCTCGGCTTCGTCTACGCGTGGGTGCGGTATCGGCGTACGACTAGAGTGAGGAGACCAGCGACGGCCACCGAGGGAGACAGCCAGCCGTGATCACCGCGATCGTGCTCATCAAGACCAGCGTGGACCGCATCCCCGAGATCGCCGAGTCGATCGCCGCGCTGGACAACGTCAGTGAGGTCTACTCCGTCACGGGGACGTACGACCTGATCGCGCTGGTCCGCGTGGCCCGCCACGAGAACCTGGCGGACATCATCCCGGGCCGCATCAGCAAGATCCCGGGCGTGGAGGCGACGGACACCCACGTGGCGTTCCGCACGTACTCCCAGCACGACCTGGAAGCCGCGTTCGCCATCGGCCTCGACGCGTAGCGCTGCCCAGTTCGTCCCGGCTCGCGGATCCCGGCCGCATCAGAGCTGCACCCGGCGGCGGTGACCTCTCGTCCTCGGCTCACCACCGCAGTGCCCCCACCCCACCTGCCGGTGTCCGACCGCGCCCCGCCTCCGCTCTCCCTGTGAGGCCCGGGCCGGACAGATCGAGCCCCGCCGGCGTCTGAGGCGCTGGGGGTACCTCACCCGGTCGCCCCACCACAGCGGATGCGTGTCACACGGCCGGCACGCAGCGGCCTTCCTCCGTGCGGTACTGCCACTTGGCGCCGTCGGCGACGAGTTCCCTGACCGCGCGGACGAAGCGGTCGACGTGCTCGTCGGGGGTGCCTGCGCCGAAGCTGACGCGGATCGCGTTCAGCGAGCGCTCCCCCGGGGCCGCCTCGGGGGCTCCGCAATCGCCCTGGGCCTGCGGCTCGCTGCCCAGCAGGGTGCGGACCAGCGGGTGGGCGCAGAACAGGCCGTCGCGGACGCCGATCCCGTACTCCGCCGACAGTGCGGCCGCGAAGTGCGAGCTGTTCCAGCCGTCCACGACGAAGGAGATGACGCCGACCCGCGGGGCCTCGTCCCCGAAGAGGGAGAGGACCCGGACCGCCGGGACCTCCGCCAGGCCGCTCCGGACCTTGGCGATCAGGTGGCGCTCCCGGGCGACGAGGCTGTCGAAGCCCGCCTCGGTCAAGGCCTTGCAGGCGGAGGCGATCGAGTACACGCCGATGACGTTCGGGGAGCCGGCCTCGTGGCGGGCGGCCGTGGTGTGCCACTCGACGTCGACGCCGCCGTCCGCGCGGCGGGCGACCTTCCGGGAGGCGCCGCCGCCGGCCAGGTACGGCTCCGCCTGCTGCAGCCAGTCCGCGCGGCCGGCCAGCACGCCCGAGCCGAACGGCGCGTACAGCTTGTGCCCGGAGAAGGCCACCCAGTCCACGTCCAGCTCCTGCACGGAGACGGGGTGGTGCGGGGCCAACTGGGCGGCGTCCAGGACGATCCGCGCGCCGTGGGCGTGCGCGGCAGCGGCGAGCTCCTTCACCGGCCACAGCTCACCGGTGACGTTGGACGCGCCGGTGACGCAGACCAGCGCCGGGCCGTAGCCCTCTTCAATTGATGCAGCACGGTCGGCCAGCGCCCGCTCGAGGGTCTCGACGGCCTGGGCCGGGGTCCGCGGGGCGTTGAGGTAGGTGACCTGTGCGTCGGCCCACGGCAGCAGCGAGGCGTGGTGCTCGGTCTCGAAGACGAAGACCTGGCAGCCGGCCGGGAGTACGGCGGCGAGCAGGTTCAGCGAGTCGGTGGTGGACCGGGTGAAGACGATCTGGTCGGCGGGGCGGCAGTCGAGGAACTCGGCGACCGTGGCGCGGCTCTGCTCGAACAGGTCGGTGGAGAGCTGGGAGAGGTACCCGGCGCCGCGGTGCACGCTGCCGTAATAGGGGGCGTACGCGGCGACGTCGTCCCAGACCCGCTGGAGCGCGGGGGCACTGGCCGCGTAGTCGAGGGCCGCGTACGTGACCTCGCCGCCGGTGACGAGCGGGACGGTGACGTCCCGGCCGAGGACCGGCAGCGGCTCGGCACAGGCGGGGTCGGCAGGGGCGGCAACGGGGGCGGTCACGACGGCGGTGGCGACGGCGTTCGGGTACGTGGACATGGCGGTATCTCCCGGCGGGACAGGCTGAATGGCTTCGGACGGCCCGTACGCGGGTGCACGGATGCGCGGACGCGCATGCGGCAGTGGGGTACGGGAATTGCCTCGACGCACGGACGCGGCTGAGGACCGTGCGGAGGGTGAAGAAGGGGCGGAGTCGCCCTATCGCATTCGCTTGCTCACGGAAAAAGCTCCTCGAGAGACCAGGACCCCTGGTGTCGAGGGATCCGCGCTTGCCGTAGGCCTTTCTGCCTACGACCTGGTCATCACCCGGGGCACCCCGCCACGGAAGGAGGGTTGCCGGACAGCAAGCCGGGGCCTAAACGCTGTCACTCGTGACCTGGTCTGCATCCTGCCACAAGATCCCTCACGCGCAAGACCCCGGTCCGCATACTGGACCGGGGCCACCTGTTTCACGCCTTTCTCGTACCGCTACGCGTTGCTGGCCGCCACCCAGCGGTCCAGGGCCGCCCGGGCGGAGCCCGAGTCGACGGCTTCCGCCGCCCGGGCGATGCCCGCGCGGATCTGGTCCTCCAGGGAGCCCGTGCCGGGGTCCAGGGCCACCAGGGCCGCCGCCGAGTTCAGCAGCACCGCGTCGCGGACCGGGCCGGTCTCGCCGGCCAGCAGGCGGCGGGCGACGTCCGCGTTGTACGAGGCGTCCGCGCCGCGCAGCGCCGAGACGTCGACCAGCGGGACGCCCACGTCGCGCGGGTCGAAGGACTGCTCGTCCACCCGGCCGTCGCGGACCCACCACACCCGGGAGGTGGCGGTGGTCGTCAGCTCGTCCAGGCCGTCGTCGCCGCGGAACACCAGCGCCGAGGAGCCTCGCTCCGCCAGCACGCCCGCCACGATGGGGGCCACCCGGGCGTCCGCGACGCCCGTGGCCTGTGCCCGTACCCGCGCCGGGTTGGTCAGCGGGCCGAGGAAGTTGAAGGTGGTCCGGATGCCCAGCTCTCTGCGGGCCGCGGCCACGTGACGCAGCGCCGGGTGGAACTTGACCGCGAAGCAGAAGGT
This sequence comes from Streptomyces sp. NPDC051364, assembly GCF_040682115.1. Taxonomy (NCBI): domain Bacteria; kingdom Bacillati; phylum Actinomycetota; class Actinomycetes; order Kitasatosporales; family Streptomycetaceae; genus Streptomyces; species Streptomyces sp. NPDC051364. The sequence continues at coordinate 32,452 of NZ_JBFBAH010000012.1, read as the reverse complement.
GATCCCGGCCTCCTCCGCGACCTCGACGACCCGCGCCGGGCTGAGGTCCAGGTTGACCCCGAGCTTCTCCAGCACGTCCGAGGAACCGCTCGCGCTCGACGCGGCCCGGTTGCCGTGCTTGACCACCTTGGCGCCCGTACCGGCCACCACGATCGACGACATCGTCGAGATGTTCACCGTCTTGGCCCCGTCGCCGCCGGTGCCGACGATGTCCACCGTCCGGCCCGGCACCTCGATCAGGTTGGCGTGCCCGTACATGGACCGTACGAGGCCGTTGATCTCGGCGACGGTCTCCCCCTTGGCCCGCAGCGCCACCACGAAGCCGGCGATCTGGGCGTCGGTGGCCTCCCCGCGCATGATCCGGTCCATGGCCCAGGCGGTTTCCTCGGCGCGCAGGTCCTGGCCGTTCAGCAGGGCGTCGAGGACGCCCGGCCAGCCGCGGGCCGCCACGCTGTCGCCGCCTGCCGGGGTCACAACGTTCATGGTCCGCTCCTGCTGTTGGTCGGCCACCCGATATCGGGGTCCAGGTCGAATGGGCAGGGCTCCAGCCTATCCAGCCCCGGGGACGGCAAAGAGCCCCGTCCGGACACTGGACGGGGCTCTCGCCGTGGCGACACGAGGACTGACCGAAATCAGTCCCTCAAGCGGGATCAGTGGTGGCCGTGGCCGCTCTGGATCTCCTTGTACTCCTCCACCGAAGGCTTCGGAATCTGGTTGTTCTCGGCGTAGAAGCCCTTGCTGAGCTTCGCGCGGAGCTTCTCCATGCGGCCGACCTTGCGCTCGACACCGTTCTCGTCGACCGTCGGGCCGATCTCGATCGGCTTGTACTGCTCGTGCGCGGTCAGCGTGTGCAGCTTGCCCTGCGAGAGCGGCTCGTGGACCTCGACGAACTCACCGTGCGGCAGGCGCTTGATGATGCCGGTCTCGCGACCGTGCAGCACCTTGTCGTGGTCCCGGCGCTGCAGGCCGAGGCAGATGCGCTTGGTGACGATGAACGCGAGGACCGGGACGACGAAGAAGCCGATCCGGACGAACCACGTGATGTTGTTGATCGAGAGGTGGAAGTACTGCGCGAACATGTCGTTTCCACCGCCGATCAGCAGCACGATGTACTCCGCGATCCAGGCGACACCGAAGGCCGTGCGGGTCGGGACGTTGCGCGGGCGGTCCAGGATGTGGTGCTCGCGCTTGTCCCCGGTGACCCAGGACTCGATGAACGGCCAGACGGCGATCGCACCGAGGACCACCGGGAAGATCAGCAGCGGGATGAACACGCCCAGGACGAGCGTGTGGCCCCACAGGTTGATCTCCCAGCCCGGCATGGCACGGATCAGGCCTTCCGGCATACCCATGTACCAGTCGGGCTGCGCACCGGTGGACACGTGGTCCGGACGGTACGGGCCGAGCGCCCAGATCGGGTTGATCGAGGCGATCGCCGCGATGGCCGCGATGACACCGAAGACCAGGAAGAAGAAGCCTCCGGCCTTGGCCATGTAGACCGGCAGCAGCGGCATGCCGACGACGTTGTTGTTCGTCTTGCCGGGACCCGCGAACTGGGTGTGCTTGTGGTAGAAGACCAGGATCAGGTGGGCCACCAGCAGGCCCATCATGATGCCGGGCAGCAGCAGGATGTGGATCGAGTAGAACCGGGCGACGAAGTCGCCGCCGGGGAACTCGCCGCCGAAGAGGAAGAACGAGATGTACGTGCCGACGATCGGCACGGACAGGATCGCGCCCTCCATGAAGCGGACACCGGTGCCCGAGAGCAGGTCGTCCGGCAGGGAGTAACCGGTGAAACCGGTGAACATGCCGAGGACCAGCAGCAGGAAGCCGAAGATCCAGTTGACCTCGCGCGGCTTGCGGAACGCGCCGGTGAAGAAGACGCGCATCATGTGCACGACCATGCCCGCGACGAAGATCAGGGCCGCCCAGTGGTGGATCTGCCGGATGAGCAGACCACCGCGGACGTCGAAGCTGATGTCCAGCGTCGAGGCGAAGGCCTCGGACATCTGGACGCCCTGCATCGGCACGTACGAGCCGTGGTACACGACCTCGTTCATGCTCGGGTGGAAGAACAGCGTCAGGTACACACCCGTGAGGATGATGATGATGAAGCTGTAGAGGCAGATCTCACCCAGCATGAAGGACCAGTGGTCCGGGAAGATCTTGCGCATGTTGGACTTGGCCAGGCTGTAGATGCCCAGGCGGCCGTCCGCCCAGTCGGCTACCCGCTCGCCGGCCGGCGCTTTGCGCTTCGAATCGGTGGCAGTGCTCATCCGCGCTCCCAGAATGCAGGACCGACGGGCTCTTCGAAGTCGCCGAGCGCCTCGAGGAAGCCTTCGCCGTTCACGCCGATCCGCAGCTGCGGAAGCGCGTGGCCGGCCGGGCCGAAGATGACACGGGCGCCGTCGGAGAGGTCGAAAGTGGACTGGTGGCACGGGCAGAGCACGTGGTGCGTCTGCTGCTCGTACAGGCTGATCGGGCAGCCGACGTGGGTGCAGATCTTCGAGTAGGCCACGATGCCCTCGTGGGACCACTCGAGTTCCTGCTTGTCCTTGATGTCCTCCGGCTTGATCCGGACGATCATCAGGGCGGCCTTGGCGATCTGCGTCTGGAAGTCGTGCTGCTCCTCCTCCAGGCCCTCCGGCCTGGCGAAGGTCAGCGAACCGACCTGGACGTCCTCGGGACGCAGCGGCTCATTCGTGTTGTCGTTGATGAGCAGCTTGCCCTTGGCCCACACCGTGTGGCGCAGCTTGTCCTCGGGCAGCGGACCCAGGTCGCGCATGATCATGACGGCGGACAGCGGCAGCATGGCCAGCGCGCCCAGCATCGTGTTGCGGATCAGCGGACGGCGGCCGATGGCGGACTCGTTCGCACCGTCGGCGAAGTCCGACAGGACCTTCGCCTTGACCTCCGGCGGCGCCGCGATCTCGTGGCGCTCGTCGGCGACCTCCACGTCGGACATCAGGGTGCGGGCCCAGTGGACCGCGCCCGCGCCGATGCAGAAGAGGGCGACGCCCAGGGTCATGCCCAGGGCGAAGTTGAGCCCGCTCACCTTCCCGATGGGGAAGATGTAGACGATCTTGTCGACCGGGATGGTCACGTACGAGGCGATGAAGCCGATCGTGGCCAGCATCGACAGCGTGAACAGCATCGCCACGGTGCGCTCGGAGCGCCTCGCGGCCCGCTCGTCGATGTCCTGGATACGGGGCTTGTGGACCGGCAGGCCCGGGTCGGCGAACGGGTCGTCCGCGACTGCTACGCCACCGTGGTGCGCGTCGCCCTGCTCGCTCGGCAGGTGCTTCTCTTCGGGAATGTCTTGGCTACTCATGACTTCTTGGCCTTAGCGGTGTGGGCCGCGACCCAGACGGCGACAGCGATCAGCGCACCCAGGCCGAAGATCCAGCCGAACAGACCCTCGGAGACGGGGCCGAGGCCACCGAGCTTCAGGCCGCCAGGGCTGACCGACTTCTCGCCGTTCACGTGCTGGATGTACGCGATGATGTCCTTCTTCTCCTTCGTCGGCATGGTGCTGTCCGGGAAGGAGGGCATGTTCTGCGGGCCGGTGAGCATGGCCTCGTAGATGTGCTTCGGCTCGACGCCCTCGAGGTTGGGGGCGTACTTGCCGTTCGTCAGTGCGCCGCCTTCGCCGGTGAAGTTGTGGCACTGCGCGCAGTTGTTGCGGAAGAGCTCACCACCCCTGGCGATGTCGGCGCCCGCCGGGTCGTACTGCTTCTCGGTCGGCACGATCGGGCCGGCGCCGAGGGAGGCGATGTAGGCGGCGAGCTGGTCGATCTGCGCCTGGTCGTAGATGACCGGCTTCTTCGGCACCTGCACGCCGGGCTGCTGGGCGGGCATGCGGCCCGTGCTCACCTGGAAGTCGACGGCCGCGGAGCCGACGCCGACCAGGCTGGGGCCGTCAGTGGAACCCTGACCGCCGGTTCCGTGGCAGCTTGCGCAGCCCACGGCGTAGAGCTTCTTGCCCTCCTCGATGGCGAGGGACTGGGCGGTTTCATCGGCCTGCGCCTTGCCCGCGGGGGCGAAGGCGGCGTACAGCCCCCCAGTGGCCGCCAGCGCGAGGAGTAGAACGACGACCGCCGCCAGCGGATGGCGTCGTCGTGCGGAGAGCTTTTTCACGGATTACCCCGGTGTCAGGATCTTCTGCGTCGGTGTTTCTGGATGGAGTGCCGGGTCTCGCCCGGTGACGTGTTCGCTACTTGATCAGGTAGATCGTCGCGAAGAGGCCGATCCAGACGACATCGACGAAGTGCCAGTAGTAGGACACGACGATGGCCGACGTGGCCTGTTCGTGGGTGAACCTCTTGGCCGCGTACGTCCGGCCGAGGACCAGCAGGAAGGCGATGAGACCGCCCGTCACGTGCAGACCGTGGAACCCGGTGGTCAGGTAGAACACGGAGCCGTACGGACCGGACGAGAGGCTCATGCCCTCGTGCTTGACCAGCTCGGTGTACTCGAACACCTGGCCGCCAATGAAGATCGCACCCATGACGAACGTGATCATGAACCACGACCGGAGCTTCTTCACGTCACCGCGCTCTGCGGCGAATACGCCGAGCTGGCAGGTGAGGGAGGAAAGCACCAGGATCGTCGTGTTCGTCGCCGAGAAGGGCAGATTCAAGGCCGAAGCCTGCTCTGCCCAGTACTCGGCACCTGTCACGGATCGCAGGGTGAAGTACATCGCGAAGAGGGCCGCGAAGAACATCAGCTCGGAACTCAACCAGATGATGGTTCCGACGCTGACGAGGTTCGGCCGGTTGACCGTCGGGTGCGCGTGCCCGGTATCTACTGTCGTTGCTGTCGCCACGACCGACATTATGTCGGTCGCTTATCCCGCCCTCACCCCGGGGGGTGCCGTTCGGAGTGTCAGGGGCGTGTGCAAGGCCCGAACGGCCCATCAGATCGGCCCGGCGCGTTCATCGGCGAGGCTGTCCGAACCGATGTTGACACCGGGTCGGACGGAGTAGCATCCCGCGCAACATCAACGTTATTCACGGCACCGTGGAGGAACGAAATGCGGTCGACTGCACGGGTTCTGGTCTACAGCGACGATGCGAGCACCCGGGAGCAGGTGCGGCTGGCGGCCGGGCGCAGGCCGGCCGCGGACCTGCCGCCGGTCGAGTTCGTGGAATGCGCCACCCTCCCGGCCGTCCTGAGCGAGCTGGACGCGGGCGGGATCGACGTGTGCGTGCTGGACGGCGAGGCGGTTCCGGCCGGGGGCATGGGCGTGTGCCGGCAGATCAAGGACGAGATCTTCCGATGCCCGCCTGTGCTGCTGCTGATGGGGCGCCCGCAGGACGCCTGGCTGGCCACCTGGAGCCGTGCGGACGCGGCGGTGACCCTGCCGGTCGACCCGGTGGAGTTCGCGGACGCCCTGGCGGGCCTGCTGCGCCCCCGCCTCGCCGCCAACTCCGCCTGACCGGCCCCTCGGCTCCCGCCGGGGAGCACCACCGCCCGTGCCCGGCCGAAGGCTGCACGGGTCGGCTGAGCCGGAGGGGCCGCGTCGGCGAAGGAGGGCGAGCGCCCGGAGGAACCTGCGAGGTACGAGCAGGTTCTGAGGACGCACGCCCTCCTGGAGCCGACACCGGCGGCCCCGGAGGCGAAGCCGACCCCGACTAGACAGTCGGCCGCAGGCGGGCCTTGTCGATCGGGCTGCGGCCTTCCTGGGTGCCCTTGAGGAGGGCGCTGCCCTCGCGCCAGTCCTTCCAGTCCAGGTTCCAGTCGCCGAAGCCGTTGCCGAAGGGTTCCATGTCGTCGCCGATACTGTTGATCACCCGGACGATGTCGCCCTCGGTGATGTTCTCGTAGAACCAGGCGGCGTTGCCCGTGCTCATGCCGGTGCAGCCGTGGCTGACGTTCTCGTAGCCCTGCGAGCCCACGGACCACGGCGCGGCGTGCACGTATTCACCACTCCAGGTGACGCGGGTCGCGTAGTAGACGGGCAGGTTGTAGTACTCGCTGCCGCCGATGCCGACGGTGTCGCCGCGCATCTGGACGAAGTACTGCTTGCCGAGTACCACCTTGACCCCGTTGCGGGTGGAGAAGCCGGGCTTTCCGGTGGTCACCGGAATGGTGTTGATCACTTCTCCGTTGCGCTCGAACGTGAGGTAGTGCGAGGACGCGTCGGTGGTGACCTCGACCCGGTCCCCGATCTCCAGCGCCAGCGGCTTGCTGGCGGCCCCGTGGAACTCGTCGGAGATCTTGATGCCCTCCAGATTGCTCCGTACGGAGACGGCGGAGTGGGCGGGCCAGTAATCCTTCGGGCGGAAGTGCAGGTGCTTGTCGTCCACCCAGTGCCAGGCGCCCTCGACACCCGGCGGCGTGTCGACGACCAGGCCCCGCTCCACGATCGCGCGGGCGGCCTTGTCCGTGATGGGCTCGTTCAGTTCGGCCGTGATGGGCTGTCCGACGCCGTACTTGCCCTCGTCCGGCCCGAATTCGACCTTCAGGACCTGCTTGGCCGGAGTGGTCTCGAACGTCAGCCTGCGCTGCCCTGGAGCCCCGCGCTCGTCCTCGGTGTTCACCAGGACCGTGTAATGGACGCCGGCGGCCATCGGGGCGGTGCTGTGCCAGCGGTCGCCCTTGGCGCTCAGCTCGCCGGCGAGCCGGCGGCCCTGGGCGTCCACGGCGGACACGTCGGTGATCCGGTTGCCGCCGGTTCCCTTGGCGGTGATCTCCAAGGGCTTCTCGGGGTCGAGGGGCCGGCCGCCGGGGGGCTGGTTGAAGACGACCTGGTCGCCCGCGTCGTACGGGCGGGCTGACAGCGGGTTGTCTCCGGGCCCGCAGGCGGTGGCGCCGGCCCCCAGGGACGCGACCAGCACGGAGCAGCTGAGTACCGTCCAAAGACGCGGTGAGTGCTTCATGGAGCCAACGCTATGAAGGTATGACCATTACTGCGCGCGGGGTGACTGCAAACGAGGGGCCCGGACTCCTCCGTTGGAGGTGTCCGGGCCCCTGGTCTTCGTTCTGCCTGCGGTGCTACTGGTTCTGGTTCTCACCGCGGTAGTACTCGTACACCCAGCCCCACAGGCCGATCACGATGATCGGGGCCGAGAAGTACATGAGCCACCAGCCGAAGATGACGCCCATGAACGCGAGCGCACCGCCGATGCCCAGCGAGAGCGGCTGCCAGCTGTGCGGGGAGAAGAACCCCAGCTCGCCCGCCTCGTCGGCGACGTCGGCCTCCAGGTTGTCCTGGGCCATCTCGTCGACGCGCTTGGCCGTGAAGGCCAGGTAGTAGCCGATCATGACGCTCAGGCCGAAAGCCAGGAAGAGCGCGGTGGTTCCGACGGGCTCCTTCGACCACACGCCGTACACGACGGCCATGATCAGGATGAAGAAGGAGAGCCAGAGGAACATCTTGCCCTGGATCTTCACTTGCCGGCCTCCTTGCCGCCGGTGACGGCCTTGGCCGCGACGCTGTGGTCCTCGAGGTGGTCGAGGGCCGCGATCTCAGGGTGGTGCAGGTCGAACGCCGGGGATTCGGAACGGATCCGCGGCAGAGTGAGGAAGTTGTGCCGCGGCGGCGGGCAGGACGTCGCCCACTCGAGCGAACGGCCGTAGCCCCACGGGTCGTCGACCTCGATCTTCTTGCCGTACTTCGCCGTCTTCCAGACGTTGTACATGAACGGCAGCATCGACATGCCCAGGAGGAACGAGCTGATCGTCGAGATCGTGTTCAGGGCGGTGAAGCCGTCGGCCGCGAGGTAGTCCGCGTAACGACGCGGCATGCCCTCGGCGCCCAGCCAGTGCTGCACCAGGAACGTGCCGTGGAAGCCGATGAACAGCGTCCAGAAGGTCATCTTGCCGAGGCGCTCGTCCAGCATCTTGCCCGTGAACTTCGGCCACCAGAAGTGGAAGCCGGCGAACATCGCGAACACCACGGTGCCGAAGACGACGTAGTGGAAGTGCGCGACGACGAAGTACGAGTCGGAGACGTGGAAGTCCATCGGGGGCGAGGCCAGGATGACGCCGGTCAGACCACCGAAGGTGAAGGTGACCAGGAAGCCGATCGTCCAGAGCATCGGGGTCTCGAAGGACAGCGAGCCCTTCCACATGGTGCCGATCCAGTTGAAGAACTTCACACCGGTCGGTACCGCGATCAGGAAGGTCATGAAGGAGAAGAACGGCAGCAGCACACCGCCGGTGACGTACATGTGGTGGGCCCACACGGTCACGGAGAGGCCGGCGATCGCGATCGTCGCACCGATCAGACCGATGTAACCGAACATCGGCTTGCGGGAGAAGACCGGGATGATCTCGGAGACGATTCCGAAGAACGGTAGCGCGATGATGTACACCTCTGGGTGTCCGAAGAACCAGAAGAGGTGTTGCCAGAGCAATGCCCCGCCGTTCGAGGCGTCGAATACATGCGCACCGAACTTGCGGTCGGCCTCCAGCGCGAACAGCGCGGCGGCCAGCACCGGGAAGGCGAGCAGGACCAGGACACCGGTCAGCAGCACGTTCCAGGTGAAGATCGGCATGCGGAACATCGTCATGCCGGGGGCGCGCATGCAGATGATCGTGGTGATGAAGTTGACCGAGCCGAGGATCGTGCCGAAGCCCGAGAAGGCCAGACCCATGATCCACATGTCGGCGCCGATGCCCGGCGAGCGGACCGCGTCCGACAGCGGGGAGTAGGCGAACCAGCCGAAGTCGGCGGCGCCGTTCGGCGTGACGAAGCCGGCCACCGCGATGGTCGAGCCGAAGAGGTACAGCCAGTACGCGAACATGTTCAGCCGCGGGAACGCCACGTCGGGCGCGCCGATCTGCAGCGGCATGATCCAGTTCGCGAAGCCCGCGAAGAGCGGGGTGGCGAACATCAGCAGCATGATCGTGCCATGCATGGTGAACGCCTGGTTGAACTGCTCGTTCGACATGATCTGCGTGCCCGGACGGGCCAGCTCGGCGCGCATGGCGAGCGCCAGCAGACCGCCGATGATGAAGAACACGAACGACGTGACCAGGTACATCGTGCCGATGGTCTTGTGGTCGGTAGTGGTCATCCACTTCACGACGACATTGCCCGGCTGCTTGCGCCGCACCGGCAGCTCGTTTTCATACGAGTCGGCGGCGGCACCCTGAGATTCGTTGAGGATGCTCACAGTTTGTTCGTCTCCGCATTCCGGGCCGGGTCAGTCTGCTTGATGCCGGCCGGGAGGAAGCCGGTCTGCCCCTTCTCGGCCAGTTCCTTGAGGTGCGCCCGGTAGGCCTCGGGCGAGACGACCTTGACGTTGAAGAGCATCCGGGAGTGGTCGACGCCGCAGAGCTCGGCGCACTTGCCCATGAAGGTGCCCTCCTGGGACGGGATCACCTCGAAGACGTTGGTGTGGCCCGGGATGACGTCCTGCTTGAACAGGAAGGGGACCACCCAGAAGGAGTGGATGACGTCGTTCGACGACAGGATGAAGCGGACCTTCTCACCCTTGGGCAGCCACAGCGTCGGGCCGGGGTTGCCGGTCTCCAGGTTGCGGTCGCCGGGAACGCCCTTCTCGTAGACGCCTTCGGCGCCCGCGGGGAATTCCTTGGTGAAGCGGTCCGGGATGTTGGCGAGCTCCTTGGGAACCTCGCCCGCCTTCGGGGTCACCGCATCGCCGTCGACGTTCTCGACGTAGTTGAAGCCCCAGCTCCACTGGAAGCCGACCACGTTGATCGTGTGCGCCGGCTTCGGGGTGAGCGCGAGCAGCTTCGACTCGTCACGCGCGGTGAAGTAGAACAGCACCGAGACGATGATGAGCGGTACCACGGTGTACAGCGCCTCGATGGGCATGTTGTACCGGGTCTGCGGGGGGACCTCCACCTTCGTCCGGCTGCGCCGGTGGAAGATGACGCTCCAGATGATCAGGCCCCAGACCAGGATGCCCGTGATGAGGGCAGCTGCCCACGACCCCTGCCACAGGGACAGGATGCGAGGCGCCTCCTCCGTGACCGGATAGGGCATTCCGAGCCGGGGGAAGTCTTGCCAGTTGTACGAGCAACCAGTGGCGGTCGCCAGGACCGCGCCCGCAGTCAGCGCCTGCAGCAGCTTCCGCCGCATCGGGCGCCGCGGCGAGCGGTCGGAGCCGTAGGGACTCACGTAGCGCCTTCCCGAGAGTCTCGGCCCGCGCGGCCGGCCGCGGCCGTATTCGGGTCGGTCGCCGGCCCTGACGCAGGCAGGGGTTTGGATGTTTATGCGGACCAAACCCTACTGGACGCTATTTGGGGTCGCGCGGGGAGGGTGCCCAACGCGCCGCTACTGCCCCCGAAGGGATGGATCCGCCGTACGGGGGACGGCCCAACACCCCCTGAATGGCGGCCTCCGGGGGGCATCTGACGGCCCCTGACCTCGAACGGTGCCGGCCTCCGGTTAGCGTGGCCGGATGCCCTACTTCGACACCGCGTCCGCCGCTCCCCTGCACCCCGTGGCCCGGCAGGCGCTGCAGGCCGCCCTGGACGAGGGGTGGGCGGACCCCGCCCGGCTCTACCGGGAGGGCCGGCGCGCGAGGCTGCTGCTGGACGCGGCGCGCGAGGCGGCGGCGGAGGCCGTGGGCTGTCGCCCCGACGAGCTCGTGTTCACTCCTTCGGGGACGCACGCGGTTCACACCGGGGTCGCGGGAGCCCTCGCCGGGCGCCGGCGCGTCGGCGGTCATCTGGTCGTATCAGCGGTCGAACACAGTTCTGTCCTCCATGCGGCGGAGGCGCACGAGGCCGCCGGCGGGACGGTGACGCAGGTCCCGGTGGACCGCGCGGGGGCGGTGTCCCCGGCCGGGTACGCCTCCGTACTGGACGCGACGACGGCCCTGGCCTGCCTCCAGTCGGCCAACCACGAGGTGGGCACGGTCCAGCCGGTGGCGGAAGTGGCCGAGGTCTGCGCGGCGGCGGGGGTGCCGCTGTTGGTGGACGCGGCGCAGTCGCTGGGCTGGGGCCCGGTCGAGGGCGGCTGGTCGGTGCTCACCGCGAGCGCGCACAAATGGGGCGGCCCGGCGGGAGTCGGGCTGCTGGCGGTCCGCAAGGGCGTCCGCTTCTCGCCCCAATTCCCCGCGGACGAACGGGAGTCGGGCCGATCCCCCGGCTTCACCAACCTCCCGGCGATCGTGGCGGCGGCGGCCTCGCTGCGGGCGGTGCGGGCCGAGGCCGACACGGAGGCGGCCCGGCTGCGGATCCTGGTGGACCGCATCCGGCGGCGCGTGGCGCGGCTGGTGCCGGACGTGGAGGTGGTCGGTGACCCGGAGCGGCGGCTGCCGCACCTGGTCACGTTCTCCTGCCTGTACGTCGACGGCGAGACGCTGCTGCACGAGTTGGACCGGGCGGGCTACTCCGTCTCGTCGGGCTCCTCCTGCACCAGCTCCACGCTGACCCCGAGTCATGTGCTTCAGGCGATGGGCGTGCTGTCGGAGGGAAACGTACGGGTCTCCCTGCCGTCGGGGACGACGGCGGAGGAGGTGAACGGCTTCCTGGAGGTCCTGCCCGGGGTGGTGGCGGGGGCCCGCGCCACGCTCGGCGTGGGCGAACCGGTGGCCGTGGCGCCGGTGTCGGACGCGCGGGAGATCGACGCGCTGGGCCTGCGCTGCCCACAGCCGGTGATCGAGCTGGCCCGGGTCATCGGCACGGTCCCGGTCGGCGGGACCGTGACCGTCCTGTCGGACGACGAGGTGGCCCGCCTGGACATCCCGGCCTGGTGCACGATGCGCGGCCACACATACGTGGGCGAAGCCCCCCGCCCGGTGGGGGTGGCGTACACGGTCCGCCGGCGGGTGTGACGCCGACGGGGCTGATTTCAGCCCCGCCGGCCCATCCCAGCCCCAGCGGCTACGCCGCCAGGTGGGCGCGGACCTCCGAAGCGGCGGGCTCGCCGTAGGCCTTCGTGAAGCGCTCCATGAAGTGCGCACGCGCCAGCGTGTACTCCTGGGTGCCCAGCGTCTCGATCACGAGCGTGGCCAGCATGCAGCCGACCTGCGCGGCCCGCTCCAGCCCCACACCCCAGCCCAGACCGGTCAGGAACCCGGCGCGGAACGCGTCGCCGACGCCCGTCGGGTCGATCTTCGCCGTCTCCTCGGCGCAGCCGACCACGATCGGCTCCTCGCCGACCCGCTCGATCCGCACGCCCCGCGAGCCCAGCGTCGTCACCCGGGTGCCGACCTTGGCGAGGATCTCCTCGTCCGACCAGCCGGACTTCGACTCGATGAGGCCCTTCTCGTACTCGTTCGAGAAGAGGTACGTCGCGCCCTCCATGAGGGTGCGGATGTTCTCGCCGTCCATCCGGGCGATCTGCTGCGAGAAGTCCGCCGCGAACGGGATCCCCCGCGTCCGGCACTCCTCCGTGTGGCGCAGCATCGCCTCGGGGTCGTCGGCGCCGATGAGGACCAGGTCGAGCCCGCCCACCCGGTCCGCGACCGCCTTCAGCTCGATCAGGCGGGCCTCGCTCATCGCGCCCGTGTAGAAGGAGCCGATCTGGTTGTGGTCGGCGTCCGTGGTGCACACGAAGCGCGCGGTGTGCAGGACCTCGGAGATCCGCACGGAGTCGGTGTCGACGCCGTGCCGGTCCAGCCACGCGCGGTACTCGTCGAAGTCGTACCCGGCCGCGCCGACCAGGATCGGGCGGATGCCGAGCTGGCCCATGCCGAAGCAGATGTTCGGGCCGACACCGCCCCGCCGTACGTCGAGGTTGTCGACGAGGAAGGAGAGGGAGACCGTGTGCAGCTGGTCCGCGACGAACTGGTCGGCGAAGCGGCCGGGGAAGGTCATGAGGTGGTCGGTGGCGATGGAGCCGGTGATGGCGATACGCACGGCGTGGACGCTCCTGCGAGGGACGGCGAGGGGGACATTCAAAACTACCCGGTCGCTGCCCTGCGGCCGACCGCACGAAACTACCCCGTAGTAGGTCTTTCTTCGCCCGCTGCGCCGTGCCTACCGTGCCCCATGACCTATTCCGATGGTTTCGGGTACGCCGCGAACGGCGGAAACGCCGAGAAGACGGCCGACACGCAGCCCGGCTTCGCCCGGCTGCTGGGTGACTGCGCCAGGATGGCCCCGCACTGGACGGTCCCGGCGGACCCGCGGCCGGACCGGGTGGCGCCCTCCCAGATCCACGGGATCAGCGTCCCGCCGGCCTCGGCCCGCCTGATCGCCTCCACGGCCGAGTACGGCGAGTAGGGCCGGTCTTCCGGAAGCTCCTTCCGGAAGCTCCTCCCGGAGCTGCGGAACCGGTTCGCCGTCTGTTCCGTCACAGCCGCATCAGCCACTGCGGTACGGGCGAAGGAGCAAGCGGTGACCAGCGAACAACCCGACACATCACGCGGCACACGGCGGCGGCCGGCCTGGGCCATCGGCTCGATCGCGGCCGCCGTCCTGCTCACCGGCGGCGGTACGGCGTACTGGGCGTCGACGGCCTACGGCGACGGTACGCCGGGCGGCCGTACGGGTGACAGCGCGGCCTCGGCGCCCCGCGTCGCGCCGAGCCCCTCCGGGCCGGGCATCGCCCCCGGAGAGCCGGATCCGCACGGCAGCGGGGTGACGTACCGGGCGGACATCGCCCTTCCCGAGGCTCCGGCGACCGCGCCGGCCTTCGCCGCGACCGGCGAGGTCACCTCGGAGGAGGTGGCCCGGCTCGCGACGGCCCTCGGCATCCCGGGCACCCCGCGGCTGACCGGCGACGTCTGGCAGGCCGGGGAGACCGCGGACGGCGCCGGACCCCGGCTCACGGTGAGCCGCAAGGCGCCCGGCACCTGGAACTTCTCCCGCTTCCAGGGGACGGGCGGCGCCGGTGACGACTGCAAGCGCGGCAAGGACACCTGCGGCCCGGCCACGCTCCCCCAGGGCGCCCAGGAGGCGGACGGCGCGGGCGGCAAGGGCGGTACACCGGTGAGCGAGGAGGCCGCCAGGGCCGCCGCCGCCCCGGTGCTCGCGGCCGCCGGCCAGGGTGGGGCCAAGCTGGACGCCCGGCTCGTCCAGGGCGCCGTCCGCGTGGTCAACGCCGACCCGGTGATCGACGGGCTGCCCACGCAGGGCTGGTCCACGAAGGTCAGCGTGGGCGCGGACTCCCAGGTGGTGGCGGGCAGCGGCGAGCTGAAGGCGCCCGTGCGCGCCGCCGAGCAGCCGGTGGTCGGGGCCGTCGAGGCGCTGGCCCGGCTGAACCGGTCCTCGGCCGGGACGGGCGGTACGGACCCGGGGCCGAGCGGCTGCGCGACCTCGGTTCCGCTGACCCCGGACACCCCGGTCGGCCCCTCGGACACGCCGCCCTGCAACCCGGAGCCGCGCCCGATGAAGCCGCCGCGGACGGAGACCGTGAAGGGGGCCGTGCTCGGGCTGGCCCCGGGGACCGTGGACGGCGCGCGCGGGCTCGTGCCGGCCTGGCTGTTCGAGGTGGCGGGCAGCAACGGCGGGCCCGGGCGCACGGTGGTCCAGCCGGCCGGTGAGAACGGCTCGACTGCGCCTTCGGCCCCCAAGGGCGGCAAGACCGTGCCCGGGTTCTCCTACAAGGAGGCCGACAAGAAGCTGACCGTGAACTTCTGGGGCGGGGTGTGCAGCACCTACGCCCTGGAGGCGCGGGAGGAGGCCGGGTCGGTCATGGTGAAGATCACAGACACCCCGAACGAGCCGGGCCGGGCCTGCATCATGATCGCCCAGGAGATGACGGTGTCGACGACCCTCCAGCAGCCGCTCGGCGAGCGCAAGGTGGTCGACGTGACCTCGGGCAAGCCGCTCCCCCGGCAGTAGCCCCGTACGACGAAAGGCCCCCGGCACCTCTCGGTGCCGGGGGCCTTTCGTCGTACGGGCTCGCTCCGGGCTCAGCCGGACGACCGGCTTAGCTGAACGAGTCGCCGCAGGCGCAGGAGCCGGTGGCGTTGGGGTTGTCGATCGTGAAGCCCTGCTTCTCGATGGTGTCGACGAAGTCGATCGAGGCACCGTGCAGGTACGGGGAGCTCATCCGGTCCGTGACGACCTTCACGCCGTCGAAGTCCTTGACGACGTCACCGTCGAGGGAGCGCTCGTCGAAGAAGAGCTGGTAGCGCAGGCCGGAGCAGCCGCCGGGCTGGACGGCGACGCGAAGCGCCAGGTCCTCGCGGCCTTCCTGCTCCAGCAGGGTCCTGACCTTCTCGGCGGCGGCGTCGGACAGGAGGATGCCGTCGCTCACAGTGGTCTTGTCGTCCTGTACGGACATCTGCATTCACTCCCGGGGTGGGCGGCTCCCCGCCGGAAGCAGGGAAACGTCGGACTCTTGCCGTCGATGGCAACGAGCGGGGCCGCGGATTCATTCCGGACCCGACGTATGTCTTAGATATTCATGCTCGCACACCGTCGTGGGCAGCTGGGCCCGACGGACCGAGTGCTTCATCTCAGGGGAATTCGTCACATCGACACTATCGGCATCGTCAAAGTGACGTGAAGCAGCTATGATAGATAGCGTCAAATAGACGAGAAGTCGAAGCTCTGCTTCAGAAGTTCCCCTTGTCGCAGAACAGAAAGGGTGCGTGTCGTGACCACCGCCCAGCCTTTGGACGTCCAGCCGACGCCCCTTGCCCTGCTGCTGCTCGGCCGTGAGGCCGACCCCAAGAGCGAGCGCGGGGTGGAGTGCCCCGGCGACCTGCCCTCGCCGTCGGACCCGGACCTGGTCGCGCGCGCCCGCGCGGCCAAGGAGAAGCTCGGGGACAAGGTCTTCATCCTCGGCCACCACTACCAGCGTGACGAGGTGATCGAGTTCGCCGACGTCACCGGCGACTCCTTCAAGCTGGCCAAGGACGCGGCCGCGAAGCCGGAGGCCGAGTACATCGTCTTCTGCGGCGTGCACTTCATGGCCGAGTCCGCGGACATCCTGACCTCGGACGACCAGAAGGTCGTCCTGCCCGACCTCGCGGCCGGCTGCTCGATGGCCGACATGGCCACCGCCGAGCAGGTCGCCGAGTGCTGGGACGTGCTCACCGAGGCGGGCATAGCCGACGTGACGGTCCCCGTCTCGTACATGAACTCCTCCGCCGACATCAAGGCGTTCACCGGCAAGCACGGCGGCACGATCTGCACGTCGTCCAATGCGAAGAAGGCCCTCGACTGGGCCTTCGAACAGGGCGAGAAGATCCTCTTCCTCCCGGACCAGCACCTGGGCCGCAACACCGCCGTCCGCGACATGGGCATGTCCCTGGACGACTGCGTGCTCTACAACCCGCACAAGCCGAACGGCGGCCTGACCGCCGAGCAGCTGCGCAACGCCAAGATGATCCTGTGGCGCGGCCACTGCTCGGTGCACGGCCGCTTCTCGGTCGACTCGGTCAACGACGTGCGCGCCCGCATCCCCGGTGTGAACGTCCTCGTCCACCCCGAGTGCAAGCACGAGGTCGTGGCGGCCGCGGACTACGTCGGCTCGACGGAGTACATCATCAAGGCGCTGGAGGCGGCCCCGGCCGGCTCCAAGTGGGCCATCGGCACCGAGCTGAACCTCGTCCGCCGCCTGGCGAATCGATTCGCCGCGGAGGACAAGGAGGTCGTCTTCCTCGACAAGACGGTCTGCTTCTGCTCGACGATGAACCGCATCGACCTCCCCCACCTGGTGTGGACCCTGGAGTCCCTGGCCGAGGGCACCCTGGTGAACCAGATCCAGGTCGACAAGGAGACGGAGAGCTTCGCGAAGCTCGCCCTGGAGCGCATGCTCGCGCTGCCGTAGCCACGGCACCGATCAGCGAAAGGGGCACCCCGACGGGTGCCCCTTTCGTTTAACCTCCCCGGTACGAAGGGGGAGTTGGCCGCGTACCTGCCGCAGATCCGAGGAGGGGCGCCCCGCCGTTGCGGGACGCCCCTCCACCCTTGTACGTGCTCAGACTGTGACCGGGGATTCCTCGTCCGAGGACTCGTCCGGCGTCGGGACCACCGTCAGGCGGGCCGTGCGCTTGGCCTCGTGCTTCGCGCGGCGGCGCTCCTTGCGGAGCTCGATCATCGTGTACAGCGTCGGCACCAGGAGCAGCGTCAGCAGGGTCGAGCTGACGAGGCCGCCGATCACCACCACCGCGAGCGGCTGCGAGATGAACCCGCCCTCGCCGGTGACGCCGAGCGCCATCGGGAGCAGCGCGAAGATCGTCGCGAGGGCCGTCATGAGGATCGGGCGCAGGCGGTGCCGGCCGCCCTCGATGACGGCTTCGACGACGCCGAGGCCCTGGGCACGGTACTGGTTGACCAGGTCGATCAGGACGATCGCGTTGGTCACGACGATGCCGATGAGCATCAGCATGCCGATCATCGCCGGGACGCCCAGCGGGGTGCCGGTCACCAGCAGCAGGCCGAGCGCGCCGGTCGCCGCGAACGGGATCGACACCAGCAGGATCAGCGGCTGGATCAGCGAGCGGAACGTGGCCACGAGCAGCATGAACACGATCGCGATGGCCGCGAGCATGGCCAGGCCCAGGGAGGCGAAGGCCTCGCCCTGGTCCTCGGAGACGCCGCCGATGGTGGCCGTGGCCCCCTCGGGCAGGTCCAGTGCGCTGATCTTCGTCTGGAGCGCGGCGCCGATCGCGCCGGTGTTGTCGCCCACCGGCTTCGCGGTGACGGTGGCGGCGCGGGCGCCGTCGATCCGGGTCATCGAGACCGGGCCGGGGACCTCCTTGACCTCGGCGACGTCGCCGAGCTTGACCGGGCCGACGGGGAGCGCCTGCAGTTCGGCCAGGGTGGTGGCCGGCTGCGCGGACTTGATGACGATGTCCCGCTCGGTGTTGTCCAGTACGGCCTTGCCCGCCGGGTTGCCCCGTACGGCCTGGGCCACGATCGCGCCGAGCGCGGCCTGGTTCAGGCCCGCCTCGGCGGCCTTCGGGGTGGCGGTCACCGAAATCCGGGGCACGGACTGGGACAGGTCGCTCTGTACGTCGGTGACGTCGTCGAGCGTGGCCACCTCGGCCCGGACCTGCTCGGCGGCCTGGGCGAGGACGGCCGCGTCGCCCGCCTTGACGACCACGCTCAGGTTCTGGCTGCCGAAGCCGCCGCCCGCCGAGATGCTGGTGTCACCGATGCCGTCGAGCTTGCCGAGGGCGTCCTCGATGCGCTTCTTGACGCCATCGGAGTCGCCGGAGTCCTCGAGGGTGACCTGGTACGAGGCCTGGTTGGAGCCCGTACCGCCGCCGAAGGCGGCCAGGAAGCCGGAGGAGCCGACGGTGACCTGGTAGTCCTTGACGCCCTTGACCTCGGTCAGGGCCTTCTCGACCCTCTGGCTCGCCGCGTCGGAGGCGGCCAGCGAGGTGCCCGGGGGCAGCTGCTGCTTGACCGTCAGGACGCTCTGCTCACCCTGGTCGAAGAAGTTGGTCTTCAGCAGCGGGGCCATCCCGAAGGTGGCGATGAGGACGACGACCGCGACGGCCAGGGTGGCGATCCGGCGGCGTGTGGCCAGGCCCAGGGCCCGTACGTAGAAGCGCTGGAGGCGGCTCTTCGCCTCCTTCTCCTCGGCTTCGCGCCGCGCCTTCGCTGCGCTCTCGGGGTCCCCCGCCGCCACGCCCTTCGGCGCGCGCAGGAACCAGTACGAGAGCACCGGCACGACCGTCAGGGACACGATCAGCGAGGCCAGCAGGGCCGCGGCGACGGTGAGGGAGAACGGGCCGAAGAACTCGCCGACCATGCCGCCGACGAACGCGATCGGCAGGAAGACGGCGACGGTGGTGAGCGTGGAGGAGGTGACCGCGCCGGCGACCTCCTTGACCGCGGCGATGATGGCGGCCTCGCGCTCCTCGCCGTAGCCGAGGTGGCGCTTGATGTTCTCCAGGACCACGATCGAGTCGTCGACGACGCGGCCGATGGCGATGGTGAGCGCGCCCAGGGTCAGCATGTTGAGCGACAGGTCGCGGGTCCACAGCACGATCAGCGCGAGGACCACGGACAGCGGGATGGAGACCGCTGTGACCAGCGTCGAGCGCAGCGACGCCAGGAAGACCAGGATCACGATCACCGCGAAGAGCAGGCCGAGCAGGCCCTCGGTGGTGAGGCTGGAGATGGACTTGGCGACGGGCGGGCCCTGGTCGCTGACGACGGTCAGCTCGGCGCCGGCGCCCAGCGCGGTGCGCAGCCCGGGCAGCTTGTCCTGGACGGCGTCGGAGATCGCGACGGCGCTGCCGTCCTTGTCCATGGTGAGGACGAGGGCGAGGCTGGGCTTGCCGTTGGTGCGGGTGATGGAGACGGCCTTGGCGGGCTCCTGCTTGACGGTGGCGACGTCGGCCAGGCGCACGGCCGGCTTGCCGGGGCCGGCGCTCAGGCGCAGGTCCTCGAGCTGGGCGAGGGAGGTGTAGCCGCCGCCGACGCGGACGGTCCGGTTCTTGCCCGCCTCGTCGAAGGAGCCGGCGGGGACGGTCGCGCCGCCCGCCTGGAGGCCCTGCGCGAGGGCGGCGCCGTCGAGGCCGGCCGCCGCGAGCTTGGCGTTGTCGGGGGTGACGGCGACCCGGAGGTCCTGGACCCCGTCCACGCTGACCTGACCGACGCCCGCGATGTCCTCGAGGACGGGGACGACCGAACGGTTCAGCTGGTCGGCGAGTGCCTGCTGGTCCTTGTCCGAGGTGACGGCAAGGACGACGGTCGGGATGTCGTCGGTGGAGCCGGCCACGACCTGCGGGTCCACCTCGGCGGGCAGCCGTACTCGGGCCCGGTTCACGGCCTGCTGGACGTCGGCGACGAGCTGCTTCGTGCCGCTGTCGCCGTAGTCGAACTTGGCCATGATGAGGGCGTTGCCCTCGCTGGCGGTGGAGGTGATGCCGGTGATGCCGTCGACGCCCTTGAGCGTGGCCTCGATCGGCTCGATGACCTGCTTCTCCACCACGTCGGGCGAGGCGCCCTGGTACGGCGCGAGCACGGACACCATCGGCAGTTCGATGGACGGCAGCAGCTGCTGCTTGAGCTGCGGGATGGCTATGGCGCCGAAGAGCAGTGCGGTGATCGACACGAGGCCGATCAGCGCTCTTTGGGCCAGGCTGAAGCGGGACAGCCAGGACATGGGTGGGATCTCTCTGCTGTGGCGTGCGCGGGGCTGGGCCTGAAGGCCGCGGGCCTTCAGCCTTCCGCACGCCGGGGCGGTGCTGCGTCGCCCCCAGGTGCCGCGTCTTTATGTGCCGCATACCGCGTCCGCAGTACGCGGCCGTACTCCACGCCGCTGCGCGCCGGCCGTACGCGTCGGCCCGCGGGCGGCAGCGGCGCTAAGCGGCCTCGGGGAGGTGGGGCACGCCCCCGCGCCGCCCGGCACGGCGCCTCGCCGCGTTGTCGCAGCACCCTGGTACGTCCAGTACAAGCGTGCCGCTCCGCCTTGCGATGCACCGCACCGCACGACGCGAAAACGAAACCCCACTTCCCCGAGGCCGCTTATTCGGCCCGGGGCCGGACCAGTCCCGATTCGTAGGCGATGACCACCAATTGGGCCCGGTCGCGGGCGCCGAGTTTGGCCATGGCCCGGTTCACATGGGTCTTGACGGTGAGCGGGCTGACCTCGAGCCGGCCTGCGATCCCGTCGTTGGACAGGCCCGCGGCGACGTGGACGAGGACCTCGCGCTCCCGGACGGTCAGCGCGGCGAGCCGTTCGGCGTGCACGGCGGCGGGGCCGCCGGGGTCGGCGCCGCCGCCCTGGGCGAGGAAGGTGGCGATGAGCCCTTTGGTGGCGGCCGGGGACAGCAGGGCCTCCCCGGCGGCGGCGACGCGGATGGCGTTGAGCAGCTCCTCGGGCTCGGCGCCCTTGCCGAGGAACCCGGAGGCGCCGGCCCGCAGGGACTGGACGACGTACTCGTCGACCTCGAAGGTAGTCAGCATGACCACGCGGACGGCGGCGAGTTCGGGGTCCGCGCTGATCATGCGGGTGGCTGCGAGGCCGTCGGTGCCGGGCATCCGGATGTCCATGAGCACCACGTCGGGCCGGGTCTGCCGGGCCAGTTCGCAGGCCTGGGCGCCGTCGGAGGCCTCGCCGACGACCTCCATGTCGGGCTCGGAGTCGACCAGCACCTTGAAGGCGCTGCGGAGCAGGGCCTGGTCGTCGGCGAGCAGCACCCTGATGGTCGTCGGCGTCTCTTCCACGCCCCGAACCCTACGTGTTCCCCTCCGGGGGCAGGGGGGTCAGCCCAGGGCCAGGATGACGAGGGCCGTGGTCGCCGCCATCTCGGCGAGGGCGCCGAAGACGTCGCCGGTGACCCCGTCGAAGCGGCGTACGCAGCGGCGGAGCAGGTGTTCCGCCGCCGCCAGGGCGATCAGGACCGCGCCCGCGCACTGCACGGCGGCCCCCGGGCCCACCGGCAGGGCGGCGGCCCCGGCCAGGACGGCCACCAGTGCGGCGATGCCGGCGGCCGAGCCCTTGGGGAGCACCCCGGCGACCGCCGCCCCCAGCCCCTCGTGGCGGGCCGGCGGTACGCCGTCACGGGCGGCCAGCGTCATGGCCAGCCGGGCGGTGACGGCCGCGATGACCGTCGCCAGGGCCCCGTGGACCCAGCTCTCGGCGTAGAGGTCGGCCAGCGCCCCGACCTGGACGAGCAGCACGAGCAGCAGCGCCACCACCCCGAAGGGGCCGATGTCGGACTGCTTCATGATGCGCAGCGCCGCCTCGGCCGGCTTGGCGCTGCCCAGCCCGTCGGCGGTGTCGGCGAGGCCGTCGAGGTGCAGCCCCCGGGTCAGGGCGGCCGGTACGGCGACGGTGACGGCCGCCGCGAGCAGCGGGCCGCCGCCCAGGACCAGCAGCAGCGCCCCCGGCACGGCCGCGAGCAGGCCCACGACGAGCCCGGCGAGCGGCGCGCAGGCCATGCCGGTGCGGGCCGCGGGCCGGTCCCAGCGCGTGATGCGGGCGGGCAGCACGGTGAGCGTGCCGAAGGCGAAGCGCAGGCCGTCGCGCAGCGAGGCGCGCTCCGCGGGCGGCGTCAGGGGCGACGCGGGGGGTGGGTCGTCGAACGAATCTTTCATCGGCGCGAACGCTACCCGTTCGCCGAGGGCGGTAAATTGCCGCATACAGGAAAATTGGGGAGCTGCCCACAACAGGGAGCCGGCGATATGGGTCACTGGTGGTACCGGAACATCGTCGAACCGGGGAAGCTCCCGTTGCTCCTCGCCCTGCTTTCGTTCGTCATGTCGTTCCTCGTCACCCGCGTGATCACCCGGCTGATCCGGGCCGGGCGGGGACCGTTCAAGAACATCACCCCGGGCGGCGTGCACATCCACCACGTGGTGCCGGGCGTCGTCCTCGTGATCATCGGCGGGTTCGGGGCCGTCGGCAGCGGCCGGTACGGCTTCGGCGCGCTGCTCTCCGCCGTCATCTTCGGGCTGGGCGCCGGCCTGGTGCTGGACGAGTTCGCGCTGATCCTGCACCTCGACGACGTCTACTGGAGCGAGCAGGGCCGCAAGAGCGTCGAGATCGTGGTCCTGACGGCCGCGCTGGTGGCGCTGGTGCTGGGCGGGTTCCTGCCGTTCGGCGTCAACGACCTGACCGCCGATGAACGGCAGAGCCGCGGGCTCATCATCATGAACACCGCCACCAACTTCTTCCTGGCCCTGATCGCCCTGTGGAAGGGCAAGGCGCGGACCGCGTTCTTCGGCACGGTCGTCCCCTTCGTGGCGCTGATCGGGGCGATCCGGCTGGCCCGGCCCGGCTCCCCGTACGCGAAGAGGTTCTACGCGAAACGCCCGCGGGCCCGCGCCAAGGCCAAGCTGCGCGCGTTCCATCACGACCGGCGCTGGGCGGCCCCGCGCCGCAAGTTCGAGAACTTCATCGGCGGGACCCCGGATCCGGAGCGGGCGGCGGTCCCGAAGCCGACGAAGCACTAAGCGGCCTCGGGGAAGTGGGGCACGCCCCCGAGGCCGCTTGGACACGGGGGCGCCCGGCCCGCCCCCGCGCAGGGGGACGGCCGGGCGCCGTCACTTCCGTGTCCTGCTGCCGGGCGGCTCAGCCCGGGATCAGGCCGTCGTCGCTGAGCATCTCCCTGACCTCGTCGAGCGAGGCGTCCTCCGCGGGCAGGATCAGCTCGGACGGCTCCAGCGCATCGTCCGGCAGCGGCTCGCCGAGCCGCCGTACGGCCTCGAGCAGCGCGCCCAGCGTGCGCCGGAAGCCCTCCTCGTCGCCGCTCTCCATCTCGCCGAGCAGGTCGTCGTCCAGCTTGTTGAGCTCGGTGAAGTGGCTGTCGGCCACCCGCACCTGACCTTCCCCCATGATGCGGACAATCATGACGGGCCCCGTCCTACTGCTTGTCGAACCGGTGCTGGGTCTGCGGCTGCTGGGCGTTGCCCGGGGCGCCGCCCTCGATGGCCTGCTGCTGCGCCGACGGACCGCCCGCCAGCTCGGCCTTCATCCGCTGGAGCTCCAGCTCCACGTCCGTACCGCCGGAGAGGCGGTCCAGCTCGGCCTGGATGTCGTCCTTGGAGCCGAGGCCGCTCTGGTCGTCGAGGGCGCCGGAGGCCAGCAGCTCGTCGATCGCGCCGGCACGGGCCTGCAGCTGGGCGGTCTTGTCCTCGGCCCGCTGGATGGCCAGGCCGACGTCGCTCATCTCCTCGGAGATGCCGGAGAAGGACTCCGCGATCCGGGTCTGCGCCTGCGCCGCCGTGTACGTGGCCTTGATGGTCTCCTTCTTCGTACGGAAGGCGTCCACCTTGGCCTGGAGGCGCTGCGCGGCGAGGGTCAGCTTCTCCTCCTCGCCCTGCAGGGTCTGGTGCTGCACCTCCAGGTCGCTGACCTGCTGCTGCAGCGAGGCGCGCCGGGACAGCGCCTCGCGGGCCAGGTCCTCGCGGCCCAGGGCGAGGGCCTTGCGGCCCTGGTCCTCGAGCTTGACGGACTGGCCCTGGAGCTGGTTCAGCTGCAGCTCCAGGCGCTTGCGGGAGGTCGCCACGTCGGCGACGCCGCGGCGCACCTTCTGAAGCAGCTCCAGCTGCTTCTGGTACGAGTAGTCGAGGGTCTCGCGCGGGTCCTCGGCCCGGTCCAGGGCCTTGTTCGCCTTCGCGCGGAAGATCATCCCCATACGCTTCATGACACCGCTCATGGGCTTCGCGCGCCCCCTTCTGACGGACTTCGCTCCAGGTCACCAGCCATGGCGATCACCCCGGCCTGCCGGGCCGACCACCATCAGAACCCACAGTACGGGCCCTGTCTCCATTACCGCACTGTTCGTGTACGGATGCGCTCCTCCTCCAGGACGACTCCGCCCCCGCCCTTGTCAGGCGTAGGGAGTAGGTGCTCCCCCGACGGGCGCCGGAGGGTCCGGGAAGGCCCGACCCGCTGTACGAACCCTGCACAGGGAAGACGCCCGCCGTTGCCGGATCGTTCCCCGGCAGAGTGGGGTACCCGCCCGCAACCACGTAGGCTTGGGTTTTGTGTTTGGTAGCCGTTCCTCCAAGGAAGAGAAGGCCGCAGCCACCGACAAGGTGACCGCCGACCTCTCGCAGCCCCGTGACCCGCAGGCCCCGAAGGGCCGCCCGACCCCGAAGCGTGCTGTGGCCCAGTCGCAGCGCAAGGCCGTCGTGGCATCGACCGGCAATCGCAAGGAGGATGCAAAGCGCGCCCGCGAGCGCCGTCGCGAAGAGATGGCGAAGCAGCGCGAGGCCCTCGCCAACGGCGACCAGCGCTATCTGCCGGCCCGCGACAAGGGCCCCGTGCGCAAGTTCGTCCGCGACTACGTGGACTCCCGCTTCTCCGTCGCCGAGATGTTCCTGCCGCTGGCAGTGATCATCCTGGTGCTGAGCATGGTGCGGGTGCCGTCCATCCAGAACATCGCCCTGCTGCTGTGGCTCGCGGTGATCGCCCTGATCCTCGTCGACTCCATCGCCATGGGCTTCCGCATGCGCAAGGCCCTCGCCGAGCGCTTCCCCGACGAGCCGCGCCGCGGCGCCATCGCGTACGGCCTGATGCGCACCCTCCAGATGCGCCGGCTGCGCCTGCCGAAGCCGCAGGTCAAGCGCGGGGAACGGCCCTGACCGGAGGGAAGCCCGGAGCGTCGGGGGACGGTTTCGCGGGGGGCGCCAGGCTGTGGCTCGAGGGCTTGGGCGGACTGCGCAACGCCGTCCGCCAGGAACTCGTGGGCCGGCAGGTCGACGAACAGATCGCGCACCGCTTCCCGGTCGGGCAGCGGCTGCGCGTCCTGGACGTCGGCATGGGCCAGGGCACCCAGGCGCTGCGTCTCGCCCGCGCCGGGCACAAGGTCACCGGACTGGAGCAGGACCCCGCGATGCTCTCCGTCGCACAGGAGGCGCTGGCGGCCGAGCCCGCCGGGATCCAGGACCGGGTCCGGCTCATGGAGGGCGACGGCCGCGAGACCGGCGCGCACTTCCTGCCGGGCAGCTTCGACGTGGTGCTGTGCCACGGCGTTCTGATGTACGTGCCCGAGCCGGACGCGATGCTCGCCGGGCTGGCCCGGATGCTGGCGCCCGGCGGACTGCTGTCCCTGCTGGTGCGCAACGGCGACGCCCTCGCGATGCGGCCCGGACTGGACGCCGACTGGCCGGCCGCCCTGGCCGCCTTCGACACCATCGACTACACGAACCGGCTGGGCCTGGACGTACGGGCCGACCGGCTGGCCGGGCTCACGGCCACGCTCTCCGGGATCGGCGCACCGCTGCAGGCCTGGTACGGCGTACGCGTCTTCACCGACGGGACCGAGGCCGGCGAGAAACTTCCCCCGGACGAGGAGCTGGAGCGGCTGCTGGCCGCCGAGGACCGCGCCGGGCGGACCGACCCGTACCGCGGGGTCGCGGCGCTGCTGCACCTGTGCGGCGTACGGGGCTGACCCGCCCCCGGCACGACTTCCGGAGAAGCCCGGACCCCGACGGGGTCCGGGCTTCCTGCATCGGCAGCCGCCGCTCAGGCGTTCAGAGCCTCACGCAGGCTCATCGTGTACAGCTCGGTGCCGTTGTCGTCGGACAGCTTCACCTGCTCGGTGCCGCCTTCCAGCAGCTCCTTCCAGACCTCGCCGATCCACGACTCGGCGTCGCCCTGCGTGGTGAACTCCTCCGGCTCGACCGCCGGGCTCGTCTCGGTGCCGTCGGCCTTCTCGAACCGCCACGTCCACGCCATGTCCGCCTCCGTTGCTCGTCCGCTGCTCGCACGTTCCCGCACGCTCTTCGTCTTGAGTCTGCCCGCAGAGTAGCCGGGCGCGCAGCAGTCCCGGCGACGCGGGAGGATCTTCTCGTGGAACTCACTCTGCTCGGCACCGGCACACCCGAAGGACTGCCCCGCCCCGGCTGTCCCTGCGCGGCCTGCGCGGTCTCCGTCGGCCCCCGGTCGCGCGCCGCGACGTCCCTCCTCGTCGACGGGGCGCTGCTGCTCGACCTGACCCCCGGGGCGGTGCTGGCCGGCGCCCGCGCGGGGCATTCGCTGGCCGGCGTACGGCAGGTCCTGCTCACCCATCCGCACGACGGGCCGCCGGTCGAACTGCCGCCGGGGCTGCCGGCCGCCGGGCGGGTACCGGACGGACGGGAGCTCGCGGTGATCAGCGGGCACCGGGTGCGGGCGGTGCCCATGGACGCGCCGGGCACCGGGTACGAGGTGACCGGGCCGGACGGGAGCCGGCTGCTGTACCTGCCGCCCGGAGGGGCGCCGGCCGGAACGAACGGCGCCGTCGGGCAGCGCCCGTACGACTTGGTCCTCGCGGACGTGCTGGGCCGGCCGGAGGCGCTGGCGCGGCTGCGGGCGAGCGGCGCCGCCGGGCCGACCACCGACGTGATCGCCGTCCACCTGGACCACGACACCCCGCCGGGCCGGGAGCTGGCGCGCCGGTGCGCGGCGGCCGGGGCGCGGGCGGTGCCGGACGGGACGACGGTGACGGTCGGCGAGTACCACTCGGTGCCGGACCTGCCGCGCCGGACGCTGGTGCTCGGCGGCGCCCGCTCGGGGAAGTCCTTCGAGGCGGAGCGGCGGCTGGGGAGCTTCCCGGAGGTGGTCTACGTGGCCACCGGCGGCTCTCGGGACGGCGACACGGAATGGGCGGCGCGGATCGGCCTGCACCGGGAGCGGCGGCCGGGGAGCTGGCGCACGGTGGAGACGTGCGAGCTGGCGCCGCTGCTGGTGGAGGGAGGGCCGCCGCTGCTGATCGACTGTCTGGCGCTGTGGCTGACCGACGCGATGGACCGGGCGGGGGCCTGGGACGACGCCGTCTGGGCGGCGCAGGGTCAAAAGGAGCTCCGGGAACGGGTGGCGGAGCTGGTGGCGGCCGTGCGGGCGACCCGCCGCACGGTGGTGGCCGTCAGCAACGAGGTGGGCTCGGGCATCGTTCCCGCGACCGCGTCCGGTCGGCGTTTCCGCGACGAACTGGGGCGCCTGAACAGCCTGGTGGCCGCCGAGTGCGAGCACGTCCTGATGGTGGTCGCGGGGCAGGCGGTGGTCCTTAAGGACTGACTCCGCACCCCGCCCGGCGAGCAGCGCGGACGGGGCTTGGGGAGGGCCTTACCCGCTGTACGCTCTGGCAGATGACCACGCTGAATCTCGACGACTTCTCCGATCTGATCGAGCGCCCCGACGGGGGCGTCCGGCGTGACGCCGAGGAACGCCGTGAGCGGCTGGCCGTGCCGGCCGGAGCGCTGGGGCGGCTCGACGAGCTCGCCGAGTGGCTCGCCGCCGCGCAGGGGCGGGTGCCCGTCCGGCCGATCGAGCGGCCCCGCGTCGTGCTGTTCGCCGCCGACCACGGGATCGCCGCCGAGGGGGTCTCCGCCCGCGCCGCCGGCAGTGCGCACGAGCTGGTGCGCTCCGTGCTCGACGGGAACAGCCCCGTCTCGATCCTCGCCGGGCGCCTCGGCGCCACCGTACGGATCGTGGACGCCGGCCTGGACTGCGAGCCCGGGCTGCTGCCCGAGGACGTGGTCCGCCACCGCGTGCGCCGCGGCAGCGGGCGGATCGACATCGAGGACGCGCTCACCCTCGAGGAGGCCGACGCGGCCCTGCGGCTCGGGATGCGGATCGCCGACGAGGAGGCCGACTCCGGCACCGACCTCGTGGTCCTGGGGGACGTGAGCGTCGGGGGGACCACGGTCGCGGCGGTGCTCGTCGCCGCCCTGTGCGGAACCGATGCTTCTGTGGTCACCGGGCGCGGCGGACTGCCCATCGACGACCTGACGTGGATGCGCAAGTGCGCGGCGATCCGCGACGCGCTGCGCCGGGCCCGCCCGGTCCTCGGCGACCAGGTGGCCCTGCTCGCGGCGGTCGGCGGCGCCGACGTGGCCGCGATCACCGGCTTCCTGCTCCAGTGCGCGGTCCGCCGTACGCCGGTCATCCTCGACGGCATCGTCTCGGCAGCCTGCGGGCTGGTGGCCCAGCGCGCCGCGTTCCGGGCCCCCGACTGGTGGCTGGCCGGGCAGGCCAGCGGCGAGCCGGGCCAGACGAAGGCCCTGGACCGGATGGCACTCAACCCGGTGCTCGACCACGGCGTCACTGTGGGAGAAGGAACCGGGGCATTGCTGGCTCTCCCCCTGGTCCAGGCGGCCGCCGCACTCTCGGCGGAACTCCCGGAGCAGGCGGCCCAGCAGCCGGAGGAGCCGAAGGACTGAGCAACCGGTCGGCGGCGCCCCATATGATCGCGTTTTATGGGAGAGGCCCGCTTGACCAGCGCAGACATCGACCGGCCCGCACAGGCTGCCAAGGCAGCACAGGGATCCGGCAAGGACACGAACAGCAGGAAAAACGAAGGGGGCGGCCGGGAGACCGGCCGGGGTTCCGCCCGGGGTTCCGCCCGGTCACGGCGCAGCGCCGCGTTCGCGGTCTGGTACCTGCGCGCCGTCACCTTCGTCAACTTCCTCAGCGCGGTGTGGCTTTCACTCGGGCAGGACCTGCGCCGGCACAACACCGCCGATTTCTACACCCCGTACCTGCTCACGGCGGGCTTCGCGTCCGGCCTGTTCTCGCTGCTGCTCGCGGTCACCATGGGCCGCCGCAAGCGGGCCGCGTGGATCCTGAACCTGGTGCTCAGCGGCATGCTGCTGCTGGCCTTCGCCACCGCGGCCTTCGCCCCGTGCACCAGCGGCGACTTCAACCTCTGCTACCCGGAGTTCCGGGACCACACCCAGAACTGGGTCTCCCTCGCGCTGACCGCGGCCTTCGTCGGCGCCCTGCTGCTCGGCCGCCGGGAGTTCTACGCCAAGGGCGACCGCTCCAACCCCAGGCTGGCCACCATCGTCGGCGCCGTCGGCCTGCTGGTCACCTCGCTGCTCGCCGCGCTGATCGTCGGCGCCGCCAACACCGACCCGGACGCCGCCGACGCCACGTTCCTGGCCCGCTGGCGGTACGGCGTGATGCGGCTCATCACCCTGGAGCCCAACGCCCGCGACTACGCGGCGATCACCACGCCCGGCTGGGTGGACATCGTCATCAACGTCATGTCGACGCTGCTGCTGATCGCCGTGCTGCTCGCCGCCTTCCGCTCGCGCCGCGCCGTCGACCCGCTGACCGAGGAGGACGAGGAGAAGCTGCGCGCGCTGCTCGCCAAGCAGGGCGACCGCGACTCGCTCGGCTACTTCGCGCTGCGCCGCGAGAAGTCCGTCATCTGGTCCCCCACCGGCAAGGCCGCCGTCACGTACCGCGTCGTCGGCGGGGTCTCGCTGGCCTCCGGCGACCCGATCGGCGACCCCGAGGCCTGGCCCGGCGCCATCGAGCCCTGGCTGGCCGAGGCCCGCGAGCACGGCTGGGTGCCGGCCGTGATGGGCGCGAGCGAGGAAGCCGGGCAGATCTACGCGCGGCACGGTCTGGACGCGCTGGAGCTGGGCGACGAGGCCATCGTCGAGACCGACGAGTTCACCCTGGAGGGCCGTGCCATGCGGACCGTCCGGCAGGCCTACAACCGCGTCAAGCGCGCCGGGTACACGGTCCGGATCCGCCGCCACGCCGACATCCCGGCCGAGGAGATGAACGTACTCCTCACCCGGGCCGACGACTGGCGCGACGGTGCGACCGAGCGCGGGTTCTCCATGGCGCTGGGCCGACTGGGCGATCCCGGCGACGGCCAGTGCGTGATGCTGGAGTGCACCGACGGCAACGGCGATCTGCGCGCCGTGCTGTCCTTCGTGCCGTGGGGCCCCAAGGGTCTGTCGCTGGACCTGATGCGCCGCGACCGTGATTCCGAGAACGGTCTGATGGAGTTCATGGTCATCGAACTCCTGGAACGCTCCAAGGAGATCGGCGTCACACAGGTCTCGCTCAACTTCGCGATGTTCCGCTCCGTCTTCGAGCGGGGGTCCAAGCTCGGCGCGGGTCCGGTGCTGCGCATGTGGCGCTCGCTGCTGAGCTTCTTCTCCCGCTGGTGGCAGATCGAGTCCCTCTACCGGGCCAACGCCAAATACCGACCGATCTGGGAACCGCGGTTCATGCTCTTCGAGAAGAGCTCCGACCTGCTGCGGATCGGTATCGCGGCGGGCCGGGCCGAGGGCTTCCTGGAGGCTCCCGGGCTGCCGAAGTGGCTGAACCGCAGACATCTGGAGACCAATCGTTGACGGCGTGGACGACCACCCCCCTCCGGCGGTTTGCCCGCCGCGAGTGGGGGCCCCTGTTCTGGACCGTCCGGGACGCCCTCGTCCGCGACACGTGGCGGGCCGCCCCGATGACGCTGGGGGCCGTCTGCCTGACGTCGGTCTTCCAGATCGTCCAGAACACGGCCTGGGGTTTCCAGCCGGTCCAGAACCTCGGGTCGGTCAAGGCCGTCGACCCGCTGTGGCTGGCCGTGCTGCGCACCCCGCTGTCCCTGTTCGTCCCCGCCCTCGACCTGCCCGTGTGGGGGGCCCTCGCCCAGATCCTGCTGGTCTTCGGGATCTCGGAGATCTGCATCGGCTGGTGGCGCACGCTGCTGATCGGCTACGTCGCCACCCTCGCCGGGACCACGTACGCGCGGATCGGGCTCTCGCTGGGCCCCGACCACCCCTTCGGCCTGCCGGTGTCCGACCGCGTCGTCAACGACACCGGCCCGTCGGCGGCGGTGGTCGGCCTCGCGATCTACGTCTGCTGGCGCTACCGGGCGTACCTGACCGGCGCCGCAGTGATCGTGGTGATGATCGGCGAGGTGCTGGTCAAGGACAACCTGGCGGGCAAGGAGCATCTCGCGGCCATCGCCGCCGTCATGGCGGTGTGCGTGGTCCGCGCGAAATGGGGCCCGGCACGCTCCCGCGCCCCCCTCGGCCGGCGCCCGCCCCCGGCCACCCCGTTGCCCCCGCAGCGTCCCGGCTTCTGACGCCGTCCGCCCGGCCGGAGGCAGGCCGTACCGTATCGGGGTGACGACAGACCTCGGGCCGTTCGCCCCCACCCGGCACTGGATGCGGACCCATCCGCTCGCCACTGATGCCGTTCTCGCGCTCGGGGCGCTCGTCTCCATGGTCGTCGGCTCGTTCGCCGATCCGCACGGCCCGCACGGGCCCACCTTCGGGACCCGGACCCCCGAGCCGTTCTCCCTGCTGCTGATCGTGCTGGGCGCGGCCGCGCTGGTGTTCCGGCGGCGGCACACGCGCACCGTGCTCGCCGTGACCATCGGGCTCTGCCTGCTGGAGCTGACCACCGGCGAGCTCCGGGCCCCCGTCGCCATGTCCACGGTGATCGCCCTGTACACGCTGGCCTCCCGCACCGACCGGCCCACCACCTGGCGGATCGCCCTGCTCACGATGGCCGGGCTGACGGGCGTGGCCATGCTGGCCGGCCCGCTGCCCTGGTACGCGCAGGAGAACATCGGCATCTTCGCCTGGACCGGGATGGCCGCGGCGGCCGGCGACGCGGTGCGCAGCCGACGGGCGTTCGTCGACGCGATACGGGAGCGGGCCGAACGGGCCGAGCGGACCCGCGAGGAGGAGGCCCGGCGGCGGGTCGCCGAGGAGCGGCTGCGGATCGCCCGCGACCTGCACGACGTGGTGGCCCATCACATCGCCCTGGTCAACGTGCAGGCGGGGGTGGCCGCGCACGTCATGGACAAGCGTCCCGACCAGGCCAAGGAGGCCCTGGCCCACGTACGGGACGCGAGCCGCTCGGCGCTGAACGAGCTGCGGGCCACGGTCGGCCTGCTGCGCCAGTCCGGCGACCCGGAGGCGCCGACCGAACCGGCGCCGGGGCTGGCCGTACTGGACGAACTGGTGGACACCTTCCGGCACGCCGGACTGCCGGTGAAGGTGATGGTCGAGATGGGCCGGGAGCGGGACCCGCTGCCGGCCGCCGTGGACCTGGCGGCGTACCGGGTGATCCAGGAGGCCCTGACCAACGTGCGCAAGCACGCGGGCCCGGAGGTCCGGGCCGAGGTCAGCGTGGTCCGGGTCGGCCCCTCGGTGGAGGTGACCGTGCTGGACGACGGCGGCACCGCCGAGCTCCCCGCGGACGACGGCGCGGGCGGCGGCCACGGGCTGCTCGGCATGCGCGAGCGGGCCACGGCGCTGGGCGGCTCCTGCTTCGCCGGGCCCCGGTACGGGGGCGGCTACCGGGTGCACGCGGTCCTTCCGGTGGCCTGAGCGGCCTCGGGGAAGTGGGGTTTCGTTTTCGCGTCGTCCGGTGCGGTGCATCGCAAGGCGGAGCGGCACGCTTGTACTGGACGTACCAGGGTGC
>NZ_JBFBAH010000011.1:0-259184 GCF_040682115.1 Streptomyces sp. NPDC051364 | reverse complement strand
TCGGCGTGCCGGCCGCAAGCGCTCGTACTGGACGTACGTGAGCTTTCGGCCGGCGTGGCGAGAGTGCGTGCCGGGCGTCGCGACGGGGCGAACGTCGCCTGACGCGGCACCAGGTGGCTACTGCTTGGTGAAGGTGCCCAGGTGGGTGGCGTCCAGGTACTCGATGCGGACCGTGCCGTCCTTGAAGATCACCCCGGTGCGGCCGACCGCGTTCTCGCCGGCGGTCACGTAGCTGAAGGTGTCGCCGTCGTAGTGGGTGAGCGGGAAGCGCATCGGCTTGGGCCCCAGCGACAGGGTGAGGCCGCCGCCCTCGTTCGCCGTCACGGTCAGCTTCCCGTAGTACGGGCTGACGTAGGTGCCGGTGTACGCGCTGTCGGCGCGGGCCGCCTTCGCGCCCGCGGGCGGGTGCGCGTAGTCGGTGGCGGAGGGGCCGGGGCCGAGTTGCTGGGCGTACAGCTCGGCGAAGAGGGGCAGCCAGTCGGTGGTCGGCGCGCCGTGCTCGGCGGTGTCGAAAAAGTCCATCGCGATGGCGTCGGCCACGCCGACCGGGGCGCCGTTGGTGAGGACGACGATGCCGAGCTTCTCCAGCGGGAGCAGCGTGACGTTGGTGTTGGCGCCGAGTTCGAAGCCGCCGGAGTGGCTCAGGCGCAGCCGGCCCGCGTCGTCGTACGAGACGTTCCAGCCGAGCCCGTAAAAGCCGGTGTGGTCCAGGGGCGGGGTCGGCGCCTGCGACACGATGTGCGGCAGGCGCGTGGCCGCCAGGGTGTCGGCGGGAATGATCCGCTTCCCGTCGAGGGTGCCGCCGGCGAGCTGGAGGCGCAGCCAGCGGGCCATGTCGGTGGCGGTGGAGCTCACGCCGCCGGCCGGTGCCTGGGCGTCGGGGTCGCGCACGAAGCGGGGCGACCAGGTCCCGTCCGGGTTCTTGACGTGCGTGGCCGCGTGGTCGGGGGCATTGATGAAGGCCGAGAACTCGGTGCTGGTGTGCGTCATCCCGGCGGGCTTGAACAGGGTGTCCTGGCTGAGCTTCTCCCAGGTCGTGCCCTTCTGCCGGGCGACGGCCTCGGCGGCGGCGGTGAGGCCGAAGTTGGTGTAGTTGTAGCTCGCGCGGAAGGGGGTGAGAGGCTCCAGGCGGAGGTGGTCGAGGATGTACGCCTGGTCGTAGCCGAGGTCTTCGAGGAGGTCCCCGGCGTGGTCGGGGAGGCCGCTGCGGTGCGAGAAGAGGTCGGCGGTGGTGACGTGGCCGGTGACCCAGGGGTCCTTCAGCGCGAAGCCGGGGAGTTCGGTGCGGACGTTCCAGTCGGCGGGGTCCTTGAGGGCGCCGGCCACCACCGTGGAGGAAATCGGTTTGGAGACGGACGCGACCTGGAAGACGGTGTCGGGGCCGATGGCGCCGGGGGCGTCGGTGCGGCGGACGCCGAAGCCCTTGAGGTAGACGACCTGGTCGTCGTGGACGACGGCGACGGCGGCCCCGGGGACCCCGGTGCTGTGCATGGCGTCGGTGACGAACCCGGGCAGGCGCGCGAGCGCCTTGTCCACTTCCGCGTCGGTGATCTGCGGCTTGGGCGCGGGCGGCGGGCTGGGCGCGGCGTGCGCGCCGGCTACCGCCATTGCCGTGAGCACGGTGGCGGCTCCGGCTGCGCCGAACATGCGGAGCGTACGCATGCCCACATTCTCACGCCGAACGGGTGACCCCGCCGCTCGGAGCGGCGGGAGAGCAGCCCGGCGGATCGGGAACCGCGGGGGGACGGGCCCCGGCCGTGTCGGCGGGGCCGGGTACCCGCGGGGTGTACCCCGGGGACGGGGCGGGGGGCGGTGCCCGGGCCGGGCCCGCGGTGCGGTTACGCCGCGGATTCCTGTTCGGCCAGGACCCGGGCGTTCCAGTCGCCCTTGATCGCGCGCCAGCCCTCGTCCGTCTCGCCGAGCCGCCAGTAGCCGGAGATCGACAGGCGTTCCTTCGGGATGCCCCGTTCCAGGCGGAGGTGGCGGCGCAGGTCCTTCACGAAGCCCGCCTCACCGTGGACGAAGGCGTGGACGTCGCGGGAGGGGAACTCGAGGGCCCTGACCGCCTTGACCAGGGTCTCGCCGATCGGGCGGGTGCCGCGGTGCAGCCAGACCGGGACGATGCCGTCGGGGGTGGCGATCTTCTGCTCGTCCTCGGGGCTCTCGACCTCCACCAACGCGTGCACCCGCGCACCCACCGGCATCCGGTCCATGGCGGCCCCGATCGCCGGCAGTGCGCTCTCGTCGCCCACCAGCAGGTGCCAGTCGGCCGTCGGGTCCGGCGCGTAGGCGCCGCCCGGGCCGAGGAAACGGACCAGTTCGCCCGGCTGGGCGCGCGCGGCCCAGGGGCCGGCCAGGCCCTCGTCGCCGTGGACGACGAAGTCGAGCGTCAGCTCCAGGTGTGCCGGGTCCCACGACCGGACCGTGTACGCGCGCTGGCGGGGCCACGCCTCACGCGCGTACTCCGCGCGGATCCGGTCCAGGTCCCACGGCGACGGGTAGGTGACCCCCTCGGGCGCGAACAGCAGCTTGATGTAATGGTCAGTGAACTCGCCCGCACTGAATCGGACCAGTCCGGCACCACCCAGCACCACGCGCACCATGTGCGGCGTCAGCCGCTCTGTACGCACGACGACTGCGGTGCCGATCTTGCGGGCGCGTCCTTCTGCCACGGCGTATCCCCTTGCTCCCCTGAAACTTAGGATTACCTAAGTTATCACCTCAAGGATGGAGCGCGCTGCTGAGACGCGACACCGCCCCGCCAAGACCCCACCGGCGCGCCAGCGCATCGACGAGTTCCGGCTGCGCGGGCACCGCCGGCAGAGCGGGGTCGAACGCAGGAAGGGGGACGTCCGAGGCCACCTGGACCACCTTCGGAGCGACCGCCAGATAGGGCCGGGACTCGTCCAGCCGCTTGCGCTGGGCGGGGGTCAGCTTCGACTTCGGGTCGTCGATCGCCGCGATGATCCCGGCCAGCGTGCCGTACGCGTCCAGCAGCTTCGCCGCCGTCTTCTCGCCGATCCCCGGCACCCCGGGCAGCCCGTCGCTCGGGTCCCCGCGCAGCAGGGCGAGGTCCGCGTAGCCGGGGCCGTCCACCCCGTACTTCTCGCGCAGCCAGGCCTCGTCCGTCATCTGCAGCGTGCCGACCCCCTTGAGCGGGTACAGCACGCGGCGCTGCCGGGCGTCGTCCACCAGCTGGTACAGGTCCCGGTCGCCGGTGACGATGTCCACCGGGCCGGTGGCGCGCGCGGTCAGCGTGCCGATCACGTCGTCGGCCTCGTACCCGGCGACCCCCACCCGGGCGATCCCGAACGCGTCCAGCGCCGCCTCGATGATCGGCACCTGCGGGGCCAGGGTGTCCGGGGTCTCCTCCACGTCCGGTCCGGACCCGGTCTCCTCCGCGACCCGGTGGGCCTTGTAGGAGGGGATCAGCTCCACCCGCCAGTGCGGGCGCCAGTCGGCGTCCATGCACGCCACGAGGTCGTCGGGGCGGTGGTCCTGGACCAGGCGCCCGATGAAGTCGAGCAGCCCGCGCACCGCGTTGACGGGGGTGCCGTCCGGGGCCTTCACGGAGTCCGGCACGCCGAAGTACGCGCGGTAGTAGAGGGAGGCGGTGTCCAGCAGCATCAGGCGTCGAGTCGTCGTCACGGTGACGATGATGCCGCAACCCTCACGTGCGCCCGCGGCGGACGGTTACGGCCGGGGGCACGGAAAGTGGCCGCAAGAGCGATCGGACATGGCACGGGAGTTTCACCCGGGGCGTACCCTGGTCGGCTCTTGCACGCGAAACCGGAGGCGGTTGCTGCGTAAGGTGCTTACAGCACACGATGTGAGACGGACGCCGACGTACGCCGACGGACCAGACAAGGGGAGGGCAGCCCCGCCATGGACGACAGGGACGGCTCGGACGACAAGGAACGGGACAAGGACGCCAAGGAACCGCTCCGGGTGGGTGTGGCCGTGCGCAAGCGGCGCCGGGCGCTGCACCTCACCCTGGCCGCCGTATCGGCGCGCAGCGGGCTGTCGGTGCCCTTCCTGAGCCAGATAGAGAACGAACGGGCCCGGCCCAGCATGCGGTCCCTCGAGCGGGTCGCGGACGCGCTGGAGACCACGGCCGTGGAGCTGCTGGCCGCGTCCGACACCGCGCGCACGGTCGACCTCGTACGGGCCGGCGACGAATCCGGGCTCACACCGGTCCCGGGCGTGCGCCCCCTCGTACGCGGACACCACCAGCTGCACGCCCTGGAGTTCACCGGGGACCAGGACGCCGGCCGCGAGTACCAGCACCGCAACGACGAGCTGATGTACGTGGTCTCGGGCGCCTGCCAGGTGGAGGCCGAGGGGCGGGCGTACCGGCTGGAGAGCGGGGACGCGCTGTTCCTGTCCGGCGGCGTACGGCACCGCTGGCGGGCCGTTTCCGAGGACACCCGGCTCCTGGTCGTGGCGGTCGGCGAGCACATCCACGCGACCTCCGAGCCGCCCTCGCCCGGGCGCTGAGCCGGATGCGGGTCGTCTCTCTGGTGCCGTCGCTGACCGAGGCGGTCGCGGTGAGCGCTCCCGGGCTGCTCGTCGGGGTGACCGACTGGTGCACCCACCCCGCGGACCTCGGGGAGCGGGGTGCGGTGCGCATCGGGGGTACGAAGAACCCCGACGTGGAGCGGATCACGGCGCTGCGCCCGGACCTGGTGATCGCCAACGAGGAGGAGAACCGGGCCCCGGACCTGGCGGCGCTGCGGGCGGCCGGGGCGGAGGTGCTGGTCACCGAGGTACGGGACCTGCCGCAGGCGCTGACCGAGCTGGACCGGGTGCTGGTGGGGGCCTTGGGGCTGGCGAGGCCGCAGTGGCTGGACGAGGCCGAGGCCGCATGGGCGCGGGTGGAGCCGGCCGGCCCGCTCCGGGCCTTGGTACCGGTGTGGCGGCGGCCCTGGATGGTGCTCGGCCGGGACACCTTCGCGGGCGATCTGCTGGCGCGGCTGGGGGTGCGCAACATCTACGCCGGCCACCGCGAGCGGTACCCGCGGGTGCCGGTGGAGGAGCTGGCCGCCGCCGACTGCGATCTGGTGGTGCTCCCCGACGAGCCGTACCGCTTCACGCGCGAGGACGGCCCGGAAGCCTTCCCGGACCGCCCGTCCGCCCTGATCAGCGGCCGCCACCTCACCTGGTACGGCCCCTCGCTGGCCGAAGCCCCGACGACCCTGGCGGCGGCCCTGCGCGCGGCCCGCTAGCGGGGCAGCAGGGTGCCCGTGAACAGGCCTCGCAGGGTGTGGGCGGCGGCCAGGAGCCAGGCGGTCAGCAGGGCCAGGAACAGGGCGGTGGCGAGCCAGGCGAACGCGGTCAGGCCGGTGTGGCGGGCCAGTCCGGCGGCGCCGGTGACGCAGGTGCCGACGGGGAAGGTCAGCGCCCACCAGGTCATAGCGAAGCCCATTCCGTTACGGGCCGCCC
Organism: Streptomyces sp. NPDC051364; assembly: GCF_040682115.1. Taxonomy (NCBI): domain Bacteria; kingdom Bacillati; phylum Actinomycetota; class Actinomycetes; order Kitasatosporales; family Streptomycetaceae; genus Streptomyces; species Streptomyces sp. NPDC051364. Next base: position 253,742 of record NZ_JBFBAH010000011.1, on the reverse strand, counting down.
GGACCAGCATCGCGGCGGCGAGGGCCAGCCACAGCAGGGCGAACCCCATCACGGGCACGCCGTAGACGACCGCGAAGGCGCCGAGCGCACCGGCGTAAGGGGCGCCGATCGACTGGGGGGCCATGTCGGCGAGCTGGTTGACCGCGGTGGTGGACTGGCCGAGGGGGCCGAGGACCAGGAACAGCGTGGGGGTCAGCAGCAGGGGCAGCGGGCCGCTCATGATCAGCCGGCCGAACACCAGGGGCAGCATCAGCAGCGTGGCGAGCAGGCTGATGCCGAACATGGCGTAGCAGGCCAGCAGCAGCGCCTCGCGGGGCTGGCCGGCGGGCAGGTGGGGTATCAGCAGGGGGCCCAGGGCGGCGGAGACCATGGGGGCGACCAGGGGCAGCAGCCACACGGGGGTGGCCTGCGCGGCCTCGACCTTGTGGCGGACCACCATCAGGTACGGGACCACCACCGCCATGAGCAGGCCGATCGCGGTGCCGGCGGTGAACAGCACGGCGTCGACGGCGACGGCGGCGGACTCACCGATCAGGTCCTTGCCGACGATGAGGGTGCCGCCGCCGACGGCCAGCAGGGCCATGGCGAGGCACCCGTAGAACGGGGCCACGGCGGGGTCCAGGAGATGGGCGCGGGCCTGGTCGCGGTGGTGGAGCCAGTGGCCGGCGCGGGCGGTGAGCACGAGGGCGAGGGCCGCGGCGGACAGCGCCCAGACGATCTGGCAGGCCACGCGCTGGCCGGGCACCTGGTACGGGAGGGTCGCGCCGGCGTTGGCGACGATCGCCGTGCCCATGACGGACGCGTACCAGTTGGGGCCGAGGTGACGGAGCGCCGGGAAGGCCTTGTGGGCCTGGGGGGTCCGTGAAGTGTGTTCGTGGGGTCGCACGAGGGTGGTGGCCATGGACCCAGCGTGGTCGCGGGGCCCGGCGGACGGCAGAGGCCATCTCTCTATGAGGTCATAAACTGACTTTATGGGTAACGAGGAGTGGGTTCCGCTGGCACACCGGGTACCGGACCTGGGGGCGCTGGAGCTGCTGCTCGCGGTGGCGCGGGTCGGCAGCCTGAGCGGCGCGGCCAGGCGCATGGGCATCACCCAGCCCGCCGCGAGCAGCCGGATCCGGGCGATGGAGACCCGGCTGGGCGTGGCGCTGGTGGACCGTTCGCCGCGGGGGTCGACCCTGACGGCGGAGGGGGCGCTCGTCACGGACTGGGCGCGGCGGGTGGTGGAGGCGGCGGAGGCGTTCGACGCCGGAGCGCAGGCGCTGCGCGGGCGGCGCGACTCGCGGCTGCGGGTGGCCGCCAGCATGACCATCGCGGAGTACCTGCTGCCGGGGTGGCTGATCGCGCTGCGGGGGCAGCGGCCGGGGACGGCGGTGTCGCTGCACGCGGGGAACTCGGCGGTGGTCGCGGAGCGGGTGCTCGCGCATGAGGCGGACCTGGGCTTCGTGGAGGGGCTGTCCGTGCCGGAGGGGCTGGACTCGGCGGTGATCGCGCAGGACCGGCTGGTGGTGGCTGTGGCCCCGGGGCATGCGTGGGCGCGGCGGACGCGGGGGGTCGAGGCGGCGGAGCTGGCGGCGACGCCGCTGATCCTGCGGGAGTGGGGGTCGGGGACCCGGCAGGTGCTGGACGCTGCGCTGGCCGGGAGCGGGGGGCTGGCGGAGCCGCTGCTGGAGCTGGCGTCGACGACGGCGGTGAAGGCGGCGGCGGTGAGCGGGGCCGGGCCGTGCGTGCTGTCGGAACTGGCGCTGGGGGACGAGCTGGCGGCGCGGCGGCTGGTCGAGGTCCCGGTGTCGGGGGCGGCGCTGGGGCGGGCACTGCGGGCGGTCTGGCCCGTCGGCGCCAGGCCGGCGGGCCCGGCCCGCGACCTCCTGTCCCTGACCCGAGCCACCCCCGCGGCCTCAGGCCGCTGACGCTTGTGGCCCCGCCCGCGCCACCACCCGGCTCCGCCGAGCCGATCCGGTGTGGCCGGCGTTCGAGGCGCGGGGCCTGGGGCGGCGCCCCGGGAAGCGCGCCCGCACGGGCCGGATGCGGAACAGTGTGCGCCGCTGTCGCCGGGGGCACTGCCCCCGGACCCCGCGCCGCGAACGCCGGCGAGGCTGGATCTGACCGGCGGCCGAGGCGCGGGTCCGGGCGGAGTCCCGGGTCTTCAGCCTCGTCGGCGTTTGAGGCGCAGGTCCGGGCAGAGGCCGGGGAACGGTGGAAGGGCGGTCAGCAGACACGCCCCGCGCAGCGGCGACCCGCACGGCCCGGACCGCGGGAGCCGGGAGTGCGCGTGCGGCCCCGCAGGCAGTGGGTGCAGGCCCCGGAGGCCACGCTGGCCGCACACCCCTACCCACCGGTAAAACCATCTGGCAGGCTGCCGCCATGAATCTTCCCGCCGGTGGAGACAGGGCCCGGTACGACCGGGCCACCGCGCATCTCGACGCGCCCCTGGCCATCGTCGATCTCGCCGCGTTCGACGCCAACGCGGACGATCTCGTCCGCCGGGCCGGCGGCAAGCCGATCCGCGTCGCCAGCAAGTCCGTCCGCTGCCGCGCGCTCCTCGAACGGGTCCTCGCCCGGCCCGGGTTCGCCGGGATCATGTCGTACACCCTCGCCGAATCGATCTGGCTGGCCCGGTCGGGGTTCGAGGACGTGCTGCTGGCCTATCCCTCCGCCGACCGTGCCGGGTTCGCCGAGCTCGCGGGCGACCCCAAGCTGGCCGCCGCCGTCACCGTCATGGTCGACGACCCCGCCCAGCTGGAGCTGATCGACGGCTCCCGGGACGGCGCCGGCACGCACGAGATCCGCGTCTGCCTCGAACTCGACACCGCGCTCCACCTGTTCGGCGGCAGGGTCCGCGTCGGCGCCCGGCGTTCGCCGCTGCGCGATCCCGCCGCGCTCGCGGACCTCGCCCGTACGGTCTCCGCCCGGCCCGGCTTCCGCGTCGTCGGGATCATGGGCTACGAGGGCCACGTCGCCGGCGTCGGCGACGCCCTCGCGGGGCGCCCGCTGCGCTCCCGCGCCATCCGGCTCATGCAGGCCACCGCCCGCAAGGAGCTCGCGGCCCGCCGCGCCGAAGCCGTACGGGCCGTCCGCGCGGTCGTCCCGGACCTGGAGTTCGTCAACGGCGGCGGCACCGGCAGTGTCCGGCAGACCGCCGCCGAGGACGCCGTCACGGAGATCGCCGCCGGCTCGGGGCTCTACGTACCGCGACTGTTCGACAACTACACGTCCTTCCGTGGCCGCCCCGCCGCGCTCTTCGCCCAGCCGGTGGTCCGCAGGCCCGGCGTCGGCGTGGTCACCGTGCTCGGCGGCGGCTACCCCGCCTCCGGCGCGGCCGGGGCGGACCGGCTCCCGGTCCCGTACCTCCCCCAGGGCCTGCGCTACGACCCGCAGGAGGGGGCCGGCGAGGTGCAGACCCCGCTGCTCGGCAGCCCGGCCGACGATCTGCTGATCGGCGACCGGGTCTGGTTCCGGCACGCGAAGGCCGGGGAACTGTGCGAGCGCTTCGACGCGTTGCACCTGATCGAGGGCGACCGGGTGACGGCCACCGTCCCGACCTATCGGGGCGAGGGCCGCACCTTCCTTTAGTGCCGCTTCAGGCGACGTTCGCCCCGTCGCGACGCCCGGCACGCCGAGAGCACGCACCGGACGCCGTTCCTTGACGGGCAAACGTCGCCTGACGCTAGCCCCCGAACACCGAGTCCGTCTGGTCGGGGATGACGCTCGTGTCGCCCCGGCGGACGGGGCCCGCCGTGCCGTCGTGGTCGACGTAGCCCGTGGTCGAGCACGGGTACGGCGCGCTCTTCTGCTTCTTCGGCTCGATGAACATCGGGTTCACGATCCACTTGCCGTCGCCGTTGTCGTACGCACGGCACATCAGCTCGTTCTTGTTCCGGTTCACGACCAGCCGCAGCGCGGTCGCGTCCCGCAGGAACGAGATGTCGGTGTCGGAGTCGCCCGCGGCGAACACCTGGCGGCGGGCGGCCGGCTGGACCTTCTCGGCAGCCGCGCCGCGGACACCGAAGATCTCCTTGTTGATCCAGCACCGCTTGCCGTCGATGTACGTGATCATCGTGTCGGCGCCGTCCTTCACCGATCCGCAGCCCTGCAGGTGCGCGGTGAACTTCCCGCCGGACGCGGTCGTGTTGCGGATGCCGATGACGTGGTCCGCGTCGACGCCGACGCCCTTGGCCCACACCTCGACGACCGGCTGCGGCGAGGCCGAGCTGATCCAGACGTCGAATCCGGCCTTCTGCAGGCCGGCTATGAGGTCCTTCTGCTGGTCGTAGTAGCGGACCCAGCCGGTGGCGGTACCGGTGCCGACCTGCTGCTTGGCGCCGACCGGCGCGGCCAGGTTCTCGGCCTGCGCGGCGGCCGCGAAGCCGCGGACCTCGCGTGCGGTCCAGCCCTGCATCAGCTGGGGCAGCCAGGCGTACGCGGGCTCGATGGTGCGGTGATCCCAGCCGGCGAAGGCGGCGGCCCCGGAGCGGGTCGCGGCGGTGCCGTAGACGGCGGCGAGTTCGTCGGCGCAGCCCGCGCCCTCGGGGGTGCCGGTGGGCAGCGGGGCGCCGGGGCGGGCGAGGGCGCCGCAGGCATCGGCGAGGGCCTGGGCGGCGGCCGGGGTGAGGTAGCGGCTGGTGGCGGTCCAGTCCCCGGCGGCCGGCCGGCGGATCTTGCCGTTCCGCAGCAGCCAGTACATGGTGGCGTCGCCGACGTCGTTCTTGACGACGGTGTTGTCCCAGTCGAAGACGGCGACCGGCTTGCTGCGGCTCGGCCGGTACGGGTTGCACTTTCCGTACTGGTCGATCAGCTGCTGGAGCCGGGCCTGGTTGTCCCCGTACCAGCCGGCCGCGAGCTGCGGGGTGGTGCAGTGGGCGCCGGGTCGGGCCGCCTGGGCGGCGGGCGCGGCGGCGACGAGGGTGCCGGCGGCGATCGCGACGGCGGCGCCGACGGCCTGGAGCCGTCGTGCGGTGCTACGTGGGGTCACTGAGGTGAACACTCCCTACTCTCCTACGAAGATCATCTCGGACGGTAGAACACGACAGCCGGGCGTCGTGCGACGCCCGGCTGTCGAGGGGATGGAGTACGGGTGAACGCTCGGGGCCTGCAAGGCCCGTCGGCGGAGCCGGCTTACAGGGGGGTGACGTACGCGCCGGAGATGCCGCCGTCGACCAGGAAGTCGGTGGCGTTGATGAACGAGGAGTCGTCGCTGGCCAGGAAGGCCACGGCGGCGGCGATCTCGGTGGGCTCGGCGAACCGGCCCAGCGGGATGTGCACGAGACGGCGGGCCGCCCGCTCCGGGTCCTTGGCGAACAGCTCCTGCAGCAGCGGGGTGTTGACCGGCCCCGGGCACAGGGCGTTGACGCGGATGCCCTCGCGGGCGAACTGCACGCCGAGCTCGCGGGACATGGCGAGCACGCCGCCCTTGGAGGCGGTGTAAGAGATCTGCGAGGTGGCGGCGCCCATGACGGCCACGAAGGACGCGGTGTTGATGATCGAGCCGCGGCCCTGGCGCTGCATGTAGGGCAGGGCGGCCTTGCAGCACAGGTACACGGAGGTGAGGTTGACGTCCTGGACGCGCTTCCAGGCCTCGAGGCCGGTGGTGAGGATCGAGTCGTCGTCCGGGGGCGAGATGCCCGCGTTGTTGAAGGCGATGTCGACGGAGCCGTAGGTGTCGAAGGCGGTCTTGAAGAGGGCCTCGACCTCCTCGGGGCTGGTGACGTCGACCTTCACGAACAGGCCGCCCACCTCCTCGGCGGCGGCCTTGCCGGCCGTCTCGTCGATGTCGGCGCAGACCACGTGGGCGCCTTCGGAGGCCAGACGGCGGGCGGTGGCGAGGCCGATGCCGCTGCCGGCTCCGGTGATGACGGCGGTACGGCCGACCAGGCGGCGGCAGACGATCTCGGTGTCAGAAGTGGTCATGATGGGCTCAGGCCTCCGTGCTGATGAAGACGTTCTTGGTCTCGGTGAATGCGGTGAGGGCGTCGGGTCCGAGCTCGCGGCCGAGTCCGGACTGCTTGTAGCCGCCGAAGGGGGTCCAGTAGCGGACGCTGCTGTGGGAGTTGACGGACAGGTTGCCCGCGGAGACGGCGCGCGAGACGCGCAGCGCGCGGCCGATGTCACGGGTCCAGAGGGAGCCGGAGAGGCCGTACTCGGTCGCGTTGGCGAGCCGCACGGCGTCCTCCTCGTCCTCGAAGGGAAGGACGACGGCGACCGGGCCGAAGACCTCCTCGGCCGCCACGGGCGCGGTGGGGGCGACGTCCGTGACGAGGGTCGGCGGGTACCAGAAGCCGGGGCCCTCGGGGGCGGTGCCGCGGATCGCGATGAGGTCGTCGGTGACGTACGACCGTACGCGGTCCAGCTGCACGCGGGAGATCAGCGGCCCCATCTGGGTCTTCTCGTCGGCGGGGTCGCCGACGCGAACGCCCTCGATGCCGGGGGCGAGCAGCTCCAGGAACCGGTCGTAGGCGGAGCGCTGGACGAGGATCCGGGTGCGGGCGCAGCAGTCCTGGCCGGTGTTGTCGAGGAAGGCCATCGGCGCCGCGGCGGCGGCCGCCTCCAGGTCCGCGTCGGCGAAGACGATGTTGGGGCTCTTGCCGCCGAGTTCCAGGGTGACCCGCTTCACCCGCTCGGCGCACTTGGCCATGATCTGCTTGCCGACCGGCGTGGATCCCGTGAAGACGATCTTCGCAACGCCCGGGTGCTCGACGAGTGCGTCTCCGGTGACCGTCCCGTGGCCGGGGAGCACCTGGAAGAGGTGTTCGGGGATCCCGGCTTCGAGGGCGAGTTCGGCGAGGCGCAGCGCGGTGAGCGGGGTGGTCTCGGCGGGCTTGAGGAGGACGGCGTTGCCGGCGGCCAGGGCCGGGGCCAGGCCCCAGGCGGCGATCGGCATGGGGAAGTTCCACGGGGCGATCACGCCGATGACGCCGAGGGGTTCGAGGAAGGTGACGTCGATGCCGCCGGCGACGGGGATCTGGCGGCCGGAGAGCCGCTCCACTCCGCCGGCGGCGAATTCGAGCAGGTCACGGACGTTGCCGGCTTCCCAGCGGGCGTTGCCGATGGTGTGCCCGGCCTCGCGGACCTCCAGCTGGGCCAGTTCCTCGATGTGCCCGTCGACGACCGCGGCGAAGCGGCGAAGCAGCCGGGCCCGGTCGGCGGGGGCGGCCGCCGCCCAGCCGCGCTGGGCCGCGGCGGCCCGCGCGACGGCGGTGTCGACATCGTCCCGTGTGGCGGCCGGGACGGTGGCGACGATTTCCTCGGTGGCCGGATTCAACACTTTCAAATGGTCGGGGGCCAGCACATCGGACACGTGGTGCCTCACAGACTCTCGGTTCGGTGGCGTGCGCAGCGCGCGGTGGCATGCGGGCGCGCGGTGGCATGCGGGGCGCGCGGCGTGCCGGGCGGGGTGGCTACAGGCGCTCGAAGGAGCGGCGCAGTTCCCAGTCGGTGACCGCGGAGTCGTACGCGTCCAGTTCGACGCGCGCCATGTTGCGGTAGTGGGCAACCACCTCGGGCCCGAAGGCGGCCTTGGCGATCTCGCTGTTCTCCCAGAGCTCCGCGGCCTCGCGCAGGGTGGTGGGAACGTGTGCGAACTCCGCGGTGTACGCGTTGCCCGCGCAGGCCTCCGGCAGCTCGAGGCGGTTCTCGACGCCGTAGAGCCCGGCCGCGACCAGGCCGGCGACGGCGAGGTACGGGTTGACGTCCCCGCCGGGCAGGCGGTTCTCGAAGCGCATCGAGCGGCCGTGGCCGACGACTCGGAGCGCGCAGGTCCGGTTGTCCACGCCCCAGGCGACGGCGGTCGGCGCGAAGGATCCCGGCCGGAAACGCTTGTACGAATTGATGTTCGGGGCGTAGAGAAGGGAGAAGTCGCGCAGCGCGGCCAGCTGTCCGGCCAGGAAGTGCCGCATCACCGGTGACATTCCGCCCGGGCCGTCACCGGCCATCGCGTTGTGCCCGTCGGCATCGCCCAGCGAGAGGTGGATATGACAGGAGTTGCCCTCGCGCTCGTCGAACTTGGCCATGAAGGTGAGCGAGACGCCTTCCTGGGAGGCGATCTCCTTCGCCCCGGTCTTGTAGACGGCGTGCTGGTCGCAGGTGGTCAGCGCCTCGTCGTAGCGGAAGGCGATCTCGTGCTGGCCGAGGTTGCACTCGCCCTTCGCGGACTCGACGATCAGGCCCGCGGCCTGCATCTCGTTGCGGATCCGGCGCAGCAGGGGCTCGATGCGGCCGGTCCCGAGGACGGAGTAGTCGATGTTGTACTGGTTGGCGGGGGTCAGGCCGCGGTAATCGGCGTTCCAGGCCTGCTCGTAGGTGTCCTGGAAGACCATGAACTCCAGCTCGGTGCCGACCATGGCCGTGTACCCGTGCTCGGCGAGGCGCTCGAGCTGGCGGCGCAGGATCTGCCGGGGCGCGGCGACCACGGGCGAGCCGTCGTTCCAGGCGAGGTCGGCGAGGAGGAAGGCGCTGCCCGGGTTCCATGGGATCCGGCGCAGGGTCGCGAGGTCGGGGTGCATGGCGAAGTCGCCGTAGCCCCGGTCCCAGGAAGACATCTCGTATCCGTCGACGGTGTTCATGTCCGTGTCGACGGCGAGGAGGTAGTTGCAGCCCTCGGTGCCGTGCGCGAGGACCTCGTCGAGGAAGAACTGTGCGGCGAACCGCTTGCCCTGGAGCCGCCCCTGCATGTCGGGGAAGGCCAGGACCACGGTGTCGATCTCGCCGCTGGCCACGAGAGCGCGGAGCTCCTCGGGCGCGAGCGGCTGCTTGCGGTCTACCACTGGAATCTCTCCTTCGGTGAGCCGAGGAGGCCTAAGGTATTGAATAGAACCATTGCTTGGGAAGGGGAGGAGCCGAGATGACCGACATGGCGAGCGAAGGCGGCGCGATCGCGCGGCTGAATCCGGTGCTGCGACAGGTGCGGGCGGGCAACGGTTTCGAGGAGGCGCTGGAGCAGATCCTCCAGGTGGTCCGGCTGGGGCTGGTGCCGGGCGGGGAGCGGCTGCCGCCCGAGCGGGAGCTGGCGGAGCGGATGGGGATCAGCCGGGTCACCCTGCGCGAGGTGCTGAAGGTGCTCCAGGACCAGGGCCTGGTGGAGGCCCGGCGCGGGCGGTACGGCGGAACGTTCGTGCTCCCCCGCCCCGACACCCCCGTCGGCGGCACCGAGGACGAGCTGCGCCGGCGCGTGGTGGGCGTGGACATCGAGGACGTCCTGCGGTTCCGCGAGGTCCTGGAGGTGGGCGCGGCCGGGCTGTGCGCCTCCCAGGGGCTGACCGAGGAGGGCGCCGAGCGGCTGCTCGGCGCGCTGACCGCCACCCATGACGCACCGCTGCCCGACTACCGCCGCCAGGACACCCTCTTCCACCTGACCCTGTGCGAGCTCGCCGGATCCGCCACCCTCACGGCCCAGTACGCGGCCGTCCGGGCCACCGTGAACGACCTGCTGGACTGCATCCCGCTGCTGGTGCGCAACCTGGAGCACTCGCAGCAGCAGCACTCCGCGCTCGTCGAGGCGGTGCTGGAGCGGAACGCGGACGCGGCGCGCGAGGTGATGCGCGAGCACTGCTGCGGAACGGCGGCGCTGCTGCGGGGGTTTCTGGCCTAGGGGGAGCTGGTGCGGGGGCGGCTCGAGAGCTTTTCGTAACCCTTGTTTAACGCAGGGGTCTTGCGCTCTCCACTCCGCTACGGCAAAGGTACGCCCCACAACCATTGCCTTAGGTAGGAGCGCACATGGCCGACGACACCGAGGCACGGCTCGCAGCCGTACCCGAACCCACCACGTCCCCCGAGGGCGGCGACAGCTACCTGGAACGCCGTACGCTCCGCCGCGGCAGCGCCGGCTGGCTGCTGCTGACCGGCCTCGGCGTCGCGTACGTCGTCTCCGGCGACTTCTCCGGCTGGAACGTCGGCCTCGCCCAGGGCGGCTTCGGCGGGCTCGCCATCGCCACCGCCCTGATGGGCGCGATGTACGCCTGCCTCGTCTTCTCCCTCGCGGAACTGTCCGCGATCCTGCCGACGGCCGGCGGCGGCTACGGCTTCGCCCGCCGGGCGCTCGGCACCTGGGGCGGCTTCCTCACCGGCACCGCGATCCTCATCGAGTACATCCTGGCCCCGGCCGCCATCGCCATCTTCATCGGCGACTACGTCGAATCCCTCAACCTCTTCGGCCTCACGTCGGGCTGGCCCGTCTACCTCGCCTGCTTCGCGATCTTCATCGGCATCCACCTGTGGGGCGTCGGCGAGGCGCTGCGCTTCTCCCTCGTCGTCACCGCGATCGCCGTGATCGCGCTGATCGTCTTCGCACTGGGCGCCTTCACCGAGTTCGACCCTTCGAACCTCGACAACATCGCCGTGGACACCACCGCCGCCGGCTCCAGTTCCTGGCTGCCGCTGGGCGTCCTCGGCATCTGGGCCGCGTTCCCGTTCGGCATGTGGTTCTTCCTCGGCGTCGAGGGCGTACCGCTGGCCGCCGAGGAGGCCAAGGACCCCGTGCGCTCCATGCCGCGGGCCCTGTCGATCTCCATGGGCATCCTCGTCCTGCTCGCGCTGGTCACCTTCCTCGCCTCGACCGGAGCGCGCGGCGCCGACGCCATCAAGGACGCCGGGAACCCGCTGGTCGTCGCCCTCGAAGGCAACCCGGGCCTGTCCTGGCTGAAGACCTTCGTCAACTACGCGGGCCTGGCCGGGCTCGTCGCCTCGTTCTTCTCCCTCATCTACGCCGGCTCGCGCCAGCTGTTCGCGCTCTCCCGCGCCGGCTACCTGCCGCGTTTCCTGTCCCTCACCTCGAAGCGCAAGGCTCCGTACCTCGGCCTGCTCATACCCGGCGCGATCGGCTTCGCGCTCGCCGCGGCCACCGGGAACGGCCCGCGCATGCTCAACATCGCGGTGTTCGGCGCGACCATCTCGTACGCGCTGATGGCCCTCTCCCACATCGTGCTCCGCAAGCGGGAGCCGGGCCTGGAGCGCCCGTACCGCACGCCGGGCGGCATCGCCACCTCCTCGGTGGCCTTCGTCCTCGCGCTGTCGGCGCTGGTCGCCACCTTCCTGGTGGACAAGGACGCGGCGTTCATCGCACTGGGTGTGTACGCCGTCGCCCTCGCCTATTTCGCGCTCTACAGTCGGCACCACCTGGTGGCCTCCGCGCCGGAGGAGGAGTTCGCGGCGCTGGCGGAGGCCGAGGCCGAACTGACCTGAGACTGACCGTCGTTCTTCGTCCCTTGGAGGTAGCAACAGTGCCCAGGCCGCTCATCGGCATCACCACCTACGTGGAGGAATCCACCCGCTACGGGGTGTGGGACGTCCCGACGTCCCTCGTACCCACCGGGTACTACGAACTCGTCCAGGCGGCGGGCGGCGCGGCCGTGCTGCTCCCGCCGGACGAACCCGGATCGGCGGCGGAGGTACTGAGCCGGCTGGACGGCCTGGTCGTCGCGGGCGGCCCCGATGTGGACCCGGTCCGCTACGGGGCCGAACGCGACCCGCGTACGGGGGACCCCGCGACGCAGCGGGACGAGTGGGAACTCGCCCTGATCGAGGCGGCCTTGGCGGCGGGCATGCCGGTGCTGGGCATCTGCCGGGGCATGCAGGCGCTGAACGTGGCCCTGGGCGGCACGCTGGTCCAGCACATCGACGGCCACGCGGTGGCTCCGGGCGTCATGGCCTGGCACCCGGTCCGGCCGGTCCCGGACACGCGGTACGCGGCGCTGGTGCCGGAGGAGGCGGAGGTCCCGACCTACCACCACCAGGCCGTCGGCCGCCTGGGCCGCGGCCTGATCGCCTCGGCGCATGCGGTCGACGGCACGGTGGAGGCCATCGAACTCCCCGACCCCGCGCACTGGGTCCTGGGCGTCCAGTGGCACCCGGAACGGGACAAGGACACCCGCGTGATGTCAGCCCTGATCGAAGCCGCCGCCCTCCCCTCGGCGGTTTTGGCCTAGTGCCGCAGATCCTGGGGCTCCGCCCCAGACCCCGCGCCTCAAACGCCGGCGGGGCTGATCGGCCCGGCAGGGGCGGAGGCCGGAGCCGGGGCTGCGCCCCCTGGGCACGGCCCCGCGGTCGTGGCGGTAGGGGCGCCCCGCTCAGGCCCGGCCTCGCGGTCGGCTCGGTACGGGCGCCCCCGGCCCGGGCCCGCGGATGGGGGGACGAGGCCGCGTAGAGTACGGGGAGGCAGCCGTACGGAACGGGGGGCGGAGCCGCCGGATGAGTGCGTCTACACCGCAGACCGCGGTCCTCGCCGAGCCCGCGGCCGAATCCGGTCCGGGCCGCCGCGGGTCCGGGCGGGGCGTCGCCGCCGCGCTGTGCGCCCTGGTGGGTGTGGGCCTGGTCGGCGGGGCCGGCATCAGCGGCTGGGCCGAACAGCGCGCCGCCCACCGCCCCTTGGACGCCGACGCCGCCTACCGCAAGGCCGGCTCGCTCTGGCGCGCGACCCCCGTGGACACCCTGTTCCCGCCCGTCCTGGACGGGGCGGAGAGCGGCCCCGGCGGGGCCGACCGTACGTGGACCCGGGTCGCGCTCGCCCCCGACGCCGACTGCGGGCCCGCGCTCGCCCCCGACTGGCAGGCGGTCCTCGCCGCCACCGGCTGCACCCGGGTCCTGCGCGCCACCTACAGCGATGCCACCCGCAGCTCCCTCGTCACCGTCGGCATGGTCTTCACCCCCGCCGACGCCCCGGCCATGGCGGCCCTGCGGGGACGACTTCCCGCCCCGCCCGGCTACGGCTTCGCCGACAGCCAGCGCGCCGCGTGGACCGCGTCCGTGCCGTCCGAGGCACCCGTCGTCGTCTACACCGTCTCCGCCTTCACCGACGGCCGCACGCTGGACGCCCCCCGCCCCGCCGAGGACGTGATGCGCAAGGACGCCACCGGAGCCGTCGCCCAGGCCGGCCTCGGCCACGAGGCCAAGGCCGTCGCCGACCGGATGGAGCGAGCCGTACGCACCCTCGCCGGGCCTCCCGCCCCCTCCGGGACGGGCCGATGAGCCGGCCGAGGGCCGGCGCCGCCCTCGTACTCGGCGCCCTCCTCGTCGGCGCCACCGCGCCCCCGGCGGCCGCCGACGCCATCCGGGACCGCGAGTGGGGCCTCACTGCCCTGCGCGCCGAGGAGGCCTGGGGCACCACCCGGGGCAACGGGGTCACCGTCGCCGTCCTCGACACCGGGGTCGACGCCACCCATCCCGACCTGGCCGGCCAGGTCCTCGACGGCACCGACCTGATCGGCATGGGCGCCGGCCGCGGCGACCGCGCCTGGGCCCGGCACGGCACCGCCATGGCCGGGATCATCGCCGGGCACGGCCACGGCGCCAACCGCCGCCAGGGCGTCCTCGGCATCGCCCCGCAGGCGAAGATCCTCCCGATCCGCGTGATCCTCGAAGAGGGCGACCCCGGCCGGGCCAAGGCCCGTGAGAACAAGGGCGGCGCCCTCGCCGAGGGCATCCGCTGGGCCGCCGACCACGGCGCGAACGTGATCAACCTCTCCCTCGGCGACGACAGCGACTCCGCGCACCACGAGGCCGCCGAGGACGAGGCCGTCCAGTACGCCCTCGCCAGGGGCGTGGTCGTCGTCGCCTCGGCGGGCAACGGCGGCCGGGTAGGCGACCACGCCTCCTACCCGGCCGCCTACCCCGGGGTCATCGCCGTCACCGCCGTCGACCGCGGCGGGAAGAAGGCCTCCTTCTCCACCCGCAACTGGTACGCCACCGTCAGCGCGCCCGGGGTCGACGTCGTCATCGCCGACCCCGACCGCTCCTACTACGAGGGCTGGGGCACCAGCGCCGCCGCGGCCTTCGTCTCCGGTGTCGCGGCCCTCGTCAAGGCCGCGCACCCGGACCTGTCCCCGGCCCAGATCAAGAAGCTCCTCGAGGACACCGCCTCCGACGCCCCGCCCGGCGGCCGGGACGACTCCCGCGGCCACGGACTGGTGGATCCGGTCGCCGCCCTCCAGGTCGCCGACACGGTGCGCGCCGAGCCGCCGGTCCCCGCGCCCGTCGCGGCCGGGGAGCCGTACTTCGGCCCCGGCCCCGAGCCGGCCCGTGCGGCCGGGCGCGGTGCCCGCCTCGGTGCCCCGGCGGCCGCGGCCGCCGGGCTGGCGCTGCTCGTACTGGCCGCCGTACTGGCCCGGCGCCCGCGGGGCGCACGGCGGGATCGGGATAGGGTCGGGTAACTGTGGCGAACAAAAACATTCCCGACCCCGGCTTCTCCGGCGACGACGGCTCCGCCGACCCCCGGCTGAGCGCGGCCCTGGCCGCCTGGTCCGCGGACCGGGCGAACGAGCCGGAGGTGCTGGCCGCCCTCAAGGGGGCCCGTCTGCTGGTCCCGGTCGTCGCCGTGCTCGGCGAGGTGGAGACCGACCCGGAGACCGGGCTCAAGCGGGAGAAGACCAGCGACATGGCCGTCCCGACCCTGCGGGCGGGGGACCGGCGGGCGCTGCCCGCGTTCACCTCGATCGCCTCGCTGGCGCTCTGGGACCCGGCGGCCCGGCCGGTGGCCGTCCCGCTGCACCAGGCGCTGGCGGCCGCCGCGCACGAGAAGGCCGACACCGTGGTCCTGGACCTGGCCGGCCCCGTCACCTACCAGCTCACCGGCCCCGCGCTGCTCGCGCTGGCCGAGGGCCGCACCGACGCGGGCCCGCTGGCCGACCCCGCGGTGCGGGAGGCCGTACGGGCCGCCGTAGCCGCCGAACAGGCCGTACTGCGCGCCCACCTGGGCCCGGGCGGGGCGGACGCCGACGGCACCCTGGCGATCGTCCTGGCCCCCGGTGCGCAGCCGCACGCCGCGGCCCGCCGGGTCGCCGAGGCCCTGGCCGCCGACGAGACCCTGCGGGCCCGCCTGGTGCGCGGGCTGGACCTGGCCCTGCTCCCGGAGGAGGCCCCGGCCCCGGCCGGCGAGCCGCTCTTCACCCGCTGAGCAGCGAGCGCGAGTAGGGCCCGAATGCAAGAAGGGCCGGGGCATCGCCCCGGCCCTTCCCCGTACGTTCGGACGGCTCAGCCGAAGACCGGACCGGTGAACTTCTCGCCCGGACCCTGGCCCGGCTCGTCCGGCACGATCGAGGCCTCGCGGAAGGCGAGCTGCAGCGACTTCAGGCCGTCGCGCAGCGGAGCCGCGTGGAAGGAGCTGATCTCGGTGGCGCTCGCCGTGACCAGGCCGGCCAGGGCCGTGATCAGCTTGCGGGCCTCGTCGAGGTCCTTGTGCTCGGAGTCCGGCTTGTCCAGGCCCAGGTTGACCGCCGCGGCGCTCAGCAGGTGCACGGCCACCGTGGTGATCACCTCGACGGCGGGCACGTCCGCGATGTCGCGGGTCATGGCGTCGTAGTCGGGGGCCTGGTCGGCCTCGGTGGCGGGGGCGGGGGTCGCGTCAGTCATGCCTCTCACGATAAGCCGGGATGCGCGGTCCGCAGACCGGGCCCCGGGCGGACACCGTGGGGACACCCGGGGGACACCGGACGGGCGGCCTCCGGGTGAGCGGACCCGGCGCGGAATGCTATATTGGGCTGACGACCGGCCGGAGACTCATGTCCCCGGCCCACAAGTGGAGGCTCCGCTCTCCCACCCGACCACCCTCCGGGGCGGCGGGTCACCGGTCAGGCGGCATCCATCGTTCCGTACGGACGATGGAAAGCTGCCCGAGTCTGCGCCCCGCGATCGCACGCGGCGGTGCTCCGGTTGTTTTGGAGCCCCTGCCTGTGCCCGGCGGGGCATTTTTCATTCTCCGCCGCGGTTGGTCTGACGACATTAGACGTCAGCGGCTGTCTGCCAGGCAGCCGTGTGGTGCTACCGAGGAGGATCCATCAGCACCGAGCCCCGCATCAACGATCGGATTCGTGTCCCTGAGGTGCGACTCGTCGGTCCCAGCGGCGAACAGGTGGGCATCGTCCCGCTTGCGAAGGCGCTTGAGCTCGCGCAGGAGTACGACCTGGACCTGGTCGAGGTCGCGGCGTCTGCACGCCCGCCGGTCTGCAAGCTCATGGACTACGGCAAGTTCAAGTACGAGTCGGCCATGAAGGCCCGTGAGGCGCGCAAGAACCAGGCGCACACGGTCATCAAGGAAATGAAGCTCCGGCCGAAGATCGACCCGCACGACTATGACACCAAGAAGGGTCACGTCGTTCGGTTCCTCAAGCAGGGCGACAAGGTCAAGATCACGATCATGTTCCGTGGTCGCGAGCAGTCCCGGCCGGAACTCGGCTACCGACTGCTGCAGCGTCTCGCTTCGGACGTCGAGGACCTCGGGTTCATCGAGTCGAACCCGAAGCAGGACGGCCGCAACATGATCATGGTCCTCGGTCCGCACAAGAAGAAGACCGAGGCGATGGCCGAAGCCCGCGAGGCGCAGGCCGCCCGTAAGGCCGAGCGCCAGGGTGTCGCCGCCGACGAGGCTCCTTCCGAGGAAGCCCCCGTCGACGTCGAGGAGAACACCGAGGTCGCCTCTGCCGAGGCCACCGAGGATGCCTCTCCCGAGGCACCGGCCGAGGCCTGATTCCGAGGCAGCCTGTCTCGGATCACCGACACAACATGACGCTCCCGGGCGCCGGTCCCCGAACCGGACCGGCGGGGGCGCCACCGACGAGGAGATAACGGCGCTATGCCGAAGAACAAGACGCACAGCGGTACCAAGAAGCGCTTCAAGATCACCGGCTCCGGCAAGGTGCTTCGTGAGCGCGCCGGTAAGCGCCACCTGCTCGAGCACAAGTCGTCCCGTGTCACCCGCCGCCTGACCGGCACCGCGGAGATGGCCCCCGGCGACGCCGCGAAGATCAAGAAGCTTCTCGGCAAGTGATGTTCTCCGCTCCCGCGCAGGGAGCGGATGAGCGTCAAGACCGGGACCCCATCGAATTCGGGCCGTGTGAAGACACCCACGGCCCCGCTACAAGGAGTTAAAAAGTGGCACGCGTCAAGCGGGCAGTAAACGCCCACAAGAAGCGCCGGGCAATCCTCGAGGCGGCCTCCGGCTACCGCGGTCAGCGTTCGCGCCTGTACCGCAAGGCCAAGGAGCAGGTCACCCACTCGCTGGTCTACAACTTCAACGACCGCAAGAAGCGCAAGGGCGACTTCCGTCAGCTGTGGATCCAGCGCATCAACGCCGCTGCCCGCCAGAACGGCATGACGTACAACCGCCTCATCCAGGGTCTGAAGGCCGCCAACATCGAGGTGGACCGCAAGATCCTCGCGGAGCTGGCCGTCAACGACGCCAACGCTTTCGCCGCGCTCGTCGAGGTTGCGCAGAAGGCGCTTCCGGCCGACGTCAACGCCCCGAAGGCCGCTGCCTAAGCAGTACGCCCTTCAAGGCTGCAGTAATTGCCCGGACCCGCAGGCCTCGCGCCTGCGGGTCCGGTGCGTTGATCACCGAGTTCGACTGAGTTCCACCTGTTGTACGTACGGAAGCGAGCCGACCGCCATGGGCACCCCCGCCGAGCTGATCTCCCCCCGATCCCCGCGGGTGGCCGCCGCCAGGCGACTGGCGCGCCGCAACTTCCGCACCAAGGAGCGCCGGTTCATCGCCGAGGGCCCGCAGGCCGTCCGCGAGGCCGTCGAGCACCGGGGCGCGGGCGGCGCGTCGACGCTGATCGAGCTGTTCGCGACCGTCGAGGCCGCCGAGCGCTACGCCGAGATCATCGATGCCGCGCTGGCCGCAGGCGCGCGCGTCCACTACGCCTCCGACGAGGTGCTCGCCGAGGTCTCGCAGACCGTCACCCCGCAGGGGCTCGTCGGCGTCTGCCACTTCCTCGACTCGCCGTTCGAGGACATCCTCAAGGCCGAGCCGAAGCTGGTCGCCGTCCTCGCCCACGTCCGCGACCCCGGGAACGCCGGCACGGTGCTGCGCTGCGCGGACGCCGCCGGAGCGGACGCGGTCGTCCTGACCGACGCCTCCGTGGACCTGTACAACCCGAAGTCCGTACGGGCCTCCGTGGGCTCCCTCTTCCACCTGCCGGTGGCGGTCGGCGTCCCCGTGGAGCAGGCCGTCGAGGGGCTCCGGGCGGCCGGCGTGCGGATCCTCGCCGCCGACGGGGCCGGCGAGGACGACCTGGACGCCGAGCTCGACGCGGGCACCATGGGCGGCCCCTCGGCCTGGGTCTTCGGCAACGAGGCGTGGGGCCTGCCGGAGGAGACCCGGGCGCTCGCGGACGCCGTCGTACGCGTCCCGATCCACGGAAAGGCCGAGAGCCTGAACCTCGCCACGGCCGCCGCGGTGTGCCTCTACGCGTCCGCGCGTGCACAGCGGGCTCCCGGAGGGTGCCGCTCCGTGACCCCCAGCTAGTAATGTGGCGGCTCGGGGGGCCCACTGCGCTACTCGGAGATGTGGGGTACGGGGACATGACCGTCGGTACGAACAGCTCGCCCGGGGCCGTGAAGGCGTCCGGGACGCCGTCCCTGGCGGCCGTGCCCCCGCAGGCCGCGGGCCGCGCCGGACCGGCCGCACCCGAGCCCTGCGACCCCTGTGACTTCGCCCAGCTCGGGATCGATCCCGACGACCTGCCCGACGGGCTCGTCGTCGCCGACCACACCGGCCGGGTGATCTGCTTCAACTCCGCCGCCGCCCGGATCACCGCCCTGGCGCCCGACGAGGCGCTCGGCGCAGGCATCGACCGGGCGCTGCCGCTGGAGGACCTCGAAGGCCGCCGCTGGTGGACGCTGACCGACCCGTACGGGGGCCTCGCCACCCGGCGCGGCCAGCCCGAGCGCAACCTCCTGCTCCCCGGCGGCCGCGAGGTGCTGGTCTCCGCCCGGTACGTGCGCACCCACCCCACCGGCCCGCTGCGCCGCCTCGTCGTCACCCTGCGCGGCACTGAGGCCCGCCGCCGCACCGAGCGCAGCCACGCCGAGCTGATCGCCACCGTCGCGCACGAGCTGCGCTCGCCGCTGACCTCCGTCAAGGGGTTCACCGCGACCCTGCTCGCCAAGTGGGAGCGGTTCACCGACGACCAGAAGCGGCTGATGCTGGAGACCGTCGACGCCGACGCCAACCGCGTCACCCGGCTGATCGCCGAGCTCCTCGACATCTCCCGCATCGACTCGGGCCGCCTCGAGGTGCGCCGCCAGCCGGTGGACATCGCCACCGCCGTCGGCCGCCACGTCCAGGCGCTCACCGCGAACGGCCAGGCACCCGACCGGTTCCTCGTACGGGTCAGCAGCTCGCTCCCCGATCTGTGGGCCGATCCGGACAAGATCGACCAGATCCTCGGCAACCTCCTCGAAAATGCGGTGCGGCACGGCGAGGGAACGGTCACCATCGACGTATCGCCGACCAGCATGACGAACGCTGCGGGCAAGACCGAGAAGGGAACCGCCGTCACCGTGACCGACGAGGGCCCCGGGATCCCCGAGGAGTCGATGGGCCGCGTCTTCACCCGCTTCTGGCGGGGGAGCAAGCGCGGCGGCACCGGCCTGGGCCTGTACATCGTCAAGGGCATCGTGGAGGCCCACGGCGGCACCATCACGGTCGGCCGCGGCCCCGGCGGCGGCGCCGAGTTCCGATTTATCCTGCCCGTGGGGGCGCCTGCCTACCTCACGCAGTAACCCTGCGGAGCGTCTCGCCAGGCGGCCCACGGGCTCCTTCACCCCCAGCGACCTTTAGACTCGTCCTTTGGCACCTTTGTGTCCTTGTGCCGAGCGCGTCGAGCGTGTCGCGCGGGGGACCCACCAGCCAGCCATCGGAAGTACGGGAAGAGATGTCGGCACCGAACAAGTCGTACGACCCTGTCGAGGTCGAGGCACTGAAACCGGAAGAGATCGAGCGCATGCGGGACGAGGCGCTCGCCGCCTTCGCGTCCGCCGGCGACCTCGACGCGCTGCGTGAGGCGAAGACCGCGCACATGGGCGACCGCTCGCCCCTGGCGCTCGCCAACCGCGAGATCGGCGCCCTGCCGCCGCAGGCCAAGGCCGAGGCGGGCAAGCGCGTGGGCCAGGCCCGCGGCGCCGTGAACAAGGCCTTCGGGTCCCGCACGGTCGAGCTCGAAGCGGAGCGCGACGAGCGGGTGCTGGTCGAGGAGGCGGTGGACGTCACGCTGCCGTACGACCGCGTCCCGGCCGGCGCCCGGCACCCCCTGACCACGCTGATGGACCGCATCGCGGACGTCTTCACGGCCATGGGCTACGAGGTGGCCGAGGGCCCCGAGGTCGAGGCGGAGTGGTTCAACTTCGACGCCCTCAACTTCACGCCCGACCACCCGGCGCGCCAGATGCAGGACACCTTCTTCGTCCAGGGGCCCGAGGGCACCGAGGGCGACGAGTCCGGCGTCGTGCTGCGCACCCACACCTCCCCGGTGCAGGCGCGCTCGCTGCTCGACCGGGAACCGCCCGTGTACGTGGTGTGCCCGGGCCGGGTGTTCCGCACCGACGAGCTCGACGCGACGCACACCCCGGTCTTCCACCAGGTCGAGCTGCTCGCCGTCGACGAGGGCCTGACCATGGCCGACCTCAAGGGCACCCTGGACCACATGGTCCAGGCGCTCTTCGGCAAGGACATGACCACCCGGCTGCGCCCGAACTTCTTCCCGTTCACCGAGCCGTCCGCCGAGATGGACATGCAGTGCTACGTGTGCCGCGGCGAGTCGGTGGGCAACCCCGACCGCCCGTGCCGCACCTGCTCCAGCGAGGGCTGGATCGAGCTCGGCGGCTGCGGAATGGTCAACCCCAAGGTGCTCATCGCCTGCGGTGTGGACCCCGAGAAGTACAGCGGGTTCGCCTTCGGGTTCGGCATCGAGCGGATGCTGATGTTCCGCCACAACGTCGAAGACATGCGAGACATGGTCGAGGGTGACGTCCGGTTCACCCGGCCGTTCGGGATGGAGATCTGATGCGGGTCCCGCTTTCTTGGCTGCGGGAATACGTCGACCTGCCTGCGGGCACGACCGGTCGTGACGTACAGGCCAAGCTCGTAGACGCCGGCCTCGAGGTCGAGAGGGTCGAGCAGCTCGGCGCCGGCCTCAAGGGCCCCCTCGTCGTCGGCCGGGTGCTGACCATCGAGGAGCTCGAGGGCTTCCGCAAGCCGATCCGTTTCTGCACGGTCGACGTCGGCCAGGCCAACGGCACCGGCGAGCCGCAGGAGATCGTCTGCGGCGCCCGGAACTTCTCCGTCGGCGACAAGGTCGTCGTGGTCCTCCCCGGCGCCGTCCTGCCCGGCGACTTCGCGATCGCCTCGCGCAAGACGTACGGCCGCACCTCGCACGGCATGATCTGCTCGGGCGACGAGCTGGGCATGGGCGACGACGGTACCCACGGCATCATCGTGCTCCCCCCGGAGCACGAGGTCGCCGCCGACGCGATCGAGCTGCTCCAGCTCATCGACGAGGTCCTCGACATCGCCGTCACCCCGGACCGCGGCTACTGCCTGTCGATGCGCGGCGTGGCCCGTGAGACCGCCACCGCGTACGGCCTGCCGCTTCGCGACCCGGCGCTGCTCGACGTGCCCGCGCCGAACTCGTACGGCTACCTGGTCAAGATCGACGACCCGGCCGGCTGCGACCGCTTCACCGCCCGTACGGTGACCGGCCTCGACCCCGAGGCGAAGTCCCCGATCTGGCTGACGCGGCGCCTGCAGAAGGCCGGCATGCGCCCGATCTCGCTCGCCGTCGACGTCACCAACTACGTGATGCTCGAACTCGGCCAGCCGCTGCACGCCTACGACCGCTCCCGCCTGGACGGCGCCATCGGCGTGCGCCGGGCCGAGCAGGGCGAGAAGTTCACCACCCTCGACGGCGTCAAGCGCACGCTCGACGCCGAGGACCTGGTGATCACCGACAACAGCGGGCCGATCGGCCTCGCCGGCGTCATGGGCGGCGCCGACACCGAGATCGCCGACTCCGTGACCGACCCCGAGACCGGCGCGGTCTCGGGCACCACGGACGTCGTCATCGAGGCGGCGCACTTCGACGCGCTGACGATCTCGCGCAGCGCCCGCCGCCACAAGCTCGCCTCCGAGGCCTCCAAGCGCTTCGAGCGCGGTGTCGACCCGCAGGCGGCCTCCGCGGCCGCGCAGCGGACCGTCGACCTGCTCGTGCTGCTCGCGGGCGGCACCGCCGAGGCCGGCGTCACCGAGCTCACCGCCCCGGGCGCCCCGCGCACCATCGCGATGCGCGCGGACCACCCGGACCGGGTCGCGGGCATGGACTACGGCCGCGAGACCGTCGTCCGCCGCCTCCAGGAGGTCGGCTGCGACGTCTACGGCCAGGACGAGCTCGTCGTGACCGTCCCGTCGTGGCGCCCCGACCTCGCCGAGCCCAACGACCTCGCCGAAGAGGTCATCCGGCTCGAGGGCTACGGGAACCTCCCGTCGACCCTGCCCAAGCTGCCCTCCGGCCGCGGTCTGACCGCCCGGCAGCAGCTGCACCGCCGGGTCGGCCGCGCGCTGGCCGGTGCGGGCTACGTCGAGGCGCTCAGCTACCCGTTCGTGGGCGAGGGCGTCTTCGACCAGCTCCAGCTGCCCGCGCACGACGCGGCCCGCCAGGTCGTCAAGCTGGTCAACCCGATCTCCGACGAGGAGCCGGCGCTGCGCACCACGCTGCTGCCGGGCCTGCTGGGCGCACTGCGCCGCAACGACAGCCGGGGCAGCCACGACCTCGCCCTCTTCGAGACGGGCTCGGTCTTCCGGGCCGGCCGGCAGCCGGGTGTCGCCGTACGACTGTCCGTCGACCGGCGTCCCACGGCCGAGGAGATCGCCACGCTGAACGCCGCCCTGCCGGCCCAGCCGCGGTACGCCGCGGTCGTGCTGGCCGGTGCGCGCGAGCAGGCCGGCTGGTGGGGCAAGGGCCGCCCGGCCGACTGGGCGGATGCGGTCCAGGCCGCGCGCTCGCTGGCCGTCGAGGCCGGCGTGGAGCTCGTCGTGCGCCAGGGCCAGTACGGGCCGTGGCACCCGGGCCGGTGCGCCGAACTGCTCGTCACCCTGGACGGGGTGGAGACGGTCATCGGCCACGCCGGTGAGCTGCACCCGCGCGTCGTCAAGGCGATGGGCCTGCCGGCCCGCACCAGCGCCATGGAGCTCGACCTGGACCGCCTCGCGGCGGCCGGCGGCGGCGCCGTGCAGGCGCCCCGGATCTCCACCTTCCCGGTGGCGACCCAGGACGTCGCGCTGATCGTGGATGCGTCGGTCCCGGCCGCCTCGGTCGAGGCCGCGCTGCGCAAGGGCGCCGGCGAACTGCTGGAGTCCCTGCGGCTGTTCGACGTGTTCACCGGTGAGCAGGTCGGCGAGGGCAAGAAGTCCCTGGCGTACGCGCTGCGCTTCCGCGCGGCCGACCGCACGCTGACGGCCGAGGAGTCCACGGCCGCGCGCGATGCGGCGGTGGCGCTGGCCGCCGAGCGCACGGGCGCGGTGCTGCGCGGGGCGTAACGCTGCCGCGGCTGTTACTGCCGAGGGTTGAGGGGCGTATCCGGACCACCGGATGCGCCCCTCACTCATTCGGGTGAGAACGCCGTTGAGCCGTGTCCGGTGCTCCGGGCGGTCGACAGAATCGTTGCGGCCGAGGGGAGGCCGGAACGATGATCACGTGCGGGGAGATGCCCCAGGTGCGTCGGGTGTGCGTCCTGGCATGGGGAGGCGCCGCGGTGTCCTGGGAGCTGTCCACCTCCGGGCGGCTGGGGGCGAGCCTGGCCAGCTGCGCGGCGTTCCTGTTACTGGCCACCGGGTGTGCACTGCACATCCGGCGCGGGCTGATGGCCGAGCTGCGCCGCTCGCAGGAGATCGCGGGCGCGGCGCAGCGGGCCCTGCTGCGGCCGTTGCCGGGGCGGATCGACGGCCTGATGCTGTCGGCGGCGCAGCTGTCGGCGAGCCGGGGCGCGGCGGTGGGCGGCGACCTGTACGAGGCCGTGCCGACGGCGTACGGGGTCCGGGTCGTCATCGGGGACGTACGGGGGCACGGGCTGCCGGCGCTGGGCGCGGCGGCGGCGGTGCTCGGTGCCTTCCGGGAGGCGGCGTACGACGAACCCGCGCTGGGCGGGGTGCTGATCCGCATGGAACGGGCCCTGTCCCGACACGTCCGGGACGCGGACGGGCTGTCGGAGGAGTTCGTGACGGTGCTGCTGCTCCAGATCGCGGAGGACGGTTCCGTCCTGGCCCTGAACTGCGGCCACCCGTGGCCGTACCTCCTCCGCGAGCCGCAGCCGCTTGAGCCCTGCGGGCCGTACAGCCCGCGCCGGGCACATTCAGCCCCTCCGGCGTTTGAGGCGCAGGTCCGGGCAGAGCCCGGGAAACGGAGGAGGGGCGGGGTGGGGGAAGGCCCCGCGCAGCGGCGCATGGTCGTGCAATCGCTCGACGGGGGTGAGGTGCTGCCGCCACTCGGTGTTGTGCCCGTGCCCGACGGGCTGGTCGGAGACGACTGCGGACAACTGTGGCCCGGCGACGTCCTGTTCCTGCACACCGACGGCGCCGAAGACGCCCGCGACCGCGGCGGTCGCTTCTTCCCCCTGCGCAGCGTGCTCGCAGAGCAGCCCGCGGACACGCCCGCGCGGCTGGTCGCGGGCGTGCACGCCGCACTGCTGCACCACACCGGCGGGCAACTCGCCGACGACGTCGCCCTGCTGGTGCTGCGCAGCGACCGCAGCTGCTGAGCCGAAGGGAACCGCACACCGGGCCCGGTGGGAGGGCCCGGCGCGCGTTCCGCGGCCCCTGCCGGGGCCCGGCGACCAACCGGGCGCCGGCGGAGCCGGAGCGCGCCGCCCGCCTGCCATGGAGTGTCGGGCAGACAGCAGAGCGGGCGGCGCGGTGCGGGTCGTCGCACTGTACGAGGGGGAGCCGACGACCCGGGCTGCCTCTTTGGCGAGGCTCTTAAGTGAACCGCTCCCAGGGCTCCTTGCGGCAGGGTGCGTATCGCATTTATGCGCGTACTCGGTTCACACCCCGTGTGAATCAAAAGGAAGTACACCCCGTGTGAACCGCGCACCCACTAGCCTGAGACCGAAGAGCCCTTGGAGGGGCCCATGCAGCCCAATGCCCTGCTCGACGCCCTCCTCGCCGAGGCGGGCATGTCCCACGCCGGACTCGCAGCACACGTCAACCAGGCAGGCCGGTCCCGCGGACTGGCCCTGCGCTACGAACACACCGCCGTCACCCGGTGGTTGAAGGGGCAGCGGCCGCGCGGCCAGGTGCCCGACCTGATCTGCGAGGTGCTCGGCGGCCGGCTCCGGCGCCCGGTGTCGCTGGACGACGTCGGGCTCGGCGTGCCCGGCCAGCCCGTGTCCGCGCACGGCTCCCCGCTTAGCGGCTTCGTCGACCGGGCCGCCGCCCTGTGGCGTTCCGACGAGCAGGGCCGGTTCCAGCTGCTCACCGCCGAGGCCGTCACCGGAACGCCCGCCGTGATCCCGGTCTGGGAGTGGGAGAACCCGCCCGAGGACGCCGACGTCTCCCGCGACGGGCCGAACCGGATCGGGCCGGAGCACATCGAGATCCTGCGGGCCGCCCGCGCGCACTACGAGCTGATGTACCGCCGGGCCGGCGGTGTGGCCACCCGGGCCCGGATCGTCCGCTTCCTCGGCAGCGAGACCGCGCCCATGCTGCGCGGGAGCTACCCCGACGGCCTCGGCCGCCAGCTGCACCGGGCCACCGGGTCCCTCGTGGCGGTGGCCGGGATCTGCGCGTACGACTCCGACGCCCACGGGCTCGCCCAGCGGTACTTCCACCAGGCGCTGCGGCTCGCGAAGGCGAGCGGGGACCGGGGCCTCGGCGCCTACGTCATCGCGCTGATCGTCAACCAGTCACTGCACCTGCGGGAGTACCGCCAGGCCGTCGCCTTCGCCGAGGCCGCGCTGCGCGCCGCAGGCCGGCACACCACCCCGGCCCTGACCGCCGACCTGTACGCCATGCAGGCCAAGGCGTACGCCCAACTCGGCGACACCGCCGCCGCATTGGACTGCATCCGGCATGCCGAGGCGGCCGCCGAGCGGATCCGGCCCGGTACGGAGCCCGACGAGACGGGGTACGTACAGCCCGGGCTGGTCAACGTACAGGTGGCCGAGGCGCTGCTCAGCCTCGGCGATCTGGATGCCGCCCACGAGCAGGCGACCGCGGCCGTCGGGACGCCCGCGCACGACCGGGGGCGGGTCCACCGGCTGGCGATGCTGTGCGAGATCCAGCTGCGCCAGGGCGAGGCGGACCGGGCGGTGGCGGCCGCCGCCGAGATGGCCGAGCGGGCCAAGGGGATGGAGTCGCTGCGGCTGCGGGACCGGCTGCGGGCGGTCCGCGAACAGCTGCTGACCAGCGGATGTTCCGGCGCGGAGGAGACCGCGCAGCTCATCGACGGGGCGCTGCGCGTTCCCCTGTGAGCGCGTGAACTGCTGCCATGTTGCCACCTACTCGAACGGAAGGTGGCACAACCGTGCAGTGGACGAACCTGAGTGAGCAGACCGTGTACAAGAACCGCTGGTTCGACGTGAATCTCGCCGATGTGGAACTTCCCGACGGCCGGCACCTGGACCACTTCGTGATCCGGCTGCGGCCGGTCGCCGTCGCCACGGCCGTCAACGAGGCCAACGAGGTGCTGCTGCTGTGGCGGCACCGGTTCATCACCGACAGCTGGGGCTGGGAGCTGCCCGCGGGCGTGGTCGAGGACGGCGAGGACATCGCAGACGCCGCGGCCCGGGAGATGGAGGAGGAGTCGGGCTGGCGGCCGGGGCCCCTCCACCACCTGATGACCGTCGAGCCGGCCAACGGGCTGACCGACGCCCGCCACCACCTCTACTGGGCGGACGGCGCGACGTACATCGGGCATCCCGAGGACGATTTCGAGTCCTCGCGCCGCGAGTGGGTGCCGCTCAAACTGGTGCCGGACATGATCGCGCGCGGCGAGATCCCGGCCGCCAACATGGCGGCCGGGCTGCTGCTCCTGCACCATCTGCGGCTCGGCTAGCGCCGGGCCGCGGGCCGCAGGGCGCGGGGGTCAGCCGTACGGGTAGAAGCCCGAGCCGGTCTTGCGGCCGAGGCGGCCCGCGTCGACCATCCGCTGGAGCAGCGGGGGAGCGGCGTACAGCGGCTCCTTGTACTCCGCGTACATCGAGTCGGCGATCGAGGCGATCGTGTCCAGGCCGATCAGGTCGGAGAGCTTGAGCGGGCCCATCGGGTGGGCGCAGCCCAGCTCCATGCCGTTGTCGATGTCCTCGCGGCTCGCGATGCCGGACTCGAACATCCGGATGGCCGACAGCAGGTAGGGGACCAGGAGCGCGTTGACGACGAAGCCGGACCGGTCCTGGGCGCGGATCGCGTGCTTGCCCAGGACCTTCCCCACCAGGGCCTCGGCCCGCTTGATGGTCTCCTCGCTCGTGGTCAGCGCCGGGATCAGCTCGACGAGCTGCTGCACCGGGGCCGGGTTGAAGAAGTGGATGCCGATGACCTGGTCGGGCCGGGAGGTCGCGACGGCCAGCTTGACCAGCGGGATCGAGGAGGTGTTGGAGGCGAGGATCGCGTCCGGGCGGGTCATCACCTGGTCGAGGACCTGGAAGATCTCCGTCTTGACCTGCTCGTTCTCGACGACGGCCTCGATGACGAGGTCGCGGTCGGCGAACTCGCCGAGATCGGTGGTGAAGGTGAGGCGGGCCAGGGTGGCGTCCCGCTCCTCCTCGCTGATCTTGCCGCGTTCGGCGGCCTTGGTCAGGGAGTTGTGCAGCCGGGTGCGCCCGATCTCCAGGGCCTCGCCGGTGGTCTCGGCGACCTTCACCTCGAGGCCGCTGCGCGCGCACACCTCGGCGATGCCCGCGCCCATCTGGCCACAGCCCACTACGCCGACTCGAGTGATGTCGGAAGGGAGGTCAGTCACTTCGTGCCTTTCGCTGCTCATCCGTCGGCGGGTCCCCCGTGATTCGCAGTGGTAACTGCTTTCCGGCGCCCGCCACGCCCCACGACGTTACCCCCGACCTTGACCATGCCGGGGCGCCGGGGCGGGCATGCTGTCAGACGCAGAGCAATGTCACGCAACGGAACGGAGTCGTCACATGGCGTACATCGGACGGCGGGGGCTGCTGGCGGGGGCCGCCGGGCTGCTGGCCGCGGCGGGTGCGACGGGCGGGGCGGGCCCGGCGCACGCGGTCGAGGCGGCGCGGGGGCGCGGCGGGCGGAGGAAGGCGGCCGCCGAGTTCCGCGCGATGTGGATCGCCTCTGTGGAGAACGTCGACTGGCCCTCCGAGAGCGGGCTGGACGCCGACGACCAGCGGGACGAGCTGACCGGCCTCCTCGACACCGCCGTCGCCCGCCGGCTGAATGCGGTGATCCTCCAGGTCCGGCCGACCGCCGACGCCATGTGGCCCGCCGCCCGGGAGCCCTGGTCGCAGTGGCTGACCGGGGAGCAGGGCGAGGACCCCGGCTGGGACCCGCTGGGTACCGCGGTCGCCGAAGCCCATGCCCGGGGGCTGGAGCTGCACGCCTGGTTCAACCCGTACCGGGTGGCCAACCACACCGACCCGGAGCGCCTGGCCGCGGATCATCCGGCCCGGCGCAACCCCGGCTGGACGGTTCCGTACAACGGGAAGCTGTACTACAACCCCGGTCTGCCCGAGGTGCGCGCGTTCGTGCAGGAGGCCATGCTCGACGCCGTCTCCCGTTACGCGGTGGACGGGGTGCACTGGGACGACTACTTCTATCCGTACCCCGCCGAGGGGCAGTCCTTCGACGACGACGACGCGTACGCGCGCCACGGCGGCGCCTTCGCCTCCCGCGCGGACTGGCGCCGCAACAACATCGACACGCTGGTCCGCGAGATGTCGGAGCGACTGCGGTCGGTCCGCCCGGCGGCGCGCTTCGGCATCAGCCCCTTCGCGGTCTGGCGCAACAGTGGCCGGGACCCCCTGGGTTCGCCCACACAGGCCGGCGTCGAAACGTACGACGACCTGTACGCGGACACCCGCAAGTGGGTCCGGGAGGGCTGGATCGACTACATCGTGCCGCAGGCGTACTGGCAGATCGGCCACCCGGCCGCCGACTACGCGAAGATCGTGCCCTGGTGGGCGGACACCGTCGCCGGAACCGACGTGGCCTTGTACGTGGGTGAGGCGCTGTACCGCTGCGACCGCAACAGCTCCACCGCCGCGTGGCGCGATCCGGCGGAGCTGTCGAAGCATCTGACGTTCGCCCGTGGATACCCCGAGGTCCGCGGCCACGTCTACTTCTCGGCGAAGCAGGTGGTCGCGGACCCCAATGGAGCGATGGCCAGGGTCGTTGCCGACCATTACCCGACGGCCGTGCCGCCGCGCTGAGACTGCGTCGGCCGCGTCGGCCGCGTCGAATCAGTGCGTGGGCTCCGTCGGGTGCTTCACGACGCAGTCGGGCCCCGGGGACATGACTGCCTCATGACCGTCCTGGAAACGGACCCGGTAGGGCGGGGTGCCGTTCTCGCCGAGTACCTGAGTGATTTCACCGACCTTGTCGTGCTGCCCGACGATCCTGCCGTGCTGCACCAACTGGTCGCCCTCGGTCGCGCGCATTGCTGACCTCCTCGGAGGCGGTCTGGATCCGGTGACAGCAGTTTACGGCGGATTGTGCGGTTTAAGCCCGTTGGGTCACGGCGATGCAGACCAGAACCGCGCAGGCGGCGGCCGGGGCGGCGGGGGAAAGGTGCTCGCCCAGCAGCGCCACCGACCAGACCAGGGTCAGCAGCGGCTGGGCGAGCTGGAGCTGGCTGGCCCGCGGGGCGCCGATCTCCGCCATGCCGCGGTACCAGACGTACAGGCCGAGGAAGGTGGAGCCGGCGGCCGCCCACAGCAGACCGGCCAGCCCGTGGCCGGTCAGGTGCACCGGCTCGTACGCGAGCCCCAGCGCGGAACCGGCCAGGCCGAGCGGCAGACACAGCACCAGCGCCCACCCGATGACCTGCCAGCCGGGCATGACGCGGGCGAGGCGCCCGCCCTCGGTGTACCCGGCCGCACAGACCAGCAGGGACCCGAAGAGGTAGCCGTCGCCGGCCGAGAGGGCGCCGCCGCTCTGGGCCAGGGTGAAGCCGAGCACGACGGCGGCGCCGGCGACGGCCGCTGCCCAGAACCGGCGTGAGGGGCGGGCGCCGGTGCGCAGCGCGGACAGGGCGGCCGTGGTGAGCGGGAGCAGGCCGACCACGACGGCGGCGTGCGAGGTGGTGGAGGTGGTCAGCGCCAGGGTGGTGAGCAGTGGGAAGCCGACGACGACCCCGGCGGCGACGACGGCGAGGCCCGCCCGGTGCTCGCGGGCGGGCAGCGGCACGCGGCCGGCCAGCAGGAAGGTGCCCGCGATCAGGGCCGCGAGCACGCTGCGCGCGGCGACGAAGGACCAGGGGCCGAAGCTCTCCAGGCCCCAGGCGGTGGCGGGGAAGGTCAGCGAGAAGGCGATGACGCCGAGTGCGGCGAGTGCGGTGCCTCCGGTGGCCCGGCCGGCGGGAGCGCCCCGGCCGGTGCCGCGGCCGCCGTTGCGACTCAGCCCGCCCCGGCCGAACCGGCGGGGCGAGCGCTCAACCGCTATCGATGTCGGGAGAGTAGCGCTATTCTTTGCTGTCATGTACGAGCGTAGCAGCGTGGCCGAACTGGCAGAATCCCTGCGGTCGGAGCTCAACCGCTACTCGGTGGGTGGAAAGCTCCCGTCGAGCCGAGCACTGGTGGAGCGCTTCCGGGTCAGCCCCGTCACCGTCTCCCGCGCCCTCGCGCAGCTGGCCGCCGAGGGGCTGGTCGTCACCCGGCCCGGCGCCGGGGTGTTCCGGGCCCGGCCCCGGACGGCGGAGCCCGCGCCCGGGGACACCTCCTGGCAGGAGGTCGCCCTCAGCGCGGAGGGCGACGGCGAGATCGTGCCGCGCTCGGTGGACGCCTCGGGGGTGCTGGCCTGTCTGGCCGCGCCGCCGTCCGGGGTGATCGGGCTCAACAGCGGCTACCTGCACCCCTCCATCCAGCCCGAGCGGGCCATGGCCGCCGCGCTCGCCCGCGCCGGGCGGCGCCCCGGGGCCTGGGAACGGCCGCCCATGGAGGGGCTGCCCGAGCTGCGCGACTGGTTCGCCCGGGAGATCGGCGGAGCCGTCGCGGCTGCCGACGTACTGGTCACCGCGGCCGGGCAGAGTGCGCTGACCACCGCCCTGCGGGCGCTGGCCCCGCCCGGGGCGCCGGTCCTGGTGGAGTCTCCGACCTACCCCGGGCTGCTGGCCATCGCCCGCGCCTCCGGATGCAGGCCGGTGCCCGTCCCGGTGGATGCCGAGGGGGTCCGGCCGGAGCTGCTGGCCGCCGCCTTCGAAGCGACCGGGGCGCGGGTGTTCGTATGCCAGCCGCTGTTCCAGAACCCGACCGGTGCGGTGCTGGCTCCCGCGCGGCGAGCCGAGGTGCTGCGGATCGCGCGGGCCGCCGGGGCCTTCGTCGTGGAGGACGACTACGCCCGGGCCCTGGGCCACGACGACGCCGGTCCGCTGCCCCCGACGCTGGCCGCCGAGGACCACGACGGGGTGGTCGTACACGTCCGGTCCCTGACCAAGGCCACCTCACCCAGCCTGCGGGTGGGCGCGCTCGCCGCCCGCGGCCCGGTGCTGGACCGGCTGCGGGCCATCCAGATCGTGGACAGCTTCTTCGTGTCCCGGCCACTGCAGGAGGCCGCCCTGGAGCTGGTCGGGGCGCCCGCCTGGCCCCGCCACCTGCGGGCCGTCGCCGCCGAACTGCGCCACCGGCGGGACGTGCTCGCGGGCGCGCTGCGCCGGGAGCTGCCCGGGCTGACCCTGCCCCATCTGCCCTCGGGCGGATACCAGTTGTGGGCGAGGATGGCCGAGGGCGGCGACGACACGGCCTTCGCGGCGGCGGCCCTGCGCGCCGGGGTCGCGGTCGCCGCGGGCCGCCCGTACTTCTGTGCCGAGCCGCCGGGGCCGTACGTACGGCTCAGCTTCGCCGGGGTGTCCGGCGCGGGGGAGCTGAACGAGGCCGTACGCCGGCTGCGCAGCGGGGCCGGCGACGCCGTCGGTCCAGGCGCTTGACCCCGTGCGGCATGCAGCTCACCATCGCGGCATGAATGTTCGGGTCTCGCTCGTCGCCGCAGCCCGTGGTTCCTCGCTGCTCGCCGAGCGCTTCGACGACGACCGCCCGCTGGACGGGGCGGGCTGGCACGCGGTCGAATCCGCAGCGCGCGGGCTCGTGCCCCTGGGCGCCGCCGAACTCCGCTACTGCTCGCCCAGCCCGCGCAGCCGGGCCACCGGGCAGGCCCTCGGGTACGCGCCGCTCGCGCAGCCGGCGCTGCGCGACTGCGACATGGGCCGCTGGCGCGGACTGACCCTGGCCGAGGTGGCGGAGCGCGAGCCCGGAGCGGTGGACCTCTGGCTCACCGACCCCCTCGCCGCCCCGCACGGCGGCGAATCCCTGCTCGCGTTCATCTCCCGCATCGGCGGCTGGCTGGACACCCGGCCCGCCGACGACGGGGGCGCGATCGTGGCCGTGGCGGAGCCCTCGGTGGTCCGGGCGGCCCTGGTGTACGCACTGAAGGCGGCCCCGCTGACGTACTGGAACGTGGACGTCCGCCCGCTCTCGACGATCACCCTGACGGGCCGCTCGGGCCACTGGCACCTCTCGCTCCAGGCGCCGGCGTAGGGAGTGTCCGGCAAAAAAGCTGGAGCCGCACCGGCCCACTTCCCCGAGACCGCTTAGCCTGCGGCCATGACCGGTATACAGATCACCACCCTCGCGCAGCGCCCCGAACTGGCAGAACGGCTCTGGGACATGAAGGATCCCTGGCCGGAGTTCGCCCAGCACGACTCCGTCGCCTGGCTCCTCTATCCGCGGACGACGCAGGAGCTGTCGGACTACGTCCTGGTCGCCACCGACGGTGATGCGGTCGTCGCCCGCGGGTACAGCGTGCCGTTCGCGCTGCACGCGCCGGGCCGGGACGGGGTGCTGCCCGCGCGGGGCTGGGACCAGGTCCTGATGTGGGCCTTCTCCGACCTGCGGCGCGGGATCGCCCCCGACACGGTGAGCGCCATCGAGATCACCGTCGCCACCGACCGGCAGGGCGAGGGCCTGTCCGCGCGGATGCTGGCCGCGATGCGGGACAACGCCCACGCCCGCGGGTTCGCCGAGGTGGTGGCCCCCGTCCGGCCCAGCGGCAAGCCGGCCGAGCCGGACACCCCGATCCAGGAGTACGCGTACCGCACGCGCGAGGACGGTCTCCCTTACGACCCGTGGCTGCGGGTCCACGCCCGCGCGGGCGCGGTGATCGACTCGGTGGCCCCGCTGTCGATGACGATCACCGGATCGCTCGCGCAGTGGCGGGAGTGGACCGGGCTGCCCTTCGACGCGACGGGCCCGGTCCGGGTGCCCGGAGCCCTGGCCCCGGTCCGCTGCGAGCTCGAACAGGGCTACGCGGTGTACGTGGAGCCGAACGTGTGGGTCCGCCACGCGCTGGACCGGCCGGCGTAGCCCTGGTCCGTCCGGTCAGGGCGTGACGATCGCGAAGTCCGGGTCGGGTTCGGTGAGGTGGTCGGTCAGCTCGGCGAGCCGGGCCGGATGACCAGGACACCGCGCTCGCCCTCCACGAGGGTCATGTTCGAGAGGTCGAACCCGCGCACCTGGTAGACCCCGGGACCACCTCGAACAGCCCGTGCCCCCTGGCCGGCCTGCTCTGGCGCCACAGGCTCGGATGGGCCGTGGGCGGACAGTCCCCGTCCAGGAAGCCGTAGGCGTCCAGATCCCACACCACACGGCCGTCCGCGTCCCGGATCTCGCCCTGTTCGGCCGTTCCCATGAATCCGCGGCGCTCGTTCTCGGGATCGCGGGTGTCGCCGAACGCGAGGTGCCGCAGCGCGGCATCGTTGGCCTCCGCGACGACGGCCTCGGCATCCCCGGACGAAGCGTTCACGGTGCAGTTCTCCCTCTCGGCGGGCCGGGGCCGGCGGACGCCGGTATCGGTGGGTCCTCACCCACCCTCGGCTCCTGCGGCCCGGGGCACCACCGAGCCTGCTCCATTCTTCAGATCCCGGCGCTTTGCATAAAAGTGCGGCGGTACGTATAGTCATGCCATCAAGGAGGAGGGTCCGATGGTGGTACGTGTAGCGGTGGCCGGAGCGAGCGGGTACGCGGGCGGAGAGGTCCTGCGCCTGCTGCTCTCCCACCCCGAGGTGGAGATCGGCGCGCTGACCGGCAACTCCAACGCCGGGCAGCTCTTCGGCACCCTCCAGCCGCACCTCGTGCCGCTCGCGGGCCGGACCCTCGAGGCGACCACGCCCGAGGTCCTCGCCGGCCACGACGTCGTCTTCCTGGCGCTGCCCCACGGGCAGTCCGCCGCCGTCGCCGCCCAGCTCGGCGAGGACGTCCTCGTCGTCGACATGGGCGCCGACCACCGGCTCAAGGACTCCGCCGACTGGGACGCGTTCTACGGCGCCCCGCACGCCGGCACCTGGCCCTACGGGCTCCCCGAGCTGCCCGGTGGCCGCGCCGCGCTGGAGGGGGCCAAGCGCATCGCGGTTCCCGGGTGCTTCCCGACCGCCGTCTCCCTCGCCCTGTTCCCGGCCTACGCCGCGCAGCTGGCCGAGCCGGAGGCCGTGATCGTCGCCGCCACCGGCACCTCGGGCGCCGGCAAGGCGCTCAAGCCGCACCTGCTCGGCTCCGAGGTCATGGGCTCCGTGAGCCCGTACGGGGTGGGCGGCGGGCACCGGCACACCCCCGAGATGGTGCAGAACCTCAGCCCGATCGCCGGGCAGAAGGTCTCCGTCTCCTTCACTCCGACCCTCGTGCCGATGCCGCGCGGCATCCTGGCCACCTGCTCCGCCAAGGCCCTCCCGGGCACCACCGCCGACGCGGTGCGCGCCGCGTACGAGAAGGCGTACGCGGACGAGCCCTTCGTCCACCTGCTGCCCGCGGGGCAGTGGCCGGCGACCTCGTCCGTCCACGGTTCCAACGCCGTTCAGATCCAGGTCGCGTACGACGAGTCCGCACAGCGGATCATCGCGATCAGCGCCATCGACAACCTCACGAAGGGCACCGCCGGCGGCGCGGTGCAGAGCATGAACATCGCCCTCGGCCTCCACGAGGAGCTCGGGCTTTCCACGATCGGAGTCGCACCGTGAGCGTCACGGCAGCACAGGGGTTCACGGCCGCGGGCATCGCGGCCGGGATCAAGGAGAACGGCAACCCGGACCTGGCCCTCGTGGTCAACCACGGGCCCCGGCTGGCCGCAGCGGGCGTCTTCACCTCCAACCGCGTCAAGGCCGCGCCCGTGCTCTGGTCCGAGCAGGTCCTGCGCGGCGCCTCCGTCAGCGCGGTCGTCCTCAACTCCGGCGGCGCCAACGCCTGCACCGGCGCCAAGGGCTTCCAGGACACCCATGCCACCGCCGAGAAGGCGGCCGAGGCGCTGGGCGGCGAGCACAACGCCGGCGAGGTCGCCGTCGCATCCACCGGCCTGATCGGCGTCCTGCTCCCCATGGACAAGCTGCTCCCCGGCATCGACACCGCCGTCGCGGCGCTCTCCGAGGACGGCGGCGAGGCCGCCGCCATCGCCATCAAGACCACCGACACCGTGCACAAGACGGCCACCGTCACCACCCAGGACGGCTGGAGCGTCGGCGGCATGGCCAAGGGTGCGGGCATGCTCGCCCCGGGTCTGGCCACCATGCTCGTCGTCCTCACCACCGACGCCGACCTGGACAGCGGCACCCTCGACAAGGCGCTGCGCTCCGCCACCCGCACCACCTTCGACCGGGTCGACTCCGACGGCTGCATGTCCACCAACGACACGGTGCTGCTGCTCGCCTCCGGGGCCTCCGGCCGGGTGCCGGCGTACGAGGCCTTCGCGGAGGCCGTACGGACCGTCTGCGACGACCTCGCCCGCCAGCTGATCGGCGACGCCGAGGGCGCCAGCAAGGACATCCGCATCGAGGTCGTCGGCGCGCTCACCGAGGGCGACGCGGTCGAGGTCGGCCGGTCCATCGCCCGCAACAACCTGCTCAAGTGCGCCATCCACGGCGAGGACCCCAACTGGGGCCGGGTGCTCTCCGCCATCGGCACCACCCGGGCCGCCTTCGACCCGGACCGGCTGAACGTGGCCATCAACGGCGTCTGGGTCTGCAAGAACGGCTCGGTCGGCGAGGACCGCGACCTGGTCTCCATGAAGGACCGCGAGGTCCGCATCACCGCGGACCTGGCGACCGGCTCCGAGTCCGCCGTGATCTGGGCCAACGACCTGACCGCCGAGTACGTCCACGAGAACAGCGCGTACAGCTCATGAGCGACGAGAAGGCCGGCCAGCCCGGCACCGGAACCGCGCGCAAGCACACCGCGCTGCCCAAGGCGCAGATCCTCATCGAGGCCCTGCCCTGGCTCACCCGCCACAACGGCAAGGTCGTCGTCATCAAGTTCGGCGGCAACGCCATGATCGACGAGGACCTCAAGGCCGCCTTCGCCCAGGACGTGGTCTTCCTGCGCCAGGCCGGCCTCAAGCCGGTCGTGGTGCACGGCGGCGGTCCCCAGATCAACGCCCAGCTCGACAAGCAGGGCCTGGTCAGCGAGTTCAAGGCCGGCCTGCGCGTGACGACCCCCGAGGCCATGGACGTCGTACGGATGGTCCTGGCGGGGCAGGTCCAGCGCGAGCTGGTCGGGCTGCTCAACGAGCACGGGCCGCTCGCCGTCGGCATGACCGGCGAGGACGCCCACACCATCACCGCGACCCGGCACACCCCGGAGATCGACGGCGAGCTCGTTGACATCGGCCGGGTCGGCGAGATCACCGCCATCGACACGGGCGCGATCGAGGCGCTGCTGGCGGACGGCCGGATCCCGGTCATCTCCTCCATTGCGCGCAGCGCCGACGACCACCACGTGTACAACGTGAACGCCGATACGGCGGCCGCGGCGCTCGCCGCCGCGCTGGGCGCCGAGACGCTGATGGTGCTCACCGACGTCGAGGGCCTCTACGCGGACTGGCCCAACAGCGACGAGGTGATCAGCCGGCTCACCGTCAGCGAGCTGGAGAAGCTGCTGCCCGAGCTGTCCAGCGGCATGGTGCCCAAGATGGAGGGCTGCCTGCACGCCGTCCGCGGCGGCGTCAGCACGGCCCGGGTGATCGACGGGCGGGTCCCGCACTCGATCCTGCTGGAGATCTTCACCGACGAGGGAATCGGCACGATGGTCGTGCCCGACGCACAGGGAGGGGTGCGCACATGACGGGCCATCAGGAGACCGGCGGCCAGGGGACCGACGCCCGGGGGACCGGCAATCAGCGGTACGGCGCCCGCTGGCAGGAGACGCTGACCAACAACTACGGCACCCCCGCGCTGGCCCTCGTCCGCGGCGAAGGCGCCCAGGTCTGGGACGCGGACGGCAGGCAGTACACCGACTTCGTCGGCGGAATCGCGGTCAACGCCCTCGGCCACGCCCACCCGGCGATCGTCGAAGCCGTGACCCGGCAGATCTCCACCCTCGGCCACGTCTCCAACCTCTACGCCTCCGAGCCGGTCCTCGCGCTCGGCGAGCGGCTGCTCCAGCTCTTCGGGCGCCCCGGCCGGATTTTCTTCTGCAACTCCGGAGCCGAGGCAGTCGAGGCAGCCTTCAAGATCGGCCGGCTGACCGGGCGGACCCACATGGTCGCCACCGACGGCGGCTTCCACGGCCGGACCATGGGCGCCCTCGCGCTCACCGGCCAGCCCAAGAAGCAGGACCCGTTCCTGCCGCTGCCCGGCGATGTCACGCATGTCCCGTACGGGGACGTGGAGGCCCTGCGAGCTGCCGTCACCGAAGAGACCGCGCTCGTGGTCATCGAGCCGATCCAGGGCGAGAACGGGGTCGTCGTGCCCCCAGCCGGATACCTGACGGCCGCCCGGGAGATCACCCGGGCCACCGGCACCCTGCTCGTCCTCGACGAGGTGCAGACCGGCATCGGGCGCTGCGGCCACTGGTTCGAGCACCAGGCACACGAGGGCGTGGAGCCCGATCTCGTCACGCTCGCGAAGGGGCTCGGCGGCGGTCTGCCGATCGGCGCCGTCGCCGCCTTCGGGTCCGCCGCGGACCTGCTCCAGCCCGGCCAGCACGGCACCACCTTCGGCGGGAACCCCGTCGCGTGCGCCGCCGGCCTCGCCGTCATCGACACCATCGCCGCCGACGGCCTGCTCGACCGGGTCAAGGCGCGGGGGGAGCGGCTGCGCTCCGGAATCGAGGCTGCCGGGCACCCGCTGGTCTCCCATGTCCGTGGTGAGGGCCTTCTCCTGGGTATCGTGCTGACCGGACCGCTCGCACCGCAGGTGCAGCAGGCGGCCCAAGATGCCGGCTTCCTGGTCAACGCGCCCGCCCCCGACGTCGTACGGCTCATGCCGCCGTACGTACTCTCCGAGGCCGAGGCGGACGCGTTCGTCCGGGCCCTGCCCGGCATCCTCGACGCAGCCAACGGGGACGGACACACCGGGGAATGAGACGACGATGAGCCAGGCGCAGGAACACGAGCAGAACGGCCCGTCCGTCCCGCAGACCCGCACCGCCCGCCACCGCCGGATCGTGGACATCCTCAACCGGCAGCCAGTCCGCTCCCAGAGCCAGCTGGCCAAACTGCTCGCCGACGACGGGCTGAGCGTCACCCAGGCGACGCTCTCCCGGGACCTCGACGAGCTGGGCGCGGTGAAGATCCGCAACACCGGCGGCGAGCTGATCTACGCGGTGCCCAGCGAGGGCGGTTTCCGCACCCCGCAGGCCCCGCTCGGCGAGTCGGCGAAGGAGGAGCGCATGCGGCGCCTCTCCGGGGAACTGCTGATCTCGGCGGAGGCCTCCGCGAACCTCGTCGTCCTGCGCACCCCGCCAGGGGCTGCCCAGTTCCTCGCCTCCGCGATCGACCAGGCCGAACTCCGCGAGATCCTGGGCACGATCGCCGGTGACGACACGCTGATGCTGATCAGCCGCGACCCGTCCGGCGGCCAGGCCCTCGCGGACCACCTGCTGAGGCTGGCCCAGAAGGAGAGCTGAGCGGGGACGCCCGGGGCGCCGGAAATCCGGTGCCGGACCCGGCGCCGCCTACGTAGCCTCGGGGGCGTGCTTCGACTCGTCCTCGCCCTATCGGCGTCCGTACACCGCGTACGGGAAGGAAAGGGAGGCCCGGCTGCCCGATCTCCCGCGTATGCCTGACGCGCCACTAGTAGCGCGTGACGGCCAGCGGCCCCTCCTGCGTGCCGATCGCGATGTGCGGGCGTCGGTCCGGGTCCGCCCAGCGCAGGATCGACCGCATGTCCCGCTCGGCCACCGACACGCAACCGGCCGTCGCGCCCTTGCCGTTGACGTGCAAGAAGATCCCGGCGCCGCGGCCGCGCACGGGCCGGTCGTAGTTGAAGGCGATCAGCAGCGCGTGCCCGTACTGCTTCTCGTAGGTGACCAGGTGCTCGGCCTCGGCCGGCGCGCAGTCCGCGGGCAGCGGCTCCACCCAGCGGTTGTACGCGGCCGATGCGTTGTCCTGGCACCACCAGGAGTCCGCGGTCACCCGCCGGTAGCCGTAGTCCGTGCCGGCCGGCGCCCGCCTGATCCCGAAGGCGTACGGCAGCTCGTACAGGCCCGTCGGGGTGGTGTTGGTGCCCTGCGTACGGGTCGCGCCCTCGGTGAGTCCGTTGGCCCCGAATCGGGCGGGCGCGCTGCCGGCCTCGAACCAGTGCCCCGCCCGCCGGTCCCACCAGGTCAGGCTCCCCGTGGTGGATCCGGGCGCGGGCGCGACGGCGGTGATCAGCTGGCTGCCGCCGCCCGTGTCGGCGAGACGGGCCGGCAGCGGCGCAGGCCCGTAGGGGCCTTGCGACAGCAGGCTGGTGACGATCAGTGAGCCGATGACAAGAGCGGTACGCAGCACATGTCAGACGGTACGGGGCGGAAGGGGCAGAGGCAGTGCAGGCAGGCCGTCGAGGCTCACTCCGACCTTCTTCTCGCAGTACTCTCCGAACTCCTCGTCCGTCTTGCGGCCGAAGTACTCCGCGTGGAGGGTGCGCTCGCCCTGGTACTCCATGAAGGGGACGGCGTACCCGCACACATCGGCGATCCGGCGGGCGTGGACCAGGATGACCGCCCGGGCGGACGGCCCGTCGGCATCGCCGAACAGGCCGATCAGCTCACCCCAGCGGGGGTCGTCGCGGAAGACGGCCTCGCCCTCGCCGTGGATGCGCACGATGTTGGGCGGCCCGCTGAACGCGCACCACATCAGCGTGATCCGGCCGTTCTCGCGGACGTGGGCGATGGTCTCGGCGCCGCTGCCGCCGAAGTCCAGGTAGGCGAGGGTCTGCTCGTCGATGACGACGAGCGTTCCCGCGCGGCCCTTGGGGGACAGGTTGACATGGCCGTCACCCGCGAGCGGGGCGGTGGCCGTGAAGAAGACCGGCTGCTCCTCGATGAACTTGCGCAGCCGGCCGTCGATACGTTCGTGAAGCTTTCCCATGATCCGATTATCGGCCGGAACGGCTGGTTCGGGCCGGGGAATCTCAGGCCCACAGGCCTCGGCGCGAGCGCCACAGCCGCCGGTCCTCGTCGTACGACGACCGCGTGAGCAGCGCGTCCAGTTCCGCGCAGTCGTTCTCCTGCAGACCCAGGCGGGCGCGCCACCACCGCAGCCGGTGGACGGGGAGCAGGTGCGCCGCCCTCGCCAGCAGCGCGCCGAGCTCCGCCCGCTCCGCCTGTCCCTCCTGCAGGGTGTGGAGCCAGCCCCACGTGGTCACCGTGGCCGCCGCGACCCGGCGCAGGCCCGGGTCGGGGTCCCCGGACAGGGCCACCGCGGCACGCAGCGCGGCGATTCCGCCCCGGGCGCGCAGCAGGCGGAACGCGGCGCGCCGGGTGTGCACGGGCCGGTCGGGGGCGGTACGGGCGGCCAGCCCCCCGGGGTCCAGCCGCCCGGCCACGGGACGCAGGCAGAGCGCGGCCTCGCGGGCCACCGACGCCGACGGGTCGTCCAGCAGCGGGAGCAGGGCCGCGTCGTCGGGGGTGGCGTC
The DNA here is from genome assembly GCF_040682115.1 of Streptomyces sp. NPDC051364. Taxonomy (NCBI): domain Bacteria; kingdom Bacillati; phylum Actinomycetota; class Actinomycetes; order Kitasatosporales; family Streptomycetaceae; genus Streptomyces; species Streptomyces sp. NPDC051364. The sequence goes on along the minus strand of NZ_JBFBAH010000011.1, from coordinate 212,946 downwards.
CAGCCGGCGCAGCCCGGTCAGGGCGGCGGCCCGTACCGCCCCGGCGGGATGGTCCAGCAGCTCGCTCAGCAGCGGGGCGTCGGCGCGCGGGGCGCACTCGGAGAAGCCGGTCACGGCATAACGGCTCACGTGCTCCGGGTCCACGAGGAGCCCGAGGTAGTGCGCGTACGGGTCGCCGCCGTCCTGGCGCAGCAGCCGGCGGGCGCAGGCCCGTACGAGACCGGACGGGTCGGTGAGGTGCCGGGAGGCCTCCGCCGCCCGGCCGGCCCGGCGCAGGGCGGTGACCCTGGCGGCCCGGACCATCGGGATGCGTCCGCCGAGCAGGGAGTCGACCGCCTCGTCGTCCGGCCCGTCGGCGGTCATCGCCGCCAGGGCGGCGTCGGTGAACATCCGGCACGTCCACGGGTCGTGCTCCGCGGCGGCCTGCCGGGCGAGCTCCCGTACGCCGAGCCGCCCGTCGGCGAGGGTGAGGCGGACGGCGAACCGCCGGGCCGGCAGGGCCGGCGTCCTGCGCAGGTGGTCCAGGATGCCGGCGCGCTGCTCCCCGGTCAGGGAGCTCCAGCTCCACGTCGTCGAGGGCCGCCCGGGGTGCCACCACGCGGTGAGGAGGGAGTACCTGCCGCTCAGCGCGGCCTCCAGCTGTTCCACCGCCCAGGCGCCGTGCTCGCGCCGGCCCAGTCGCAGGGCGAGCGGGGTGAGGGCGATCAGCATGCGCTCGGGGTCTCTGGCCACGATCCTGCCGAGCACCCGCCGGGCGCGCTCCCGTACCGCCGGGACCCGGTCGGCGCACCGGATCAGGACGAGCAGGAGCGGCGGGTTCCGCCACGAGGCGAGCGCGGACGCGCGGATCCGCCCGTCGGGGTCGCAGAGCCGGGCCTCCAGCCGGTTGTTGCGCAGGGGCTCGTACGGGCGGGAGGCCAGCCGCCGCACCTCCTCGTCGAAGGCGATCCAGGCGTCCGGCCGGTGCCAGAGGAGCCTGCCGGTGAACACGTCGGTATGCCCGCTGATGGTAGGTGGCCGAACACGGGTCCGGCGCCTGATATCCGGGCTGGTCAGCGGCGCGACGACGCAGTCGATTGACGAAACATACGGAGTACTGCATAGTTATGCCTACGAGGATGCACCGTGTAAGGAGAAACCTGTGACCGAGCGCGTCGTACTCGCCTACTCAGGCGGTCTGGACACCTCCGTCGCCATCGGCTGGATCGCCGAGGAGACGGGCGCCGAGGTCATCGCCGTCGCCGTGGACGTCTGCCAGGGCGGCGAGGACCTGGACGTCATCCGTCACCGGTGACATCCGGATGACCCTGCACGGTGGCCGAGCCGTCGTCACCGGCCGTAAGTCGGACGAGTCGCTGTACGACTTCAACCTCGCGACCTACGACTCGGGCGACACCTTCGACCAGTCCAACGCGCAGGGGTTCATCGAGATCTTCGGCCTCTCGTCGAAGATCGCGGCACGCCGCGACCTCGCCTGACGGACCAGCAGTACGAGCAGTACCCGGCTGCCTCCCCGTTTCCTCCGCGGCGGGGAGGCAGTTTCACATCCGAAGCCCATGCACATGCAGTCTTGAGGAGCAGTAGCTGTGAGCAGCAACAACGGTGGTGACGTCCGGCTCTGGGGCGGCCGGTTCGCCGACGGCCCGGCCGAGGCCCTCGCCAAGCTGTCCGCGTCGGTCCACTTCGACTGGCGCCTCGCGCCGTACGACATCGCCGGATCCCGCGCCCACGCCCGGGCCCTCGCCAAAGCGGGCCTGCTCACGGCGGACGAACTCGACCGCATGATCACCGGCCTCGACCAGCTCGAAGCCGACGTCGCCGACGGCTCCTTCACCGGCACCATCGCCGACGAGGACGTGCACACCGCCCTGGAGCGGGGCCTGCTGGAGCGGCTCGGCGCCGACCTCGGCGGCAAGCTGCGCGCCGGCCGGTCCCGCAACGACCAGGTGGCCACCCTCTTCCGGATGTACCTGCGCGACCACGCCCGGATCGTCGGCAGCCTGATCGCGGACCTCCAGGACGCACTGGTCGGCCTCGCCGAGACGCACCACGACGTGGCCATGCCCGGCCGGACCCACCTCCAGCACGCGCAGCCGGTGCTCTTCGCGCACCACGTACTGGCCCACGTGCAGTCGCTGTCCCGGGACGCGGAGCGGCTGCGGCAGTGGGACACCCGGACCGCGGTCTCCCCGTACGGCTCGGGCGCGCTGGCCGGCTCCTCGCTGGGGCTGGACCCGGAGCAGGTCGCCGCCGACCTGGGCTTCGAGCGCGGCTCGGTCGGCAACTCGATCGACGGCACGGCCTCCCGCGACTTCGTCGCAGAGTTCGCCTTCATCACCGCGATGATCGGGATCAACCTGTCCCGGATCGCGGAGGAGATCATCATCTGGAACACGAAGGAGTTCTCCTTCGTGACCTTGCACGACGCCTTCTCGACCGGGTCGTCGATCATGCCGCAGAAGAAGAACCCGGACATCGCGGAGCTGGCGCGTGGCAAGTCGGGCCGGCTCATCGGCAACCTGACGGGCCTGCTGGCCACCCTCAAGGCCCTCCCGCTCGCGTACAACCGCGACCTCCAGGAGGACAAGGAGCCGGTCTTCGACTCCTGCGACACCCTCGAGGTCCTGCTCCCGGCCTTCACCGGGATGATGGCCACCCTCACGGTCAACCGGGAGCGGATGGAGGAGCTCGCTCCGGCCGGGTTCTCGCTCGCCACGGACATCGCGGAGTGGCTGGTCAAGCAGGGCGTGCCGTTCCGGGTGGCGCACGAGGTGGCCGGCGAGTGCGTGAAGGAGTGCGAGGGGCTCGGGATCGAGCTGGACGAGCTCACGGACGAGCAGTTCGCGAAGATCTCGGAGCACCTGACGCCGGAGGTCCGTACGGTCCTCAACGTGCCCGGCGCCCTCGCCTCGCGCAACGGCCGGGGCGGCACCGCCCCCTCGGCGGTCGCCAAGCAGCTCGCGGAGCTGAAGGCCGACCTGGTCATCCAGCACGCCTGGGCGACCCACAAGCACTAGTGCCGCGTCAGGCGACGTTTGCCGGTCAAGGAGCGGCGTCCGGTGCGTGCTCTCGGCGTGCCGGACGCAAGCGCTCGTACTGGACGTACTTGAGCTTTCGGCCGGTGCGGCGAGAGGGCGTGCCGGGCGTCGCGACGGGGCGAACGTCGCCTGACACGGCACTAGCAGCCGACACGCCCGCGGGGGCGGCGGGAGCACAGGCTCCCACCGCCCCCGCGGGCATGTCCGTACGGGCTGGTGCCGCGTCAGGCACTAGCCCACCGGGTGCTCCGGCTCGTAGTTGGTCAGGACGCAGCCCTCGACCTGGGACTTCTCCAGCCGGTACCCGGACGGGGCGGAGAAGCCGGGGACGCAGTTCAGGTAGAGGAACTGCCGCTGGTACAGGTCGAACCGGGACGACGGCTTGTTGGTCTCGACCGCGATGTTCTCCCCGACGAGCAGCATGCTCGCGGTCGCCCTCAGCTTGCCGTCGTCCTTCAGGTCGGCCTGCTGGGCGGCCTTTGCCTTGGTCTGGAGCTTCTTCATGTCCCCGACGGTGTCGAGCCAGCTCAGGTTGACGGCGCGCTGCGCCCCCGCGGGCTGACCGCACAGCGCGCGGCCCGTGATCCCCCAGTCCAGCGCGTTCCCCTTCACCGCGGGCTGGTAGTCGATGGACTCGATGGCCACCGCGTCGGGGTCCGTGGAGAAGTGCTTCTCGCAGTCCATGCTGTTGCCGACGAGCTTGCGCAGCTCGGCGATGCTGCCCGCGCGGGGGAGCCCCAGGCTGCCGGTCTTCGGCTGGCCGAGTTTCTCGCCGCCGCCCGCCGGGTCCTGCGGGGTCTCGAAGTTCGGGCTGCCGGAGCCGTCCTCGGTGGCGAAGAAGTCGGTGAGGCCGCAGCCCTCCACCAGTGGCTTCTCCCGCTTGTATCCCTCGGGCACCCGGCCGCCCGGGTTGCAGACCAGGACGCGCATGTTCCCCTGGAGCAGGGCCATGGCGCTCTTCGAGTTGGTGGGGAAGGCGACGAAGCCCTTGCCGACCAGAACATTGCTGAAGAGCCCGTAGGCCCCGTCACCCCCGGACATCTTGTCCATGACGTACTGCTTGTAGCCCGCCTGGAACGCCTTCATGTCCTTGGGGACGGCGATGGCGATGTTGCCCTGCCGGCGTCCGTCGCGGCAGACGCCGACCTCGGTGACCGACCACTGCCCGACCTTGGGGAAGTCGCCGCTCGGCAGCCTCGGGTCGTCGGGCTTCGAGCCCAGGTCCTCGCACCCGGTGAACTCGCGCATGTACTGCTGGGCCTCGGCGAGCGAGCCCGCGGCGGCGGCGCCGGCCGGGGCCGCGGACGAGGCGGGCGCGCCCGATGGGGCCGCCTGACCGCCTCCCTTGCAGGCGGGGAGGACGGCGAGACAGGTGAGGGCGGCGGTCGTGGCGAGGATCCGCTTGATGCGCATGGGTCGCTTTCGTTGGACGGCAAGATCACGGGGGGTGGCATGCGCATGCTAGTGCCGGGCCGGTGAGCGTGATCAAAACCGCGGTCCGGCGCCGTCCCGTCATGCCACCCAGCCGGCGAGCCGCTCGAAGTCCCCCCGGACCAGCCCGATCCGCTCGTCGATGCGCAGCAACAGCGCCCGAGCCGGGTGGCGCTGGTCCACGTACTCCCGGTCCATCGCCGTGATGTCGTCGTCGATCCACGCGAACTCCCGTGCGCCCGCGTACTCCAGGATGTACTGCGTCTTCCAGAAGGTGCCGCGCGGGGCCCGCCCGTGCATCTGCGGCCAGTCGATGAACGGGAGCCGCGGCAGACCCAGGTGCGGGCCTATCCAGTCGTTCGCCTCGTCCTTCCAGGTGGTGGCCCAGACCAGCTCGTACGAGCGCGCCAGCGCGAGCAGCTGCGCACCGTGGGTGTGGTTCAGCCAGACCCGCAGGGGCCGCCGGCTCTCCGCCTCGGTCCAGCCGGTCGGGCGCATCCGGTGGGTGGAGTACCCCTCGGGGCGGCGCTGGGCCTGGGCCCCGTAGGGGTTCAGCGGGCCGTCCACGTCGATCAGCAGCAAAGCCTTGGGCGCCATCCCGGCAGCCTTCCGTTCCGGGTGCCCCGGGGCACCCCATTTATTGAGTGAGACATGAACGTCTCATTCGGGGTATGCTTGTCTCATGGCCATGGACCGTGACCAGGTGCTCCGCGACGCCGCAGCCCTGCTCTCCCGCAAATCGACCGCCACGATGGACGAGGTCGCCCGCGCCGCAGGCATCGGGCGCGCGACCCTCCACCGGCACTTCGCCGGGCGCGACGCCCTCGTACGGGCCCTCGAGGAACTCGGCATCCGCCAGTTCGAGACAGCCTTCGACAATGCCCGCCTGGACGAGGGCACGGCGGTCGAGGCACTGCGCCGGCTCGTCGCCGAGGCCGAGCGCGATGCCCAGCTGCTGGCCTTCCTCGTCACCGAGAACCAGCTCTTCGAGGGTGACCAGGTCAACGAGGGATGGGCCCGGCTCGACGCCCGCGTCAGCGCGCTCTTCCGGCGCGGCCAGGAAGAGGGAGACATCCGGATCGACCTGAGCCCCGCCTGGCTCACCGAGGCCCTCTACGGCCTCATCGGCACCTGCGCCTGGGCCGTCATGGACGGCCGGGTCGCCGCGAAGGACTTCCAGTACATGATCACCGAGCTGCTGCTCGGTGGCGCCCGACGGAGTGTGGAGAAATGAGCCGCATGGAACAGCTGACCCAGGAGAAGGGAACGGAGGCGATCACGGGCCGGGAGAGCTGGGGCCGCTGGCTGGCGCTCTGCGTGCTCGTCCTGGCCGTTCTGCTGGTCGCGGTGGACGCCACCGTACTCGGTCTCGCCACGCCCTCGCTCAGCGAGGACCTCAAGCCGTCCGGCACCCAGCTGCTGTGGATCGGCGACATCTACTCGTTCGTGATCGCCGGCCTGCTCGTCTCCATGGGCTCCCTCGGCGACCGCATAGGCCGCAAGAAGCTGCTCCTGGTCGGCGCGACCGCCTTCGGCGCCGTCTCCGTCCTCAACGCCTACGCCACCAGCCCCGAGATGATGATCGTGACCCGGGCCCTGCTCGGCGTGGCCGGCGCGACGCTGATGCCGTCCACCCTCGCGCTGATCCGGAACATCTTCCACGACCCCAAGGAGCGCAGCCTCGCCATCGGCATCTGGGGCGCCACCGCCTCGGCCGGTGCGGCCATCGGGCCCGTCGTCGGCGGAGCCCTGCTCCAGCACTTCTGGTGGGGCTCGGTCTTCCTCATCAACCTGCCCGTGATGATCGCCCTGGTCCTCGTCGGCATCAAGCTGCTGCCCGAGTCCAAGAACCCGGTCGCCGGCCCCTGGGACCTGGTCAGCGTCGCCCTCTCGCTCGTCGGCGTCATCGGTGTCGTCTACGCCGTCAAGGAAGTCGCCACCCACGGCGTCACCTGGGGCGTCGGGGCCGCCGCCGTCATCGGCGCCGCGTGCCTGTACGCCTTCGTCCGCCGTCAGTTCAGCCTGCCGTCGCCGCTCCTCGACATGCGGCTCTTCAGGCACCGCGGCTTCTCCGGCGCGGTCCTGGCCGACCTGCTGACCGTCTTCGGACTCTCCGGCCTCGTCTTCTTCCTCTCCCAGTTCCTCCAGCTCGTCCAGGGCCGCGACCCCCTGGAGGCGGGCCTGGCCGAACTGCCCGCCGCCATCGGCGCGGTGGTCACCGGCCTGGTCGCCGGCCGGTACGCCCGCCGGTACTCGGTGCGGTCGATCGTCACCGGCGGCCTCGCGGCCATCGGACTCGCGCTCGGCGCGCTCACCCTGGTCCACAAGGAGAGCGGCTACCCGCTGCTCGGCGCGGCCCTGCTGGTCGTCGGCCTCGGCGCAGGCTTCTCCTTCACCGTCACCGCCGACGTGATCCTCTCCAGCGTCCCCAAGGAGCAGGCAGGTTCGGCCTCGGCCGTCTCCGAGACCGCGTACGAACTCGGCGCGGCCCTCGGCATCGCCCTGCTCGGCTCCATCGTCACGGGCGTCTACCAGGGCTTCACCGCCCCGGCGTCGGTCTCCGGACCGGTCGCCGACGCCGCGCACGAATCGCTGGGCGGCGCCGTCGAGGCCGCCAAGGCCGTGGACCCAGCGACCGCGCAGACCATGGTCGCCGCAGCCCAGGAGGCCTTCGTGGACGGCCTGCGGTTCGCCTCCGGCGTGGGCGCGGCCGTGCTGCTGGCCACCGCGGTGGCGGCCTGGTTCCTGCTCAAGGGGCAGAAGCTCCAGGACGGCGTCGCACACTGACGGCCTCGAGCGCTGCGCCCCCAAGGGGTGGTGTCCTGCACAGAGTTGACAGTCCGTTGACGCGCAGGACACCATCCCCGCGATGGAGATCAACGAGCTGACCCCGGCGGAACGCCGCGTATGGGACGCCTTCCCGCGCGGCGAGGGCGTCGATTTCCGGGACGACCCCGGCGAGAACGGTTTCGACGGCGCGCAGTGGGGGCCCGAGCGGACCGTGCGCGCCGAGGTGCTCAGCGCCCTGCTGCTCAGCGGTGTCACGGCCAACGGGCAGGTCCCCGGGCTCAACGTCCGAGGCGCCCGGATCACCGGCAAGCTGGACCTCAAGTACGCGGTCATCGAGCATGGGATCCGGCTCCGCGCCTGCTGGTTCGAGCGCAAACCCCTGCTCTACGGGGCCCGGTTGCGCGCCCTCGTGCTGTCCGACTCGGCGCTGCCCGGCCTGACCGCCGCCACCCTCGGCGTCGACATCGTCCTGCGGCTGTCCTGCTGCCGCATCACCGGGCCGGTGAGACTCCAAGGGGCCCGGATAGCCGGCGGCCTCTTCCTCCAGCGGGCCGTCATCGGCAACCCGGACGCGCAGCAGGAGGCCGAGGAGCCCTCGCTCCAGATCAACCACGCCTCCATCGGCACCGACGTCATCGCCATGGACCTCATTGTCCACGGCCAGACCCGGATGAACGGCGCCACCGTCGGCGGCCAGATCCAGCTCGACGGCGCCCGGCTGCTCGCCCCGGGCGGCATAGCCCTGCACGCCGAGACGCTGAGCGTCGGCACCGACCTGCGGGCGAACCGGCTGCAGGCCCGGGGCATGGTCAACCTCACCGGCTCCCGCATCCCAGGCCAGGCCATCCTCAGCCGTGCAGACCTCGCCAACCCGGGCGGAACCGCCCTGCGCGCCTCCAGCTGCGCCATGGGCGAGATGTGGCTGCGCCGGTGCCTGCCGATCCAGGGCGAGGTAAACCTGCGTCGGGCCACCTTCGACATGCTCCACATCGAGCCCGGCTCCTGGCCCGGGCAGATCGGCATCGACGGCCTGACCTACCGCACCCTCGCCCCGCACCTGCCGCCCGAGCAGCGGCTGCCCGCGCTCGAGCGCGAGGAGTCCGGGTACCTCCCGTACGCGTACGAGCAGCTCGCCGCCGCCTACCGTACGGCCGGGGACGAGGCGGGCGCCCGGACCGTGCAGCTCGCCAAGCTGCGCGAGCACCGGCGCACCCTGCCCCGGCACGCCAGGCTCTGGGGGCTGCTCCAGGACGCCACCGTCGGCTACGGCTTCCGGCCGCTGCGCGCCGCGGGCTGGCTGCTGGCGCTGCTGCTCGTGGGCTCGATTGCATACAGCCTGCACGCGCCCCGGCCGTTGAAGGCGGGGGAGGCGCCCGACTTCAACGCCGTGTTCTACACCATCGACCTGATGCTGCCGATCATCGGCTTCGGCCAGGAGTCCGCGTACGCGCCGAGCGGCTGGTACCAGTGGCTGTCGTACGTGCTGATCGTGACCGGCTGGGTCCTCGCCACGACGACCGCGGCGGGCGTCAGCCGGTCACTTCAGCGGCAGTAGCGGGCGCGGTCAGGCCGCCTTGGCTTTGGTGGCGTACATGTCCACGTACTCCTGGCCCGAGAGCCGCATGACCTCCGCCATCACCGAGTCGGTGACGGCGCGCAGCACGTAGCGGTCGCGGTCCATGCCCTCGTAGCGGGAGAACTCCATCGGCTTGCCGAAGCGGACGGTGACCCGGCCCGGGCGCGGCATGCCCGCGCCGCCCGGCTGGAGCTTGTCGGTGCCGATCATCGCGAAGGGGATCACGGGGGCGCCGGTCATCAGGGTCAGGCGGGCGATGCCGGTGCGGCCGCGGTAGAGGCGGCCGTCGGGGGAGCGGGTGCCCTCGGGGTAGATCCCGAAGATCTTGCCCTCCTCGAGGATCCGGCGGCCGGTCATCAGAGCGGCAACTCCGCCGTTCGCGCCGTCACGGTCGACCGGGATCATGCCGGCGCCGGTGAAGAACCAGGCCATGGCGCGGCCCTTGATGCCCTTGCCCGTCACGTACTCGTCCTTGCCGATGAAGTGGACCGTGCGGTCGCACACCAGCGGAAGGATCATGGAGTCGATGAAGGTGAGGTGGTTGCCCGCCAGGATCACCGGCCCGGTGCCCGGAATGTTCTCGATGCCCTCCACACGGGTGCGGAACATCATGCGCATGACCGGTCCGACAGTGGCTTTGATGAGCGATGTACGGAACAACGTGAGCCCTCCGGCATCGAAAAGCGGTTTTCGCACCACACGGCGGTAGTGCAGGTGAGGACGATACTCGTGGGTCAGCTCCGAGTGCACATCGGGTTCACGAGGTGGATACGCAGTGTTGACGCACGTTTCCGCCATGTTCCCCGCGGGCCCACCCCCGCGCCACCGGCTGCTGCCTACGATCGCCAGGCCGAACGGGGCCGCAGGAACCCGGAGACCCCGGGTGCCGCCGGCCCTTCCATACGACAGGAGTGGCACTCATGACGCAGGGTGGGGCAGCACGGCGCACGGTCCTGGGGGCGGCCGTCCTGGCAGCGGGCGGCGGCATGGCCGGACTCTCGGCGGGATCCGCCTCGGCGGCGCAGGCGGCGCAGACCGCGGAATCGGCGGAGGCGGCCTTCGCGGCCGACGCGCGCCACGGCGGCGGCTACCGGGACCTCCCCGTCCCGCTGGTCATCGGCCACCGCGGAGCCTGCGGCTACCGGCCCGAGCACACCCTCGGGTCGTACCGGCTCGCCCTCGACCTGGGCGCGGACGTCGTCGAGCAGGACCTGGTGCCCACGAAGGACGGCCACCTGGTGTGCCGCCACGAGAACGAGATCGGTGGCACCACCGATGTCGCCGACCACCCCGAGTTCGCCTCCCGCCGTACGACCAAGTCGATCGACGGGGTCGCGGTCACGGGCTGGTTCACCGAGGACTTCACCCTCGCCGAGCTGAAGACCCTGCGGGCGAAGGAACGTATCCCCGCCGTCCGCCAGCGCAACACGCTCTACGACGGCCGGTGGGACGTGCCCACCTTCGAAGAGGTGCTGCGCTGGGCCGACCGTGAGGGCAAGCGGCGCGGCAAGCACGTCTGGCTGCACGTCGAGACCAAGCACCCCACGTACTTCCGGTCCCTGGGCCTGGGCCTCGAGGAGCCCCTCGCCAAGCTGCTGCGCCGCTACGGCCGCGACGGCCGGAACGCACCGCTCTTCCTCCAGTCCTTCGAGCCCTCCAGCATCCAGCGGCTCTCCAAGCTCGTCTCCGCGCCGCGCGTGGTCCTGCTGTCCGCGGCGGGTACCCGGCCCTGGGACTTCGAGCAGGCCAAGGACCCGCGGACGGTGACGGACCTGGTCAAGCCCGAGGGCCTGAAGTGGATCGCCGGATTCGCCCAGGGCATCGGCCCGACCATGGACCTGATCATCCCGCGCGACGCGGCCGGGAAGCTCGGCACCCCGACGACACTGGTCAAGGACGCCCACGCCCGAGGGCTGGTGCTGCACCCCTACACCGCGCGCAACGAGAACAGCTTCCTGCCGGCCGAGTACCGCAAGGGCACCGACCCGGCCGCCTACGGGGACGCCTTCGGCGCCTTCAAGACGTACTTCGAGCAGGGCATCGACGGCATCTTCACGGACAACGCGGACACCGCACTGCTCGCGGCGGAAGCCTTCCGCCCGGGCCGCGGCCGCTAGGGGGCGTCTTGTCGGTCAGGCCGGGCTCGCGGCGGCCTTTCGGACAACGCCCGGGCCGCCGCGCGTCAACTGATAAGCGGAACATCACGTACGGGTGGGCTGTGCCGGGCGGGGAAACCGCCGGGCACGGCCCGAGCGTCCCGCCCGGCATGGACCTGCTGAAGGACTCCGACCTCCTGAAGGAACTGGGCCCGCTGCTCTCCGCCGAGGCGGCCGCGGAAGCCCCGGGCGCCGGCGTGGAAGCGGCCGACCTGGAACAAGCCGTCTGGGTCAGGCTGCTGGAACACGACCCCGCCCCCGCCGAACCGGCGCGCTGGCTGCGCCGGGCGGTGCGCGCCGAAGCCCGCCTCGCCCGGCGCCGCGCCCGCCGCGAGATCCCGTACGGCGGCCGGCCCGGGAGCGCGGGCGCCGAACCCGAAGACGCCCTGCTGCACGGGGAGGAGAACCGCGCCCTCCGGTCGGCGGTCGCCCGATTGCCCGGACGGTGTCCGGAGCTCATGAGGGCACTTCTTTCGCCCAGAGACCTCACCTACCGTGAAATCGCAGGAGAGTTGGGTATCTCACAAGGAAGTTTGGGACCCGTCCGTTCCCGATGCCTGGGATGTCTGCGCAGAATGCTGGCGTCAGAGGTTGCGGCCCCTCGCCTTCGGGGAAGGGAGCGGTAGACCAATGGGCTACCAGGTGAGCGGGAGGCATGCGCACATGGGCATGAGCGTGACCATTTCGGCGGCAGCTGCCGAGGACACTGAGCAGATCCTCAAACTGCAGTACCTGGCGTTCCAGCGCGAGGCCGAGCTGTACGGCAACTACCGCATCCAGCCGCTCACCCAGACCCTGGACTCCCTCAAGGCGGAGCTGGAGTCGGACACGGTACTGGTGGCCCGGCTCGGCGACGAAGTGGTCGGCACCGTGCGCGGCAAGGTCGACGAGGACGGCACCGGCAAGATCGCCAAGCTCTGCGTCCACCCGCGCCTGCAGGGACACGGGCTCGGCGCCCGGCTGCTGCGCGCCGTCGAGGAGGCCCTCGCGGGCCACGGCGACACCACCCGCTTCCGCCTGCACACCGGCCACAAGAGCGAGTCCAACCTGCGCCTCTACCGCAAGGCCGGCTACGTACAGGTCGGCGGCCGTACGGCTTCCGACGGCGTACGCCTGGTGATCCTGGAGAAGGAGGCCACCGACGCGGCCGACTTCGCGGTCAGCGCCTGACGCTCGGCGCCTCACGCCCGGCGCCTGACGCCCGGCGCAGGACGCTCAGCGCTTGGCGCGCAGCCAGAGCATCCCGGTGATCGGCAGGATCACCGGGATGAACAGGTAGCCCATCCCGAACTGCGACCACACCGTCGCGTCGGGGAAGGACTCGGGCCGCACCAGGGTCCAGGTGCCCACGACGAGGACCCCGGCCAGCTCGGCGGCGCAGCACGCGCGCGCCGCCCTGCGGGCCGTCTCCCCGCCGCGCACCAGTGAGTACGTGATGAAGCAGTAGACGAGTGCGGCCAGGCCGGTCAGCGTGTAGGGCAGCGGGGCCCGGTCGAACTCGGTGGTGATCTGGTAGATCGAGCGCGAGACCGCGCCGACCGTGATCACCCCGTACAGCCAGACCAGCAGCAGCCCGGGCCCGGAGACCAGCCGCTTGCGCTCGGCAGGGGTGGCGGCCGTGTCGTCCATCTGCGTGTCAGGCACCGGGGGTTCCCCAAATGTCATAGAGGCGCACTTCGAGCACGGCGAGGACGAGCGCGCCCGCGGCCACCGTCACCGAGCCCCACTTGGTCCGCTCGCTCAGCGACAGCAGCCCGGCGGCCGGGACCGCCGCGAAGGCGCCCACCAGGTAGGCCACGAAGATCACCGTGCCCTCGTCGGGCTTGCCGCCCTGCGCCAGCTTCACCACGCCGACCACCAGCTGGGCCAGGGCCAGCAGGGTCACCACGCCCATGCCGATGAAGTGCCAGTCCTTGGTCGGCTGGTCCCGCAGGGCGGCGTATCCGCACCAGGCGGCGAGGGCGAGTGCGGCCGCCCCGAGGGCGACGGTCAGGGCGTCGAGCATGCAGCGAGGGTATTACGGGCCGCCGGACCGGCCGCGCGCACCCCTGCGGGCGGGCGGCCCTGCGGTACGCGTACGTCGTGGCCTTGGCCACAGCGGAGGCTCCCGCCCGGCCCCGCGTGTACCACCGCGTACGGGCTTACCGGGCCGTGTCCGCGCAGGTCAGCATGGCCGACAGGGCCTTCGTCGCGGATGACCGGCCCTGAGCGGTGCTGTCCGGAATGCGGGCGGATTCCGTCCGCTATGCGGACATCGTTGATCGGTGAAGGGATAGGTCTGCTTTACTGGGGCCCATGACCACGACGAGCAGCCGCACCCTTGCGACCGAGGCGACGATGACGCCCGGTGCTCGTTGTATGTGTCGAATGTGCGCCTTCTGAGGGCCCCTCTCCTTGCAGTCTCGCGCCCCGAAGCGAGACCGGCCGAGCCCGTCCGTACGCCGCCCCGCAGCAGCACCGGATCGCTCCCTGCCCCGCGCACGCGTCGTCAGCGTCATTTTCCGATGATCTGACCCGTATCGCGTCCCCAGATGTTTGCCCCGTGCCCGGCACCCGCTTGCGCCGCGCACTCGACAGCGACGGAATTCCTGTGATCACCACATCGGGCCTCACGAAGGTCTACCAGTCCCGTGGCCGCGAGGTCACCGCCCTGGACGGCGTCGATCTGCACGTCCGCGAGGGCGAGGTCTACGGAGTCATCGGCCAGAGCGGCGCCGGCAAGTCCTCCCTGATCCGCTGCGTGAACCTGCTCGAGCGCCCCACCACCGGCACCGTGACCGTCGACGGCGTCGACCTCACGGCCCTGGCCGGCCGCGGCCGCCGCGCCGGCAAGGAGCTCCGCGAGGCCCGCAGCCGCATCGGCATGGTCTTCCAGCACTTCAACCTGCTGTCCTCGCGCACCGTGCAGGGCAACATCGAACTGCCCCTGGAAATCCTCGGCGTCTCCGGCCGCGAGCGCTCCCGCAAGGCCCTCGAACTCCTCGACCTCGTCGGCCTCTCCGACAAGGCCAAGGCCTACCCCGGCCAGCTCTCCGGCGGCCAGAAGCAGCGCGTCGGCATCGCCCGCGCCCTGGCCGGAGACCCCAAGGTGCTGCTCTCCGACGAGGCCACGAGCGCCCTGGACCCCGAGACGACCCGCTCGATCCTCCAGCTCCTGCGCGATCTCAACCAGCAGCTCGGCCTGACCGTCCTGCTCATCACCCACGAGATGGACGTCGTCAAGACCGTCTGCGACTCGGCAGCCCTGATGAAGCAGGGCCGGATCATCGAGTCCGGAACCGTCGCCGAACTGCTCGCCACCCCCGGCTCCGAGCTCGCCGGCGAACTCTTCCCCGTCAGCGGCGCCGCCACCGGCCCCGATCGCACGGTCGTCGACGTCACCTTCCACGGGGACGCCGCCACCCAGCCGGTCATCTCCCAGCTGGCGCGGACGTACAACATCGACATCTCGATCCTCGGTGCCGCGATGGACACAGTCGCCGGCCGCCAGATCGGCCGCATGCGGATCGAGCTGCCCGGCCGCTACGAGGACAACGTCGTTCCGGTGGGCTTCCTGCGCGAGCAGGGCCTGCAGGTCGACCACGTCGACGAGCCCGAAAACACAGAAGACGCCGACGCCGAGCTCGCCCAGCTCGTCAAGGATGGTGCCCAGTGACCTGGTCCGAGATGCAGCCCCTGCTCACCCAGGGCACGTACGACACCCTCTACATGGTGCTCTGGTCCACCCTGGTGACCGTCCTCGGCGGACTGCCCATCGGCATCCTGCTCGTCCTCACCGACAAGGGCGGCCTCCTGCAGAACCGGCCGCTCAACAAGGTCCTCGGCGTGATCGTGAACATAGGCCGCTCGCTGCCGTTCATCATCCTGCTGATCGCCCTGATCCCGGTCACCACCGCCGTCGTCGGCACCTTCATCGGCCCCACCGCCATGATCGTCCCGCTCGCCATCGGCGCCATCCCCTTCTTCGCCCGCCTCGTCGAGACGGCCGTCCGCGAGGTGGACCACGGCCTGATCGAGGCCGTCGAGTCCATGGGCGGCGGCGTTCCCACCCTCGTCGGCAAGGTGCTCCTCCCGCAGGCCCTGCCCTCGCTGGCCGCCGGCGTCACCACCACCCTGATCACGCTGATCGGCTACTCCGCCATGGCGGGCGCGGTCGGCGGCGAAGGGCTCGGCTCCAAGGCCATCACCTACGGCTTCCAGCGCTTCGAGACCGGCTTCATGCTCGCCACCGTCGTGGTCCTGGTCGCCATCGTCACGGTGATCCAGCTGATCGGCGACGGCGTGGTCCGCCTCCTCGCCCGCCGCGGCCGGACCGCCTGACCGGCGCAGGCCGACACCCTCAGACTTCTCCACCCCGGAAAGCCCGCACTTGTCGTGCTTGGGCCGCCACCACCCGCAAGAACCGCGCAAGACCTGCGCACTTGCATCGCAATGAAAGGCACTCTTCGTGCGTAAGAACATCAAGGTCACCGCCCTCACCGCCGCCTCCGCCGCGCTCGCCCTCGGCCTCACCGCCTGCGGCAGCTCCTCGGACCCGTCCTCCACCAAGGCCGACGGCGGCAAGGTCGACGAGAGCAAGCCGCTCGTCATCGCGGCCTCCCCGAGCCCGCACGCCGACATCCTGAACTTCGTCAAGGACAAGCTCGCGGCCAAGGAGGGCCTCAAGCTGGAGGTGAAGGAGTTCACGGACTACGTGCTCCCCAACACCGCCACCGAGCAGGGCCAGGTCGACGGCAACTACTTCCAGCACAAGCCGTACCTCGACGACTTCAACAAGAAGAACGGCACCCACATCGTGCCCGTCGTGAACGTGCACCTGGAGCCCCTCGGCCTCTACTCCAAGAAGGTCAAGGCCCTCACCGACATCAAGGCCGGCCAGACCATCGCCGTCCCCAACGACACCACCAACGAGGGCCGCGCGCTCCAGCTGCTCGCCGCGAACAACCTGATCACCCTCAAGGAAGGCGTCGGCACCGCCGCCAAGCTGTCCGACATCACCGACAAGAAGGGCCTGGAGTTCAAGGAGCTGGAGGCCGCCACGGTCCCGCGCGCCCTGAACGACGTGGACGCCGCGGTCATCAACGGCAACTACGCCCTCGAATCCAAGCTCTCGCCCGCCAAGGACGCGCTGGTCCTGGAGAAGGCCGAGGGCAACCCGTACGCCAACTTCCTCGCGGTGAAGGCCGGCAACGAGAAGGACCCGCGGATCGAGAAGCTCGCCAAGCTCCTCAACTCCGACGAGGTCAAGAAGTTCGTCGAGGACAAGTACCAGGGCTCGGTCGTCCCCGCTTTCGGCGCCCCGAAGGCCTGATCGTCCCAGCCGTCCGGCCCCGTACGCCCCGGGTGGGTGTGCGGGGCCGAGCGCTGCCCGCTTCCGGGCAACCCGGCCGCCACATCCCGCTGTCGATGCTGCATGCTGTGCCTACGACCCGCACAAACGGTCCAGCAACGGCATGGAGCTGCGCATGACTACCACGTTCCCGGACGTCACCATCAGCACGGACCGGCTGGTGCTGCGCCCCTTCGACGGGGAGGACGTCACCGCGCTCGCCGAGATGATGAACGACGAGCACGTCACCGCCTGGACCTCCGTACCGCACCCCTACACCCAGGCCGACGCCCAGGCCTGGGCCACCCGGGTCTCCCACGCGGAGCGCACCGAGGGCAGAGGCATCGTCCTCGCCGTCACCGAGTTCCTCACCCAGCGCCTCGTCGGCATCGTGCACCTGCAGAACACCAACTGGCGCATCCGCAGCACCGAGGTCGGCTACGTCACCGCCCCCTGGGCCCGCGGCGAGGGCTACGCCAGCGAGTCCGTACTCGCCGTCGTCCAATGGCTCTTCCGCGACCAGGGCTTCGAACGCCTCGAACTGCGCACCGCCGCCGACAACACCGCCTCGCAGCAGGTGGCCCAGAAGATCGGCTGCATCAGCGAAGGCGTCCTGCGCAACGCAGGGACAGTGCGCACCCAGAACCCCGACGGCTCCTGGGCGGACACCCGCACCGACCTCATCGTCTGGAGCCTGCTCCCCGAGGACATCGACGACATCGCGGACCCGGACGGTTACGACGGCTACAACAGCCACGACGACTACGGATACGGCCGCGGCGCACAGGCGGGCGCGAGCGGCTACGCCATCGGCGCCGACTGGAGCTGACCTGATGACCAGGTAGTCTCACCGTGCCCGCCCCTGCCGACGAAACCTCGCCCGCCCCCACCCCAGGAGACTGACGACGATGGCCGACCGGGTCACGGTGATCGGCTGGGACGGCTCGCCCCTGACCGCGGCCGCCCGGTCCGCGCTCTCCGCAGCCACCCTCGTGGCCGGCGCCGCACACCACCTCGCACTCCCCGAGGTCCCGCCCACCGCCGAACGCATCCGCCTGGGCAGCCTCGGCCTCGCCGCCCGCCGCATCGCCGGCCACCGCGGCACCGCCGTCGTCTTCGCCGACGGGGACCCCGGCTTCTTCGGCGCCGTACGCACCCTGCGCGCCCCGGAGCACGGCCTCGAGGTCGAGGTCGTCCCCGCCGTGTCCTCCGTCGCCGCCGCCTTCGCCCGCGCCGGCATGCCCTGGGACGACGCCCAGGTCGTCGTCGCCCACCCCCGCACCCTGCGCCGGGCCGTCAACGTCTGCCGGGCCCACGCCAAGGTCGCCGTCCTCACCTCGCCCGGCGCCGGCCCCGCCGAGCTCGCCCTCCTGCTCGGCGGGGTCCACCGCACCTTCGTCATCTGCGAGGAGCTCGGCACCGCCAAGGAACAGGTGACCGTCCTGACCTCCGACCGGGCCGCCGACCACAGCTGGCGCGACCCCAACGTCGTCATCGTCATCGGCGGACAGGCCTCCGCCCTCTCCTCCTCCGCCACCGCCGAACCGGCATGGCTGCTCGGCCAGAGCCCCGCCCAGACCGGCGCCCGCGGCTGGGCCCGCCCCCTGGCCGACGCCGGGGAAGGCGAGTCGGCCCAGCTGCGCGCCGCCCAGCTCGCCCGCCTCGGCCCGCGTACCGGAGACCTCGTCTGGGACATCGGTACCGGCTCCGGCGCCTTCGCCGTGGAGGCCGCCGCGTTCGGCGCCGCCGTCATCGCGGTGGACGCCGACCCGCGCGCCTGCGAACGCGCAACTGCCGCCGCCCGCAAGCGGGGCGTACAGCTCCAGGTCGTCGCCGGCCGCGCACCGCACGTACTGGAAGACCTCCCCGAACCCGACGTCGTCCGCATCGGCGGCGGGGGAGCCGAGGTCGTCGCGGCCGTCGCCGACCGCCGCCCCGAACGGATCGTCAGCCACGCCTCCACCCGCGACGAGGCGGAGGCGATCGGCCGCGCGCTCACCGAGGGCGGCTACACCGTCGAGTGCGCGCTCCTCCAGTCCGTGGGCCTGGACACCCGTACGTGGGGTGAACAGGACCGTTCCGTCGTATTTCTCCTGGCAGCCGAACGCCCCGTGAACCGCTAGTGCCGCGTCAGGCAACGTTCGCCCCGTCGCGACGCCCGGCACGCCCTCTCGCCGTGCCGGCCGAAAGCTCAAGTACGTCCAGTACGAGCGCTTGCGGCCGGCACGCCGAGAGCACGCACCGGACGCCGCTCCTTGACGGGCAAACGCTGCCTGACGCGGCACTAGCTCAGACGCCGCGGTAGGCTGGCCGATCGTCGTACCGCCCTGCTGTGTCCGGGGGTGACGGCACCGCCCGATGCGCGACGTGGCGCAGTCCACAGCGGACCATGGCAGTTATGGCTGCCGTGGTGGCTAACGGGCGCGACAATGCTTACTGGTTGTCGCGCAGGGCGTGCGAGAGACGAAACGCATCGCACGGCAACCCCACGCGGCAACGCCGCCCGGCGGGCTTCGTGGGCGACCGGGCGATCGAAGAGGCACAACCGATGGGCGAGGGGTACGCATGACTGACACCGGCCAGGTACCGGGCGAGGGTCTCCCGGACAACGCGGGCATGGTGGATCAGCAGGGCATTCCCGCTCCGGTCCAGAACCCGGGCCCCGTCCCCGCTCCCGTCCAGGGCTACGCCTTCCAGGACCTCGTGGACAACCCGGCCGAGCCGGAGGACGAGGAACTGCTGCTGATGCCGAGCGGCCAGGGTGCGTGGAGCGACCCGCAGGTCGTCCCGCCGGCGCCCGTCTTCCCCGTCGAGACCTCGTACGGCGACGCGCCCTACGCCGAGTACCCCGAGGCGCCGGCCGCGTACGCGGAGCCCGGGTTCCCCGCACAGCCCGCGTTCCCCGATCCCTCCTACGGCGACGCGTACAGCGCGGGTGCGCACGAGGCCGGCGGCCGCGACACCGGCGCGCTCGACCTCGGCGGCCTCGTGGTCCCGCCGCAGGCCGCCGCCCCGATGGCCACGGCCGCGCCCGTCGCCCCGGCCGTACCCGCCCGTCGGCCGCTGCACATGGGTCCGCCCGTGCCCGAGGCCACCGGCGGAGTCGTACGCTCGCTCGCCGACCGGGGTCCGGCGGCCGCTCCCATGGCTGCCGCGGCGCCCGTCGCACCGGTCGTGGCCGTCGTCGCCGCTGCCGTGAGCGCCCCGGCGGCTCCGATTCCGGTGCAGGTGGCCGGGCCGCCGACCGCCGGTCCCGAGTACCTGGACGTCCCGCGCCCCGAGGCCGCCGCCGTACCGGCCGCGCCGCAGCCGGGCGAGACCCCGCCGCAGGCCGGCGAGCCGTGGACGGCGGAGCCGGCGCCCGTGGCAGCTCCGGAGCCCGTGGTGGCCGCCGAGCCCGTGGCCGCGCCGGAGCCCGTCGTGGCTGCCGAGCCGGTCGTGGCCCCTGAGCCCGTCGTGGCCCCCGAGCCCGTCATGGCACCCGTGGCCGCCGAAGTCCCCGAAGTCCCCGAAGTCCCGGAAGCCCTTCAGCCGGAGCCGGTCGCCGTGCCGGAGCCCGCCCCGGTCGTGGAGGCCGCGCCGGAGCCCGTCGCCGAGACGCCTGCGCCTGTTGCCGCGGAGCCTGCCGAGGCCCCGGTGGCGCCCGCCGTCGAGCCGGAGCCGGTCGTGGCCGAGGCCGCGCCGGTGGACGTACCGGTGGCGCCCGCAGCCGTGGTGGAGATGCCGGCCGCCGCGCCGGAGCCGGAGGCCCTGCCTGCAGAAGCGGTGGTTCAGGCCCCCGAGGCCGTCGAGCCCGTCGCCGAGGCGCCCGTCGCCGCCGAGCCGGTCGCTCCCGAGGCCCCGGCGGCTCCCGTCGCGCCGGAAGCCGTACCGGAGCCCGCTCCGGAGGCCGTGGCGGTGCAGCCCGAAGCGGCTCCCGAGACCACCCCCGCGCCGGTTGCCGAGCCGGAGGCCGAAGCAGTGGCCGAGCCGGTCGCCGAGGCCGCGCCCGAGCCCGTCGTGGAGCCCTCCGCCGGCGAAGCGGCCCCCGCGTACACCGACGCCGAGCGCGAGGCCGTCCTGCGCGTCATGCGCGAACGCCGCGACATCCGCAACGGCTTCCGCACCGACCCGATCCCGCACGAGGTGCTGCTCCGCGTCCTGGAGGCCGCGCACCACGCGCCCAGCGTGGGCCACTCCCAGCCCTGGGACTTCGTCGTCATCCGCTCGGCCGAGACCCGCCGGTCGATGCACGAGCTCGCCCAGCGCCAGCGCGAGGCCTACGCGAAGTCGCTGCCCAAGGGCCGGGCGAAGCAGTTCAAGCAGCTCAAGATCGAGGCCATCCTCGACACCCCGGTGAACATCGTCGTCACCGCCGACCCCACCCGCGGCGGCCGTCACACCCTCGGCCGGCACACCCAGCCGCAGATGGCCCCGTACTCCTCGGCCCTCGCCGTCGAGAACCTCTGGCTCGCCGCGCGCGCCGAGGGCCTCGGCGTCGGCTGGGTCAGCTTCTTCGACGAGCGCGAGATGGTCCGCGAGCTCGGCCTGCCGGAGCACCTCGAGGTCGTCGCGTACCTGTGCGTCGGCTACGTCGACGAGTTCCCGGAGGAGCCGGAGCTGGCGCAGGCCGGCTGGTCGCAGCGCCGGCCGCTGGCCTGGGTCGTGCACGAGGAGACGTACGGCCGCCGCGCGCTGCCCGGCGAGGAGCCGCACGACCTGCTCTCGGAGACCGTCGCCAGCATCCGCCCGCTCGACGCGAAGGCGCTGGGCGAGGCCTGGGAGCGCCAGAAGCGCATGACCAAGCCCGCCGGAGCCCTGGGCATGCTCGAAATCATCTCCGCCCAGCTCAGCGGCCTCTCCCGGGTCTGCCCGCCGCCGATCCCGGAGCCGGCCGCGGTCGCGATCTTCGCGGGCGACCACGGGGTCCACGCCCAGGGCGTCACCCCGTGGCCCCAGGAGGTCACCACGCAGATGGTCGCCAACTTCCTGGGCGGCGGCGCGGTCTGCAACGCGTTCGCGAACCAGGTGGGCGCCGAGGTCTGTGTCATCGACGTCGGTGTCGCCGGCGACCTCCCCGCCACTCCGGGCCTGCTCCCGCGCAAGGTCCGCCCGGGCACGGCCGACCTCTCCACGGGCCCGGCGATGACCCGCGAGGAAGCGATCGCGGCCATCGAGGTGGGCATCGAGACGGCCCGCGACCTCGTTGCAGCAGGCAACAAGGCCCTCCTGACCGGCGAGATGGGCATCGCGAACACGACGGTCTCCGCAGCCCTGATCTCGGTCTTCACCGGGGTCGACCCGGCGGAGGTCACCGGCCGCGGCACGGGCATCAACGACGAGACGCACGCCCGCAAGGTCGAGGTCGTACGCCGCGCGCTGGAACTGCACCAGCCGGACCCGGCGGACCCGATCGGCGTCCTGGCGGCCATCGGCGGCCTGGAGCACGCGGCCATCGTCGGCCTGCTCCTCGGCGGAGCGTCCCTGCGCACTCCCGTCATCCTGGACGGCGTGAGCGCGGGCGCGGCAGCCCTGGTGGCCCGGGCCATCGCCCCCGAGTCCCTCTCGGCCTGCATCGCGGGCCACCGCAGCGCGGAGCCGGGGCACGTGGCGGCCCTGAACAAGCTCGGCCTGCGCCCGCTGGTCGACCTGGACCTCCGTCTCGGCGAGGGCACGGGCGCCCTGCTGGCCCTCCCCTTGGTCCAGAGCGCGGCCCGCGCGATGCACGAGGTGGCCACGTTCGACGCGGCGGGCGTCACCGAGAAGTAGCCACGGTCCGCTGCGCGGGGCCTTTCCCCCACCCCACCCCGCCCCTTCCCGAAACCGGGGGCAAGCCCCCGGCCCCCCGACGGGCGCTCCGCGCCCGTTCGCTCAAACGCCGCGCGGGTCCGGGCGGAGCCCGGGGAACAGGCGAAGGACGGGTAGAGGACAAGCCCCGCGCAGCGGTCCCACCGTCCGGGGCCGGGGGAGTCCGGGGGCGGAGCCCCAGGGGTGGGGGCACGGGTCGTATCGTGGACCCGGACAGGGAAAGCGCACGTCACCCCACCCGACCCAGCCGCTCCAGCGCAGCAGCGGCCTGCAGACACCGCCGCATCAGGAGCCGCACCGCTATGGCCGAACACCCCGCGTACCCCGTAGGACTCCGCCTCGCCGGCCGCCGCGTCGTCGTCATCGGCGGCGGCCAGGTCGCCCAGCGTCGGCTGCCCGCGCTGGTCGCGGCCGGCGCCGACGTCCTGCTGATCTCCCCCTCCGCCACGCCCTCCGTGGACGCCATGGCGGAGACCGGCGAGATCCGCTGGGAGCGCCGCCGTTACCAGGACGGCGATCTCGACGGCGCCTGGTACGCGCTGATCGCGACCCGCGACCGGGCCGCCAACGACGCGGCCTCCGCCGAGGCCGAGCGCCGCCGGGTCTGGTGCGTGCGGGCCGACGACGCCGAGGCGGCCACCGCCTGGACCCCGGCCACCGGCCGCGTCGAGGGCGTGACCGTCGCCGTCCTGAGCGGCAACGACCCCCGCCGCTCCGCCGCCGTCCGTGACGCCGTCGTCGAGGGGCTGCGCGACGGCTCCCTCGCCACGGCCCGCACCCGCACCACCGGCGTCTCCCTCGTCGGCGGCGGCCCCGGCGACCCCGACCTGATCACCGTCCGCGGGCGCCGCCTCCTCGCCGAGGCCGACGTGGTCATCGCCGACCGGCTCGGCCCCCGCGACCTGCTCGACGAACTCCCGCCGCACGTCGAGGTCATCGACGCCGCGAAGATCCCGTACGGCCGCTTCATGGCCCAGGAGGCCATCAACAACGCCCTGATCGAGCACGCCAAGGCCGGCAAGGCCGTGGTCCGGCTCAAGGGCGGGGACCCTTACGTCTTCGGCCGCGGCATGGAGGAGCTCCAGGCCCTCGCCGAAGCCGGCATCCCCTGCACCGTCGTCCCCGGCATCTCCAGCTCCATCTCGGTCCCGGGCGCCGTCGGCATCCCGGTCACCCACCGGGGAGTGGCGCACGAGTTCACCGTGGTCAGCGGCCACGTCGGCCCGGACGACCCGCGTTCCCTCGTGGACTGGGCCTCCCTCGCCAAGCTCACCGGCACCCTGGTGATCCTGATGGGCGTCGACAAGATCGGCCTGATCGCCGAGGCCCTGGTCCGCCACGGCCGCTCGGCCGACACCCCGGTCGCGGTCGTCCAGGAGGGCACCACCGCCACCCAGCGCCGCGTGGACGCCACCCTCGCCACCGTCGGCGAGACCGTACGGGCGGAGGAGATCCGTCCGCCCGCGGTCATCGTGATCGGCGAGGTCGTCAACGTCGGTACCCCGACCGCCTGAAGCATGGGGGGTGTCGTGCCGATCAGACCGGGCTCGCGTCGCCCTCCCTGATCCGGCCCGACCGACAAGACACCAAGACACCCCCCAACGCCCGGCAGGGCCGTTGGCACCACACCCCGGACAAGGCAGTATCACCCTGTGGCTGATCTCATCACCGTCGAAGACCCCGACGACCCGCGCCTGCGCGACTACACGGGCCTGACCGACGTCGAACTGCGGCGCCGACGCGAGCCCGAAGAAGGCCTGTTCATCGCCGAGGGCGAGAAGGTCATCAGACGCGCCAAGGACGCCGGGTACGAGATGCGCTCGATGCTGCTCTCCGCGAAGTGGGTCGACGTCATGCGCGACGTCATCGACGAGCTCCCGGCGCCGGTCTACGCCGTCACCCCGGAGCTCGCCGAACGCGTCACCGGCTACCACGTGCACCGCGGCGCCCTCGCCTCGATGCAGCGCAAGCCGCTCCCGACCGCCGACGAGCTGCTCGCGGGGGAGGGGGCGGGCAGCCGCATCGCCGTCTTCGAGGGCTTCGTCGACCACGCCAACCTGGGGGCGGCGTTCCGCAGCGCCGCCGCCCTCGGCATCAGCGCGATACTGCTGTCCCCGGACTGCGCGGACCCGCTCTACCGGCGCGCCATCAAGGTCTCGATGGGGTCCGTGTTCTCGGTACCGTACGGGCGCCTCGACAAGTGGCCCGCCGACCTCGAGAAGGTCCGCGAGGCGGGCTACCGGATCCTGGCCATGACGCCGAGCCCGAAGGCCACGCCGCTGGACCAGGTCCCGCCGGAGCGCTTCGAGCGCTCCGCGATCATGCTCGGGTCCGAGGGGCACGGCCTGTCCACGTACGCGCTGCGGGCCGCCGACGAGTGGGTCCGCATCCCCATGGCGGAGGGGATCGACTCGCTGAACGTGGCCGCGGCCTCGGCGGTCGCCTTCTACGCGACCCGCCCGCCCCAGTCCCCGGCGCCCACCCCGCCCGAGCTCTGAGCGGTTTCGGGGAAGTGGGGCACGCCCCCGCGCCGCCCGGCACGGCACCTCGCCGCGTTGTCTCGGCACCCGAGTACGCCCGGTACGGGGGCGCCGCTCCGCCGTGCGATCCACCGCGCCGCACGACGCGGAAACGCCCCCCACTTCCCCGAGCCCGCTTAGAACCTCAGGACGTCAGAACTCCACGAAGTCCGAACTCCAGTACGTCAGAACTTCTGGGCCGCGGCGATGCCCAGCGCGACGATCAGCGTCACCACGACGAACACGATCAGCCGCTGACGCATCAGTCTGGGGTCCGGCCGCGACGGCCGCCGCCCCGTGCCCGTCGTACGCGGGGCCGGGCGGCCGCCCGTACGCCCCGCCGTCGGCCGGGACGACGGGCCGCCCGGGTTCCGTGAGGACGAGGGCCGCGAGGACGGAGGCCGTGCGCCGGAGGGCCGGGCGTGCGGTCCGCTGTCCGGGCCCTGGCCGCGGCCCTGTCCCTGGCCCTGGTTCGGCGCCTGGGGCACGGGCGTACCGCCCGTACGGCGCTCCGTGCGCTGGTCGGCGTACGCATCGCCCCGCTCCGCCAGCCGCCCGGTGGGCCGCTCGGTCCGCGCGCGCTGCACCGGCGGCCGCCCGTCGGACAGCCCCTGCGCCTCGCGGGCCGCGATCTCCTTCAGCCGCATCGACAGCTGCAGCGTGCTGGGCCGCTCCTCGGGATCCTTGGCCAGGCAGGCCTGGACGAGGGGCGCGAGCGCGTCCGGGACCCCGACCAGATGCGGCTCCTCGTGCACCACGCGGTAGAGCATGACCTCGGAACTGCCGTGCCCGAAGGGCGAGTCGGCGGTCGCCGCGTAGGCGAGGGTGGCGCCCAGCGCGAAGACGTCGGTGGCCGGGGTGACGGCCGCCCCGCGCACCTGCTCGGGCGCGAGGAAGCCGGGGGAGCCGACGGCCGTGCCCACATGGGTGAGGGTGCTCGCACCGGTGGCCCAGGCGATCCCGAAGTCGATGATCCGGGGGCCCTTGGGAGACAGAAGAATGTTCGAGGGCTTGAGATCGCGGTGGACGACCCCCGCCTCGTGCACGGCGACCAGTCCCTCGGAGAGCGCGGCGCCGATCGCGGCGATCTGCGCGGCCGTGAGGGGACCCTCCTCGGCCACCTTGTCGTGCAGGGACGGGCCGGGCACGTACTGGGTGGCGAACCACGGCCGCTCCGCGTCCAGGTCCGCGGCCACCAGGCGCGCGGTGCACCCGCCGCGGATCCGCCGGGCGGCGGACACCTCGCGCGCGAAACGCGAGCGGAACTCCTCGTCCTCGGCCAGATCCGGCCGGATCACCTTGAGCGCGACACGCTGGCCACGCCGGTCGGATCCCAGGTAGACCACGCCCATACCGCCGGCACCCAGCCGTCGGTGCAGCCTGAATGAGCCGACGACACGCGGGTCCTCGCGCCGGAGCCGCATCATCGCCATGTCCACCCCGCTGACCGGTCGTCCTGTTGACGTGCCACAGCTTACGGACCATCCGCCACGCGCGCTCAGAGGCCGCGCCCTCGCCCGAGGATTCGATTGTCAGTGCGGCACAGCCCACTTGAGGGTTCCTCACCCACACGGACCCATGTCCGTACGGCACTTGCCGGTACGGCCAAACGGCCCTGGCGCCAAGGGGATTGAGGCACTCGGAAGGGTGGTGCGCCAGGCACACGGCGGGCGGGGGGCGCGTGCGCGGGGCCGGCGGGCAGGGGGATCTTGTGCGTACCCCGTCGGCGGACACGCATGCGCGGGGAGTGACGGAAGTGAGCGAACTCACTACCCTCCGGTCATCCCCTCCGGGAAGACCCCCAGTACGGGGGAGCGGTCTCCACCCAGGGGAGTACACGAGAGGTGGCCCCGTCATCCTCCTGGAGGCCTGCCAAGGGGTACGAGGGCAGGAGGCCAGGGGCCGTGCGCCCGCCTAGTGTTGAAGACAAGCGGCGGGTGGCGCACTCGTCCCCCGAGGTCACGAACCCGCCGCTGCAACCGACAGGGAGAGGACCATGGCGGACATCGCACGGCAAGGACGCAAGGCATTCGCGTTCAACGGCCATGAGTCCGGCACGCGCCATCCACTGGTGGCCGCGGCCATGGTGCTCCCCCTGGCCGCCCTCCTGCTCTTCCTCTTCGGAGGGTTCGACCAGGTGGCGGTACAGGCGTCGTCCGTGGGCGTGATGCTGGGGCGCTGAGCGGCGCCCCGGGTCCGGGAGAGCGGCCCGGACCGGGACATCGGCCTGTTGCACCCCGTGGGGACGGGGGCGCGACGGACGGCAGGAGAAGGGTGCTGCCCGTCCGACTGGGGAGTCGGACGGGCAGCACCCTTTTTCATGCCGTCCCGCAGTTCCGTAACCTGCTCCCGAGACGCCAGCGACGGGAGCCGTGGAGCCGCGATGAACCAGGAGCCACTGCCCGCCGCCCTCGCGGCGTACGCCGGCGCGGGGGAGCAGGACGCCCCGTACGAACTCCTCGCCGAGCGGGAGGACGGGACCGTCGTGCGCTGCGGCGAGATCGTGGCCAAGGCGCACGCCGGGGACAGCGACCGCGAAGGCCTCGCCGTGCGGATGCGGATCGCCGCGGACGAGGCGCTGGCCGGGGTACTGCTGGCCCCGCTGCGCCCCGAGGTCGGCTACCTCGGGGGCCGGCCCGTGTCCCTGTGGCCGTACGGGGCCCCGGTCGACCCGGAGCGCCCCGAGGACGCCCCCTGGGAGGCCGCCGGCCGACTGCTGGCGGCCCTTCACCAGGTGCCCGTGCACCGGCTGCCGGGCCCGGTCCCGCCGATGCGCGGTCCGGCCAAACTGGCCCGGGCCCTGCGCCGCCTGGCGCGGGCGACGGCTCCCGGCCGGGCTGCCGGTGCCGCTGCCGTCGGTTTCGCCGGGGCGGCCGGGCCCGTGGGCGTCCCCGCTGCCACCGGTGCGGCCGGTTCCGGAGGCGCGGCCGGGTCCCGTACCGGTTCCGCCCTCGTGCCCAGCCCGGCCGAGGGCCGTCCCGCCGGCGACCTCGTACGGGCCGCCGCGCGGACCCTGCCCGCCTGGGTGCGGGGGGAGGCGCCGGCGCCCCGGGGCGGGGCGCTGTGCCACGGGGACCTGCACCTCGGGCAGTTGGTCCGGGGCCCCGGACCCGACGGGGGCTGGCGGCTCATCGACGTCGACGACCTCGGGATCGGGACCCCCGCGTGGGATCTGGCCCGGCCCGCCGCCTGGTACGCCGCCGGGCTGCTCGACACCGGCACCTGGGTCCGCTTCCTCGACTCCTACCGCGCCGCCGGAGGCCCGGCGGCCGGGCCGGCCGGCTCCGACCCCTGGCCGGAACTGGACCTCGCCGCCCGGGCCCTGACCGTGCAGACCGCAGCTCTGGCCCTGGCCAAATCGGTAGAAAACCACCGTCGACTCGACGACCTGGAACGGCTGATGGTGGACTCCTGTGCCCGAATCGCCACCCTCCCGCCCGACTTGGAGCCGCAGGCTCCGTCGTAGGGTGAGGCTCACGCCACCGGGCATGCATCCGGTGTCGAAGCAGACGGCGAGGAGTTGATCCGGTCATGCAGTGTCCGAAGTGTCACGCGATGATGCACACCTACAACCGCAACGGTGTCCAGATCGAGCAGTGCAGCAACTGCCGCGGCATCTTCCTCGACTACGGCGAGCTGGAGGCGCTGACCCGCCTGGAGTCCCAGTACACCGGCGCCCAGTACGGCCAGGTCCCGCCGCCCGCCGCGCCGCCGGCCCCGTACCCGGCCGCTCACGCGGCGCCCGCCCCTGCCTGGGGCGCCCCGCACCACGGCGGCCACGGTCACCACGGCCACCACAAGGGCGGCTTCGGCCGGATGCTCTTCTCCTCCTGAGCCGCCTCGACAACGCGGAAGCCCCGGCCGTCGAAACGGCCGGGGCTTCCGGGGGTGGTGCGCGATACTGGGATTGAACCAGTGACCTCTTCCGTGTCAGGGAAGCGCTCTCCCGCTGAGCTAATCGCGCGGGACCGCGGTACGAAACCGCAGGTGGTGCGTGTACTGCGTGCGCGATACTGGGATTGAACCAGTGACCTCTTCCGTGTCAGGGAAGCGCTCTCCCGCTGAGCTAATCGCGCGGGGATCCTTGCGGACCAGTGGACGATACTGGGATTGAACCAGTGACCTCTTCCGTGTCAGGGAAGCGCTCTCCCGCTGAGCTAATCGTCCTTGGAGGTGGAGACGGGATTTGAACCCGTGTAGACGGCTTTGCAGGCCGTTGCCTCGCCTCTCGGCCACTCCACCTGGAGCTGCAGGGGTTCTCGGGAAGATCCCCCACTTCGAGCGGACGACGAGACTCGAACTCGCGACATCCACCTTGGCAAGGTGGTGCTCTACCAACTGAGCTACGTCCGCAGGTCACCGTGTTCGCTCCGGGGTTCTCCCCCTTCGCTCCCTGGCGACGTGTTGAACTCTAGCGGATTCCCGGGCCAGCTCAAAAACGCGTTTCCGCAGCGTGCTGCCGCTCGATCACCACCGGTCACCCGGCAGTCACCTCACCGGCGCCGCGGCGTCACCGGTCATAGACTCGCAGCCGTGCACGACCTGCTCCCCCTGGCCCGCTTCGGCGGCCTCCTCGCGACCGACCTCCGAGACGTCACCAGCGACCCCTCCGCCCTCGACTCCACCGGCTTCTGGGCGGTGTCCGCAGACTTCGAGGGGCGTCTGGTCTGCGCCCGCTTCGGCGACATACGCCCCGACCCCGTCCCGGCGCCCGTCGCGGGAGCCTGGCGCGGCCCCGCCGCCGACCGGTGGTCCTCCTCCCTGGACCGCGCCGCCTACACGGCCGGCGTACGCCGCATCCGCGAGTACATCGCCGCCGGCGAGGTCTACCAGGCCAACCTCTGCCGCGTGATGTCCGCGCCCCTGCCCGACCCGGACCGCGCCGACGTCGACGCCCTCACGGCGCTGCTCGCGCGCGGCAACCCGGCCCCGTATGCAGGAACGATTCGCCTCCCTGCTCACGGCGTCGAGATCGCCACCGCGTCCCCCGAGCTGTACCTGCGCCGGGCCGGTCGCCACGTGGAGTCCGGCCCCATCAAGGGCACCGGCCGGACCGCCGCCGACCTCCTGCCCAAGGACCACGCCGAGAACGTGATGATCGTGGACCTCGTGCGCAACGACCTCGGCCGGGTCTGCGCCACCGGCTCCGTCGCCGTCCCCGAACTGTGCGCCGTCGAGGAGCACCCGGGCCTGGTCCACCTCGTCTCCACCGTCAGCGGCGAACTCGCCGACGGCGCCGGCTGGCCCGAGCTGCTCGCCGCCACCTTCCCGCCCGGCTCCGTCACCGGCGCCCCCAAGTCCTCCGCGCTGCGGATCATCGAAGCCCTCGAGACCGCCCCCCGCGGCCCCTACTGCGGGGGTATCGGCTGGGTCGACGCCGACCGCGGCACCGCCGAGCTCGCCGTCGGCATCCGCACCTTCTGGATCGACCGCCAGGGCCCGGGCGGCCCGCGCCTGCTCTTCGGCACCGGAGCCGGCATCACCTGGGGCTCCGACCCCGAGCGGGAATGGGCCGAGACCGAACTGAAGGCCGCCCGGCTGCTCCGGGTAGCGTCAGGAGCCCATGAGGTGACTGGTACCCATGGGTGAGCGGAGGGATCGTACGGTGAGGATCTGGCTCGACGGCGCGCTGCGGGACGCCGACAGCGCACAGGTGTCCGTGTTCGACCACGGGCTGACCGTGGGCGACGGTGTGTTCGAGACGCTGAAGGCGGAACTCGGCACGGCCTTCGCGCTCACCCGGCATCTGGAGCGGCTGACCCGCTCGGCCCGCGGTCTCGGGCTGCCCGATCCCGACCTGGACGAGGTGCGCCGGGCCTGCGCGGCCGTCCTGGAGGCCAATCCGATGCCGCTCGGCCGGCTGCGCATCACGTACACGGGCGGCGTCTCCCCGCTCGGCTCCGACCGCGGGGAGTCCGGCCCCACCCTGGTCGTGGCCCTCGGCGAGACCGCCCGCCGGCCGGACACCACGGCCGTGATCACCGTGCCCTGGGTGCGCAACGAGCGCTCCGCCGTGACCGGCCTGAAGACCACCTCGTACGCGGAGAACGTCGTCGCGCTGGCCGCCGCCCACCGGGCCGGGGCCTCCGAGGCCCTGTTCGCGAACACCGTCGGGCGGCTCTGCGAGGGCACCGGCTCCAACGTGTTCGTCGTACTCGACGGGGAGCTGCACACGCCTCCCGTCGCCTCCGGCTGCCTGGCCGGCATCACCCGCGCCCTCGTCGTGGAGTGGGCCGGGGCCAAGGAGACGGACCTGCCCTTCGAGGCGCTCGAGCAGGCCGAGGAGATCTTCCTGACCTCCACGCTGCGCGATGTGCAGGCCGTCCACCGGGTCGACGACCGTGCGACGGGCGCGGCCGTGCCCGGACCGGTCACGGCCGAGGCGATGCGGATCTTCGACGCGCGCTCCGGCGAGGACCTGGACCCGTGAGCCCCGTGCCGTCTGTGACGCCGTGAGGTTCGTGGCACCCGGACTGCCCCGTTAATGGCTGTCGCACGGGCCGCAGGGCGGGGTAGAACTCGACTGATGACCACCACCCTGCGGCCGAGCGGGCCGCTTCAGCAGAGCACCGGGGGCGCGCGGTCGCGCCCGTACGAGATCCGGGTCAACAGCAGGCGCGTCGGCGCGCTGCTGGTCGCCTGCGACACGCCCTTCGGGCCGACGGTCGGGGAGATCCGCGACCTCGCCGTCGACGAACCCGACCGGCGGCGCGGTCGGGCCACGGTCGGGGCGCTCGCCGCCGAGGAGGTGCTGCGCGGCTGGGGCTGCCGCCGCGTCCGGGTCTCCGTACCCGCCGCCTCGGCGGGCGGCCTGCGGATGGCGCAGGCGCTCGGGTACGCCGAGTACAGCCGCATCATGGCCAAGGAGCTCCCCGCGGAGCCGCCCGGGCTCCGGGAGGGGGTCCTCGGCCGCCCCATGACGGAGGCCGAGTACGAGGTCTGGCTCGTCGACGCGATCGACGGCTACACCGCCGACTGGACCAGCCGGGGCATGCCGGAGGAGGCCGCGCGGGCGAAGTCGGTGGCCGACCACGAGCGCCAGCTCCCCCACGGACTGGCCACGGAGGGCACCACCCTCGGCGTCCTGGAGGCGGCGGGCGCCCCGGTCGGCCACGTGTGGGTGGCGCTGGCCGGGGAGGGCGCGTACGTCTTCGACGTCGCGGTCGCCGAGGAGCACCGGGGCCGTGGATACGGCCGCGACCTGATGCTGCTCGCCGAGCGCGAGGCCCTCGCCGCGGGCCACCGCACCCTCGGCCTCCAGGTCTTCGCCGGCAACACCCCGGCCCTGCGGCTCTACGAGTCCCTCGGCTACCGGACGACCGGCGTCAACTACGCCAAGGACCTGCTCTAGTGCCGCGTCAGGCGACGTCGCCCCGTCGCGACGCCCGGCACGCACTCTCGCCGCGCCGGCCGAAAGCTCACGTACGTCCAGTACGAGCGCTTGCGGCCGGCACGCCGAGAGCACGCACCGGACGCCGCTCCTCGACGGGTAAACGTGGCCTGCCGCGGCGCTAAGCGGCCTCGGGGAAGTGGGGCACGCCCCCGCGCCGCCCGGCACGCCGCCTCGCCGCTGGTCGCAGCGCCCTGGTACGTCCAGTACAAGCGTGCCGCTCCGCCTTGCGATGCACCGCACCGGACGACGCGAAAACGCACCCCACTTCACCAAGGCCGCTTAGCCGTTGCCGGCGGCCAGCAGGCGGTCCGCGATCTCCTCGATGCGGGCGCGCAGGCCCTCCTGGCTCTTGCCGCCGTCGAGGCGCTCGCCGCCGATCACGTACGTCGGGGTGCCGGTCACGCCGATCGCCTTGCCCTCGGCCTGGTCGGCGTCGACGATCAGGATGTGCCGGCCGTCGATGAGGGCGGTGTCGAACTCCTCGGCGTCGAGGCCGAGTTCACGCGCCACGTCCAGCAGTACGGCCTCGCCGCGCTCGCCGAGCTCCGCGGTGCGGGCCAGTACGGCCTCCACGTACGGCCAGGCCCGGCCCTGCTCCGCGGCCTCCTCGGCGGCCTGCGCCGCGGCGAAGGCGTGCTTGTGCTTCTCCAGCGGGAAGTGGCGCAGCCGGATGTCCAGCCGGTCGCCGTAGCGGGCCCGCAGGGCGTCTACGTCGCCCAGGGCGCGGTGGCAGTCCGGGCACTGGAGTTCGCACCAGACGTCGAGGATCACGGAATCGGTCATGCGGACAGTCTCCCAGCCGCCGGGCGCGGCCACCGCAACGGACCTCCCGACGCCCCTGAGGAGGAGGCGCGACCCCGAGATCTCCCGGAGATCGGTCCGGGATCCGCTCGGGACATGGCCGCTGCGGCGGTGCCCGGTGCAGGATGGAAGGGACAGTTCGCCCACCCCTGGAGGACCGCATGCTTGCCGAGACCATATGTTCCGCGGTGTCCGCGGCGGGCCTGGGCGTCGCCGCGGTGACCGCGTACCGCAAGCGCTTCCTCGCCGCCGCGCGCATCGCGGCGTACGCGCTGGTGCCGGTCGCCCTGGTGATGACGGGCTTCGTGGAGTGGGTGTCCGGGATGGTCTTCAACCCGACCGTCTGGGCGGGCTTCGGACTGCTCGGGCTGTCCTGGGTGCTGTTCATGACCACGCGGGCCGTCGAGCGCCGCAGCCTCGGTGCCGGGGAGAAGCCGGCCAAGGCGGTCAAGCCGGCGAAGGCCGCGAAGGCCGCGAAGGGGCGCCCCTCGCAGGAGGCCGTGGCCCCGGCCGCGTCCGCCCCCTCGCTCGGCCCGGGTGCCCGTCCGCAGCCGGAGCCCCGCAGCAGCGCCGCCCCCGCCACTCCTGCGGATGACTTCTCCGACATCGAAGCGATTCTGAAGAAGCACGGCATCTGAGGTCCGCGCACGAAATTCCCGCGGGCTTGACGAGAAGGGGTGAACTCCCGCGTCAACGCTGGCGTGTTGAAGGCCCGATCGGTGCACCTTGGGCCATCATCGCCCCGACATGCTCGAGACATCGCAGGGTGAGCCGACGATTCCCGCGTCGGCCCCGGTCCCCGCCCCCGTTGCCGAGGAGCCGCGAGGCTGCCTCTTCGCGCTTTCCCAGCCGCCCCTGATGATCTTCCTAGGGGTGATCGGCACCCTGTTGCTGCTGGCCGCCGTGCATGACCTCTTCCTGCTCTGACGGTCCCGCGTCGGCCTCCTTGCGCCGGGCCCGGTACGCCGCCACGTGCAGCCGGTTCCCGCAGGTCCGGCTGTCGCAGTAGCGGCGCGAACGGTTCCGCGAGAGGTCCACGAAGGCCCGCCGGCAGTCGGGGGCCTCGCAGCGGCGCAGTCGCTCCTGCTCCCCGGAGACCACGATGAAGGCCAGCGCCATGCCGCCGTCGGCCGCGAGGTGGTCGCCGAGCGAGGCCCCCGGCGCGAAGTAGTGGACATGCCAGTCGTAGCCGTCGTGGTCGGTCAGCTGCGGGGTGGTGCCGGCGGTCGCCACCAGCTCGTTGATCAGTCCGGCCGCGGTCCGGGGGTTGGCCGCCCCGAACACCTGGGCGAATTTGCCGCGGACCGTCCGCACTCCGGCGAGGTCGCGGACACCGAGATCGCCGACGTCGCTGATTTGGTACTCGCGTACGAACTCGCGCAGCGAGCCGACGTCCGCCAGCCCGTCGGGGTGGTCCGTCTCGGCCGTGGTGTTCACCAGCGCGACGACGACGTCGAGCGCGCGACGGGTGTCGTGGGGAATCTGCACGGTGGTCGCTCCCTGGGGGCCGGGCCTGCGGCGACGGACCAGTGCCGCCGCTGGGGGCCGACTCTAGTCGTCCCCGGGCGGCACCGGGAGGTGCCTCAGCTGCGACTGCGTCACGCACACCGGCGCCGTCCTCGCGGGTGGCTTCCGCAAGAACAGCGCCGGCACTGCCGTATGTGGTTTTTGTCCAGCCCGCACCGTCGCCCCGAGTCGGACGGTGCGGAGTGGCTCCCGGCGCAGGCCGGGAGGTGCTCCCTGCGAGCCTGGTTCAGCTTTCGGCCAGGATGTGGGAGAGCTCTTTGTCGAGGTCGAAGTGCCGGTGTTCGGTCCCGGGTGGAACCGCTGCGTCCGTCCGCTTGAGGAACGACTCGAGTGCGCGGGCGGGTGCTTCGAGCAGTGCTTCTCCCTCCGGTGAGCTCAGGGCGATGCAGACGACGCCCTGACCGTGGCTGCGGGACGGCCAGACGCGGACGTCTCCGGTTCCGGTGGGCCGGTGGAGGCCCTCAGCGAGGAGGTCTCGGGCGAATA
Source organism: Streptomyces sp. NPDC051364 (assembly GCF_040682115.1). Classification (NCBI taxonomy): domain Bacteria; kingdom Bacillati; phylum Actinomycetota; class Actinomycetes; order Kitasatosporales; family Streptomycetaceae; genus Streptomyces; species Streptomyces sp. NPDC051364. The sequence continues at coordinate 178,113 of NZ_JBFBAH010000011.1, read as the reverse complement.
CCCACTCGACCGTCTCCTCGGCGCCGGTGTGGAAGGTGGCGTGCACGGCGTAGGGATCGGCCGTGTCATACCGCAGGCCCGCCGGGACAGGCAGTGAGGACTCGCTCGACACAACGAGGCGCAGGTGCAGCTCGCAGCTGACCGTGGTGTTCATAAGCGCCAGGGCCTTTCGCTCAGTGTGCGCTCGGGGATTCGCACGTCGGCGAAATCGACATGCCACCTACGGTGCCGTTGTAAACCCCTCTGACCGTTTTGCGGACCTCTGGGTCCCTCGGACGGCGGATCCAAACCACCATTCACGTGTGCTTCCGGCTCCGGTAGATTCGGGCCCATGAATACGGGGAGTGACCGCGGGACCGAAGCGTCCGCAGCCGACGACACCAGCACTCAGCAGACCACGGAAGAAGCGCCGCACGTATCGAAGGCTCCCGCCTTCATCAAGTCGCGTCGCACCCTGCACCTCAGCTGGCAGGTCGGCGTCTTCATCGTCGGCCTCGCCGTCATCGGTGCCGGTGTCGCCATGCTCGTGCTGCCCGGGCCCGGCTGGGTCGCGATCTTCGCGGGCCTGGCGATCTGGGCCACCGAGTTCGCCTGGGCCCACCTGGTGCTCCGCTGGACCAAGCGCAAGGTGACCGAGGCCGCGCAGAAGGCGCTGGACCCCAAGGTCCGCCGCCGCAACATCATCCTGACCAGCGTCGGACTCTTGATCGCGGGCGCGCTGATCGGCTTCTATCTCTGGAAGTACGGGCTCACGCTGCCCTGGGACCTCAAGGACCAGTGATGGTCGGGAACCACCGCTGACATGGGGTAATGTTTGCGGTGCGTCCGGGCGATTAGCTCAGTGGGAGAGCACTTCGTTCACACCGAAGGGGTCACTGGTTCGAACCCAGTATCGCCCACCCGGACCAAGGGCCCGGAGACTTTCACCGTCTCCGGGCCCTTGGCGTTTCCTCGTTCCCGCCGCTACCTCAGCCGGCCGAGGGCCGCCCGCAGCCGGCGCGCGTCCCGCAGCCGCTTCTCGTACGTCGCCCCCACCACCAGGAGCAGCAGCCCCGCCAGCGCCGGCGGCAGCCAGCGCGGCAGCGCGTCGACGACCTGGACCACGTACGGGGCCAGCTCGTGCAGGGCCACCGCCGCGAGGGCGGCGCCGCCGAGCAGCAGCGGGGCCTGGAGCCGCCGGCGCGCGCCGAGCAGCGTCACCGCGAGCGCCGCGAGGCCCAGCAGCAGCGGCCGCAGCCAGTAAGGGTCGCCCCAGGCCGCGACCAGGCTCGGCAGCAGCGTCGCCCCCAGCCCTGGCCCGTACGCCGTCCACGACGAGGCTTCAGGGCCCGTCTCGCCGATCAGGCCGGGCCCGCGGCCTGCAAGACGGGCCCTCGCATCCCTCCGGCGGCGCACGAAACCCACCGCGAGGGCGAGCGCCGTCACCGGCAGCGTGTACGCCTCCGGCGCCGCCACCCCGGACGCCGCGAGCCGGATCCAGGTCGCCGCCACGAACAGGGCCCCGGCCGCCCAGCCGAGCCCGCGCCGGTCCGCCCGTACCGCCGCGCCCGCGCAGACCACCCCGGCCAGCGCGCACACCAGTGCCGACAGCGCCGGCTCCCGGACGGGGAGGAGCAGCGCCACCGCGCCGACCACGGCCGCCGCGATCTCCGCCGGGATCCGCACCCGGCCCAGGCGCGGGCCGAGCGCCGCCACCGCGGCCGGGACCGCCAGCAGGGGCAGCGCCCACCAGGACACCGCGAGCCCCCGCACCGCCCCCAGCGCCGCCACCGTGCCCGCCGCGTACCCGACGGCCAGCACCGCCCCGCCGGCCCGTGTGGGCAGCGCGGCGGGCCCGTACGCCGCCCCTGCCGCGCAGCCCGCGCCCAGCAGCCCGAACACCGCGAAGGTGGCCGTACGGCCGTCCAGCGCGGCCACCGACAGGTTCAGCGCCCCCACCGCGGCACACACCGCAGCCGCGTACCCCGGGCCGCGCGCGATCCGCAGCGCGCACACCCCGGCCGCCGCCGTCACCGCCAGCTGGGCCGCGAGCACCGCCGCGACCGGCAGCCCGTACGCCATCGGCGCCGTGAACAGCCCCGCCCAGGCCAGGACCACCGCGATCATGCCCGGCTCCGGGCGGGGCAGCACCCGCGCCAGCCACCCGGCGGCCCCCGCCGCGACCAGCAGGGTCACCGCGGCCGCCGGGCCCGGCCCGTACGCGTCCCGGGGCGGGGTCGTCGCCGCCCACACCTCGCCCAGCACCCCGACCCGGAACACCAGCGAGCCCGCCGCGGGCAGCAGCGCCGACACCGCGGCCGGGGCCGCGACCCCCGCCCCGGCCCGGGCCAGGCCGCGGCGGACCGCCGCCGGGAGCGTGCCGGCCCGTACCGCCGCCAGCAGCGGCAGGGCGAGCAGCAGGAACACCACCACGGTCCACTCCCGCGACAGCACGGGACGGGCCAGGTCGCCGAGCGCCGCCACCGCCGCCAGAGCGCCGGCGATCGCGGCCGCCATCGCCGAAGGCTCCCGCCAGGCCACCCCGACGCCCAGCACCGCGCAGGCCGCCAGCAGCAGCGCAGGACCGGCCGCCGCAGTCGCCGAGCCGGCCTGCAACGACTCCGACAGCCCGGCCAGCAGGGCCCCCGCCGCGAGGACGGCCGCGCTCGCCGCCGCCGGACCGAACACCGACGCCCGCGCGCGGACCCCCGGCGCCGACAGCACAAGCGCCGCGTCCAGCGCCGCCGTCGCCAGCAGCGCCCAGCCGACCCCCACCGGGTCCGCCGCCGAGGCCACCGCCGCCAGCGGCAGCGGGAGCTGCGCCGTCAGCACCGCCGCCGGCAGCGGGATCAGCAGCCCCGGCAGCACCCGGGCGTACCCCGCCCACAGTGCCGCCAGTACGGCCGCCGCCCCCGCCGCGTACGCCGTGCCGTCGGTGTCCGGCGCGGCGACCGCGTACACCGCGTACGCGTCCAGCACCGTCAGCAGCAGCCCCACCGCCGCCACCGACTCGGCCGTCGACCGCAGCCCCCGGCGCAGCAGCAGCGCCGGCGCGCCCAGCGCGGCCGCCGTCACCACGGCCAGCACCGCACCGCGCCCGGCGATCCCCATGGACCCCCAACTGACCAGCGTGAACGCCAGCGCAGCCACCGCCAGCAGCACCGCGCCCAAGGTCAGCAGCACGTTCTGCGCACTCGGGGCCGAGGCCTCCTGCGGACGGGCGGGGACGCCCGGCGTCACCCACCCGCCCGGTGCCGGAAGCCGCAGCAGCCACTCCCGGCGGGCCAGCAGATATCCGCGCCGGGCGTCGAGTTGGGCCAGCTCACGGTCGATGAGCACGAGCTCCCGGTCGGGCGGGAGGGGGGTGCCGGGTGGTGGAGTCGCCATGTTCCGGAGTGTGGTGCCCGTCACGCCGTCAGGACATGGGTGTGCGTACTCAGATCCGCCCTGAGTACGCACGGAAGGAGTGGATGTACGAGAGCGGGGCCCGCGCGAAGGTCCGCCGGTCCAGACTGGAGGCATGGACCGCAGCCGCGCAGGGAACACGGACCGCCGCCACCGGGACCGCTGGAACCGCTACCGCTTCCGCAGCGTGTGGGACCTCGACGCCCCGCCCGCCCGGGTCTACGCCGTGCTCGAACAGACCGGGGACTACCCGCGCTGGTGGCCCCAGGTCCGTGCGGTCGAGCAGATCGACGGACACAGCGGCACCCTGCACATCCGCTCCGTCCTCCCGTACGAGATCCGCATGACCGCCACCGAACTCCTCCGCGACCCCGGCCGGGGCCTCCTGGAGGCCGCCCTGCACGGCGACATCGAGGGCTGGGCGCGGTGGACCGTACGAGCCCGCCGAGGCGCCGGCGGGCGCGCGACACGGGCCCTGTACGAGCAGGAGGTCGAGGTGCGCAGCCCCCTGCTGCGCCGCCTCGCGGTCCCCGCGCGGCCCGCGTTCCGGCTCAACCACGCCCTGATGATGCGGGCCGGCCGGCGCGCCCTCGCCGCCCGTCTGGCGGCCTCACCGGAAGCGGTTTGAACCAGACCCCGTGCCTCTTGTATGGTTCAACTCGTTCCCGGGCGATTAGCTCAGCGGGAGAGCACTTCGTTCACACCGAAGGGGTCACTGGTTCGATCCCAGTATCGCCCACCGGGTCAGGCCGGTCCGTCACGCGACGGACCGGCCTTCCGCATCTCCGGGGGCCGTTGCCCTACGCGGCCGCCGGCAGCTCCGGCCGCAGCGGCCAGTGCGGATCCACCGACTCCGGCGTCCCCTGACGGGCGAACCACGCCTGCAGCCCGCGCGCCTGCGCCGCATGCCACACTGCCTGCAGCGTGTGCAGCTCCGCCGGCGTCAGCCGCTCCAGCCGCGCCGCGAACCGGCGCCCCACCGCCCGTACGACCTCCAGCGAGGCCAACGCGTCCGCACCCGCGTCATGTGCCCCCTCCAGCTCTATCCCGTAGTGCGCGCACAGATCCGTCAGCGTCCGGCGGCCCTTGCGGTACCGGTCCAGGTGCTTGTCCAGCACCCGCGGATCCAGCACCGTCAGCGGCCGGTTGTCCAGATAGCGCGCCAGCGTCGACGCCCGGTGCCGGCGCAACTCCCGGTCCAGCAGCGTCAGATCGAACGGCGCGTTCATCACCACCACCGGCCGGCCCGCCACCTGCTGCTCCCCGAGCGCACGGGCTATCTCCTCCACGACCGGCGCGGGCCACCGCCCGTTGCGCTGGAGGTGGTCATCGGTCAGACCGTGCACTTCCGTGGCGCCCGGGGGCACCGGAATCCCGGGATTGACCAGCCAGCGGGTGGAGCGGACCCGGCCGCCCGCACACTCCTGCACGACGAGAGCGGCGGACACGATCCGGTCCTGCTCCACGTCCACCCCGGTCGTCTCCGTGTCGAAAGCGGCCAGCGGGCCCTCATACCAGCGCGTCATGGCGAACTCCTCGTCCCCGATCAGCAGTTGGGTGCAACCGGGCGCCGCCGCCTCGGAACGTGCCACCCTTGCCCGCATCGGTGATACCCGGCCTGTTTGCGCCGTACGCCGTTTGCGGGCCCTCTGGTACGGAGACAACTTCCCTGGGGGACCGCACACATGACCGGTCATCACCCCGTCCACCCACATTCGGCAGAGCCCGGAAGGCATGGGGAGCCGGCCATGGCGCTCGCGCAGCCCGAACCGGGCGGGATGCTGCAGGGGCGGACCGATCCGCGGAGCGAGGCGCGGACCGGACCGCTGCGCGGCACACTCGCCACCACCGCCTGCATGGAGACCCTCCAGGTGGGATACCTGCACGCAGTCGCCGCCGCGGCCGGCTGCTCGCTCTCCCAGCCCTTTCCGGACAACGGCATCGACTGGCAGGTCAACCACGGCGCGCCCGAGCACCTCGTCGACGACGAGGTCACCATCAAGGTGCAGCTGAAGGCGACCTACCAGATACCGCCCAGACCGGCCGGGCCCACCTTCGCGTTCACACTCGACAACGAGCACCTGGTGAAACTGGCCCGCACGCCGGTCGCCGTCCACAAGATCCTCGTCGTGATGCTCGTCCCGCGAGAACGCGACCAGTGGCTGGCCGCCGGCCACGACCGGCTCGACCTGCGGCACTGCTGCTACTGGACCAACCTCGCCGGGCACCCCGTGACCGGCCGGCGCCGGACCACCGTACGGATCCCCACCACGCGGATCTTCGACGACCGGGCGCTGTGCGAGATCATGACCCGGGTCGGGTCGGGAGGGACACCTTGATGCACTGGCACTCACCGAACCTCGAACCGCTGACGTCCCCGTCCGAGTACGGGGACTTCTCCGACTCGGGGACGCCCGATCCCGCCCACGTCGACCCGGCCGTGCTGGGGGCCCTGCTGCACCGGCACGGCTGGCAGCGCCGGGGCGGGGCCGCCGGGCGGTACGGGCGCTGGACGCCGCCTGCCCTTCACGGGCCGGCCGGTGGGGGGAACAGCCTGCTCGTTCCGGAGAGCCGGGCCTTCCCCGACTGCGTCGACCTGCTGGAGGACGCCCTGACCGCGCTCGCGCGCAGCGCGCTGCCGTCCGCACGGGAGGTGCTGTACGGACTGAGCGTGCCCAGCGACGAGATCCGCTGGGACCGGCGGATCCCGGAGGGCCCCGAGGGGCCGTACGGGCCCCAGGGCGCGGCGGCGTGGACCGTGCAGGAACAGCTCCGCTCGGCCGCCAGGCAGCTCCTGCTCGCCGGGGCCCTCGCGGACCGGGCCAGGGCCGGGTACTACGGGGCCCGGCACCGCGGACAGGCCGAACGCGCCCTGGACGGGGTCCTGGTGGGGCCGGACCCCGGCGGGCGCAGGCTCACCGCGTACGTCCCGGTGGACGGCGGGCGGGGCACCATGACCCGGCTGCACCACGCCCTGCACGCGGCGCGGGAGGCCGTGGACTACCGGCGGGCCACCGGCGGCATGGAGGCCTTCGACGCGGCGGTCGAGGCCGGGGTCAGCCGGGAGCTGGCCGATGCGCTGATCGCGCTCGTGCGGGGTTCGGAGGGGGCCCGCATCGCCCTGGCCTGGGCGCCGGCGGCCGGGGTCCCGGCGGGTTGCGCGGCCCGGCCGGAGCCGGTGGAGTTCTCGCCGGGGGACCTGCCGGTGCTCCGGGATGCGGCGGCGCGCTACACCCGGGACGAACCGGCGGTTCCCGTGCGGGTGGCGGGCGCGGTGGTCCGGATGCGGCGCTCGGCCCCGGGCGGCGGGGGCACGATCCGGCTGCGGGTCCTCGCCGGGGCGGAGATCCCGTACGTACGGGCCGTCCTCGACGAGGAGGCGTACCGGGTGGCGGGGCATGCGCATCTGGTGGGCGTGCCGATCCGGCTGAGCGGGCGGCTGCAGCGCCGGGGCGGGTTCCGGCGGCTGACCGATGCCACGGATGTGACGCCGGTCCCGCTGGACGAGGTCGAGCGGGACCGGCTGATGAAGTCGCTGGACGAGGCGCTCGATCCGGGGGACGTCCTTCCGACGGACGACTGACGGGGCCCGGGGCTCCGCCCCGGACTCCGCGCCTCAAACGCCGGCGGGGCTGGATGCGCCGGCGGGGCTGGGCCGGCGGGTGAAGGAGGCCATCGTGAGGCCCGGAGCGGGGGAGAAGTCCGGGCCGCGGGTGAAGCCCAGGCGGGTGTACAGGGTCAGTGCGGGGGTGTTCGCCGCGCCCGTCGTGACCGTGACCGTGCGGGCGGGGAGGAGCTCTGACAGGACGTGGCGGAGCAGGAGCGAGGCGACGCCTCTGCGGAACCGGGCCGGGGACACGCAGAGGCGGTCGATGCAGGCGCTGCCGTCCGGCTCCTCCTGCCACGCCAGGAAGCCGGCGATCCCGCCGTCCTGCGCGACCGCGCCGAGCCAGTGCAGTGGCTGCTCCCGCATCTGCGCGAGGCTCTCGCGCAGCGCCGGGATGCCGTCGAAGCCGATCAGCTCCGCCTCCACCGCGTACGCGGCCCGGCCGATCCGGTGCACCGCCGACGCCGTGGTGTCCTCGGCCAGGTCCAGCGGCCTGACCTCGAGCGGGCTCGGCACGGGCATGATTCCTCCGGAGCGGGGGGCGGGGGTGCGGCCGGTCCACCGTAACGAACGCGGGAAGCCGTAACCGTTTCGCGGCGGAGCCGCTCGGCTCGGTACGATTCAGGCGCGCAGCGTTCGCTCGCGCATCCCCTGAGTCAGGAGAGACCGGTGTCAGACGTCCGTGTGATCATCCAACGCGATTCCGAGCGGGACGAGCGCGTGGTGGCCACGGGCACTACGGCGGCCGAGCTCTTCGCCGGCGAGCGCACCATCGTGGCCGCTCGCGTCGCGGGCGACCTGAAGGACCTCTCGTACGAGGTGAAGGACGGCGAGACCGTCGAGCCGGTGGAGATCTCCTCCGAGGACGGCCTGAACATCCTGCGTCACTCGACCGCGCACGTCATGGCGCAGGCCGTGCAGGAGCTGTTCCCCGAGGCCAAGCTGGGCATCGGCCCGCCGGTCCAGAACGGCTTCTACTACGACTTCGACGTGGCCCGGCCCTTCACCCCGGAGGACCTCAAGGCCGTCGAGAAGAAGATGCAGGAGATCCAGAAGCGCGGGCAGAAGTTCTCCCGCCGCGTGGTCAGCGACGAGGCGGCCCGCGAGGAGCTCGCCGACGAGCCGTACAAGCTCGAGCTCATCGGCATCAAGGGCTCCGCTTCGACCGACGACGGTGCGAACGTCGAGGTGGGCGGCGGCGAGCTGAGCATCTACGACAACCTGGACGCCAAGACCGGCGAGCTGTGCTGGAAGGACCTCTGCCGCGGTCCCCACCTGCCCACCACCCGCAACATCCCGGCGTTCAAGCTGATGCGCAACGCGGCCGCCTACTGGCGCGGCAGCGAGAAGAACCCGATGCTCCAGCGCATCTACGGCACCGCGTGGCCGTCGAAGGAGGAGCTGAAGGCCCACCTCGACTTCCTCGCCGAGGCCGAGAAGCGCGACCACCGCAAGCTCGGCAACGAGCTGGACCTCTTCTCCATCCCGGACGAGATCGGCTCCGGCCTGGCCGTCTTCCACCCGCGCGGCGGCATCATCCGCCGGACCATGGAGGACTACTCGCGCCGCCGGCACGAGGAAGAGGGCTACGAGTTCGTCTACTCCCCGCACGCCACCAAGGGCGCGCTCTTCGAGAAGAGCGGCCACCTGGACTGGTACGCGGAGGGCATGTACCCCCCCATGCAGCTCGACGGTGGTACCGACTACTACCTCAAGCCCATGAACTGCCCGATGCACAACCTGATCTTCGACGCGCGCGGCCGCTCCTACCGCGAACTGCCGCTGCGCCTGTTCGAGTTCGGCACCGTGTACCGGTACGAGAAGTCGGGCGTGGTCCACGGCCTGACCCGCGCCCGCGGCTTCACCCAGGACGACGCGCACATCTACTGCACCCGTGAGCAGATGGCGGAGGAGCTCGACCGCACGCTCACCTTCGTGCTGAACCTGCTGCGCGACTACGGTCTGACCGACTTCTACCTGGAGCTGTCGACCAAGGACCCGGAGAAGTTCGTCGGCTCGGACGAGGTCTGGGAGGAGGCCACCGCGGTCCTCCAGCAGGTAGCCGAGAAGCAGGGCCTCCCGCTGACCCCCGACCCGGGCGGCGCGGCCTTCTACGGCCCGAAGATCTCCGTCCAGGCGCGCGACGCCATCGGCCGCACCTGGCAGATGTCGACCGTGCAGCTGGACTTCAACCTGCCGGAGCGGTTCAACCTGGAGTACACCGCGCCCGACGGCTCCCGCCAGCGGCCGGTCATGATCCACCGCGCGCTGTTCGGCTCCATCGAGCGGTTCTTCGCCGTGCTGCTGGAGCACTACGCGGGCGCCATGCCGCCGTGGCTGGCCCCGGTCCAGGCGGTCGGCATCCCGATCGGCGACGGGCACGTCGAGTACCTGCAGGAGTTCGCCGCCGAGGCGAAGAAGAAGGGCCTGCGGGTCGAGGTGGACGCCTCCTCCGACCGGATGCAGAAGAAGATCCGCAACCACCAGAAGCTCAAGGTCCCGTTCATGATCATCGTCGGTGACGAGGACATGGCCGCGGGCACCGTCTCCTTCCGCTACCGCGACGGTTCGCAGGAGAACGGCATCGCCAAGGACGAGGCGCTGGCGAAGCTGGCCAAGGTCGTCGCGGACCGCGTCCAGGTCTGACCGGCGCAGCAGCTCATCGAGAGGCCCCCGGGGAACTTCCGTTCCCCGGGGGCCGCTCTTCGCCCTCCCGGCGGAAGACCTCGATCAGCCAGGACGAGAACGATCCCGTCACGGCGCCCAGCAGGGCCACGCCGAAGCCCATCAGGAAGATCGCGATCAGCCGCCCCGTCGGGGTCACCGGGGCCACGTCGCCGTAGCCGACGGTCGACAGCGTCTGGCAGACGCACCAGACCGAGTCCCAGAACGTATGGATCGGGGACTGCGGGGCCGCCCGTTCGGAGTGGTAAATGCCGAGCGAGCCGGAGAATCCCAGCAGCAGCGCCGAGAGCCCCGCGTACGTGATCACGCGCGGGTACAGCGCGCGGCGCGGGCGGTCCCTTTTGGCCTGGATGGCGTCGTGGACCTTGACCATGCGCAGCGGGCGCAGCGTCGGCAGGATCACGATCACGGTGTCCAGCCAGTGGCGGCGGACGAACCGCAGCGGTCGCTGTCGGCTCAGCACGAGCCGCACCAGGTAGTCGACGATGAAGCAGAGCCAGGCCAGGAGGACCACGAGACCTGCGACGTTGCGCCAGACGGGCTCGGCATGGGCGAGCACCCGGACCGCGTACCCGGCGAGGAACACCAGGGAGGCGCAGAACAGCGGCAGCTCGGTACGGCGCTCCCAGGCGGCGTCACGGGTCTCGACTTCTTCGTGCATGGGCCCAGCATCGCGGCCCCGCTGCCGGTATTCGCCCCGGCGACACGCCCGCCAGGGGCAAGGTCATATGCTGCATCCCATGACGACTGAGCCCGAGCAGCAGATCGGTGTGGGCACGCAGGACGCGTTCCAGCGTCTGTGGACGCCCCACCGGATGGCGTACATCCAGGGGGAGAACAAGCCGACCGGTCCGGAGGCCGGGGACGGCTGTCCCTTCTGCGGGATTCCGGACATGTCCGACCAGGACGGCCTGGTCGTGGCCCGGGGCAAGCACGTCTACGCCGTGCTGAACCTGTACCCGTACAACGGCGGCCACCTGATGGTCGTCCCGTACCGGCACGTCGCCGATTACACGGAGCTCGACGCGGCGGAGACGGCCGAGCTGGCCGATCTCACCAAGCGGGCCATGATCGCGCTGCGCAAGGCGTCCGGGGCGCACGGGTTCAACATCGGCATGAACCAGGGCGCGGCAGCGGGGGCCGGCATCGCGGCGCACCTGCACCAGCACATCGTGCCCCGCTGGGGCGGGGACACGAACTTCATGCCGGTCGTCGGCCACACCAAGGTGCTGCCCCAACTCCTGGCGGACACCCGCCAGATGCTCGCCGACGCCTGGCCCAACTAGTGCCGCGTCAGGCAGCGTTTGCCCGTCAAGGAGCGGCGTCCGGTGCGTGCTCTCGGCGTGCCGGACGCAAGTGCTCGTACTGGACGTACTTGAGGTTTCGGCCGGTGCGGCGAGAGTGCGTGCCGGGCGTCGCGACGGGGCGAACGTTGCCTGACGCGGCACTAGCAGGCCCGGGAGCCCTGGGGCCTCGGGCCGGCCGCAACCGCGTACCGGCCCCCGGGCGTCCTGCCTAGGCGTCGTACACGTCCGCCTTGCGCGGGGCGGCATCCTGGACGAGTCCGCTGACGATCATCGAACGGTTGCTGAAGCGGTCGATGTCGGCGCCGTTCTCCTCGAGGACCCGCATCGCGGCCGCGTGCACCGCCCGCAGGACGGGGGTGGCGGCCCGCAGCGCGTCGTCGGCCATGAAGCGGTGGCGCCAGGGCTGGCCCGCCCAGACGTGGCGCAGACCGAAGGGCTCGGGCAGGACCAGCTTGCCGCCGAAGAAATCGAGGATCGGCGGGAACCAGGTCAGCGGGGCGCGGACGGCGAGACGGACCACCTCCTGGGCGTCCACCAGCGGCAGCGTGCGCTCCACGGTCTCCCAGAACCGGACGGACTTCGGTACCTCGACCTTGGGGGCCGCGGACTTGGTGGTGAACAGGCCGTGCACCGGTCCGAGTGCGTGGCCGGTCACCTCGACGCGCAGGGTCTTGTACAGCACGGTGACCGTCACCAGCATGGTGATCACCAACTGGCCGTCCCAGAGCGGGTACTGGATGCCGAGGTAGTGCCGGTTGCCGCCGCTGAACTGCTGCTCGTTGCAGATCCGGGTGATCTCGTGCGGCTTGACGAGGAAGGTGTCCACGTCGGCGCCGGTGGGGCGGGCCACCTCCGCGGCGCCTTCGCCGACCGGGGTGACGATCCAGTGCTGGATCGAGGCGGGCGGCAGGCCGCCGGTGTGCAGCGGGCCGCGCTCCAGCTTGCGCAGTTCGGTGTCGATCGCGCGTATGACGTCCCAGCTGCGGAACGGGTGGATCTCCATGCCTTCGGTCTTGGGGGCGAGCTCCTCGGCCATCTGCCAGCTGCCCCAGCGGGTGCCCATGCCGAGGATGCCCTTGGGGCCGGCGTAGAAGACGGAGTTGCTGCGGTCCTCGGCCGTGAGCTTGGCGAGCGAGTGCCGTAGGTCCTCGCGGGCCTTCTCGTCGGGGTTGCCGGGGACCGCCTCGGGAATCTTGGCGCCGATGCCGTCGCCCGCGAGCAGACCGTCCCAGCGGGAGCGCATGTCGGTGGCGGTGGCCTCGCAGATCCGGCGGGCGAGGAGCCATCCCACGGCGGGGACGATGATCATGCCGCGCAGGTAGAGGCCCAGGAAGCCGGTGAACGGCAGCCGGAACATGAGCACGGCCGCCACGACGGCGACGCCGACGAGCAGCAGGGTGCCCATCCAGGACGAGCGTTTGCCGTCACCCTTGGCCAGCGACTTGCGGAGCTGGAACAGGCCCAGCCAGAGCAGCAGGCCGGGCAGGAACAGCACCCCGGCGACCAGCATGATCAGGCGCAGCTTGCGGTCGCGCTCCTTGCGGAGGCGGGAGGCGGCCAGGCAGTGCTCGACGACGGTCTGCGGGTCGAGGCCGAAGGACTGGATGAGCGGTTTGCGGCCGGAGGCGAGGGTGCGGGCCTCGACGGCGCGGCAGAAGGCCTCGCCCAGGTTGGGTTCGAAGAGCGAGACCTTGGGGGGTTTGATCGTTGACTTGTGGTACTCGTTGTCGGCTTTGAGCAGGTCGGACAGCTTGGTGTCCTTGCCGCCGTCCCGGTACGCGGCCGAGGCGAGGGCGTTGGTCGCCGCGGTCTGGCCGCCGGCCCCCTGCAAGGGGATCTGCGCCCCGGGCCTGAAGTCGAATCCGTCGTCCGCCACCGTTGCCCCCATCGCTGTGCGTTGTGCTCTTTTGCCGCGCAGATGAGCCTATCGGCGTATCTCTTCCCATGGTCATGGGACAGGGAAATACCGCCCACCGCAAGCGGGTTGGGTGGGCGGCTTCCAAGGCGTCTCTGGCGCTATGCCAATCAGGTTCCCTTCTCGGCCTGTTCACGCACCTTGTCGGCGATCTGGGGCGGCATGGGCTCGTGCCGGGCGTAGGCGCGGGTGAACCGGCCCGTGCCGTGCGAGACCGAGCGCAGTTCGACGGCGTACCGGCCGATCTCGATCTCGGGGATCTCGGCGCGGACGCAGGTGCGGCCGGGGTCGGCCTGTTCGGTGCCGACGACGCGGCCGCGGCGGCCGGCGAGGTCGCTCATGACGGGGCCGACGTACTCGTCGGGGACGAGGACGGCGAGCTCGGCGACCGGTTCGAGGAGGTGGATGCGGGCCGCGGCGGCGGCTTCGCGCAGGGCGAGGGCGCCCGCGGTCTGGAAGGCGGCGTCGGAGGAGTCCACCGAGTGCGCCTTGCCGTCGAGGAGGGTGATGCGTACGTCGACCAGCGGGTAGCCGGCCGCGACCCCGCGGGCGGCCTGGGTGCGTACGCCCTTCTCGACGGACGGGATGAACTGGCGGGGCACGGCGCCGCCGACGACCTTGTCGACGAACTCGATGCCGCTGCCGGGCGGGAGCGGTTCGACCTCGATCTCGCAGATGGCGAACTGGCCGTGTCCGCCGGACTGTTTGACGTGGCGGCCGCGGCCGGCGGCCTTGGCTCCGAACGTCTCGCGCAGGCTGACCTTGTGCGGGACGGGGTCGACCTGGACCCCGTAGCGGGTGCGCAGCCGTTCGAGGGCGACGTCCTGGTGGGCCTCGCCGAGGCACCACAGGACGACCTGGTGGGTGTGCGGGTTCTGTTCCAGCCGCATCGTGGGGTCCTCGGCGACGAGCCGGGCCAGGCCCTGGGAGAGCTTGTCCTCGTCGGCCTTGCTGTGGGCCGCGATGGCGAGGGGGAGCAGCGGGTCGGGCATCGACCAGGGCTCCATGAGCAGGGGCCGGTCCTTGGCCGAGAGGGTGTCGCCGGTCTCGGCGCGGGTGAGTTTGGCCACGCAGGCGAGGTCGCCGGCGATGACCTGGGTGAGGCTGCGCTGCTGTTTGCCGAAGGGGGAGGTGAGGGTGCCGATCCGCTCGTCGACGTCGTGGTCCTCGTGCCCGCGGTCGGCCAGGCCGTGGCCGCTGACGTGCACGGTCTCCTCGGGGCGCAGGGTGCCGGAGAAGACGCGGACGAGGGAGACGCGGCCGACGTAGGGGTCGGAGGAGGTTTTGACGACCTCGGCGACGAGCGGCCCGTCGGGGTCGCAGGTGGCGGCCGGGCGGTCGGCGCCGTCCGGGGCGGTGACGGCGACGGCGGCGCGCTCCAGGGGGGTGGGGAAGCCGCCGGTGACCAGTTCCAGGAGCTCGACGGTGCCGAGGCCCTGGCGGGCGCCGTCGGTGGCGGGGGCGGCCATCAGGACGGGGTGGAAGGTGCCCCGGGCCACGGCGCGCTCGAGGTCGTCGACGAGTGTCTTGATGTCGATGTCCTCGCCGCCGAGGTAGCGGTCCATGAGGCTCTCGTCCTCGCTCTCCGCGATGATCCCCTCGATGAGGCGGGAGCGGGCGCCGGCGATGAGGGCGAGCTCGTCGGGCGCGGGGTCGCGTTCCACGCGCTCCCCGGAGGTGTAGTCGTACACGCGCTGGGAGAGCAGGCCGAGCAGGCCGGCGACCGGGGTGTGCCCGTCGGGGCCGGGAGGCCCGTACAGGGGCAGGTAGAGCGGGATGACGGCGTCGGGGTCCTCGGCTCCGAAGATCTCGCCGCAGACGGTGGCCATCTGCGCATAGTCGGCCCGGGCGGCCTCCAGATGGGTGACGACGATGGCGCGGGGCATGCCGACGGCCTCGCACTCGTCCCAGACCATGCGGGTGGCGCCGTCGATGGCGTCGGAGGAGGAGACGACGAAAAGGGCCGCGTCCGCGGCGCGCAGACCGGCCCTGAGCTCGCCGACGAAGTCGGCGTATCCGGGGGTGTCCAGGATGTTGATCTTAATTCCGTCCCATTCGACGGGGACGAGGGACAGCTGTACGGACCGCTGCTGCCGGTGTTCGATCTCGTCGTAGTCGGAGACGGCGGTGCCGTCCTCGACCCGGCCGGCCCGGTTGACGGCGCCTGCCGTCAGGGCGAGGGCCTCGACCAGCGTGGTCTTGCCGGCTCCGCTGTGGCCGACCAGCACGACGTTCCGTACGGACGACGGCCGGTCGGCCGTCGGTGCCCTGCCGGCGGCTCCGGCTTGGTGTGATGTGGCTCCCATGGTGCTCGTGCCTCCCGGTGTGACGGTGAGGAGGTTGATCGGGGTCCTTCGAGCTTTGCACTGGCGTCACACTGCGTCCATACGTAGTACCCGGCGCTGTCCGGAGCGCGTCGCGGGCATGGAGCGGTGATTGTCCGGCGCGAACCGGTGGGTGCGCGGCAGTGGGCGCCCGGGGCGCTGGCTACGATGGGCCAGCCGGTGGCCGATGTGGCCGTGCGGCCCAGCGACCCTCCGGGAAGGCCATGCTGAACAAGTACGCGCGTGCATTCTTCACGCGTGTTCTCACGCCATTCGCCGCTTTTCTCCTCCGGCGGGGGGTGAGCCCGGACGCGGTCACCCTGATCGGCACGGCCGGAGTGGTGGCGGGAGCGCTGGTCTTCTTCCCCCGGGGGGAGTTCTTCTGGGGCACGATCACCATCACCCTGTTCGTGTTCTCCGACCTGGTGGACGGGAACATGGCCCGCCAGGCGGGCGTCTCCAGCCGCTGGGGCGCCTTCCTCGACTCGACGCTCGACCGGGTGGCCGACGCGGCGATCTTCGGCGGCCTCGCGCTCTGGTACGCGGGCAACGGGAACGACAACGTGCTGTGCGCGGTGGCGATCTTCTGCCTGGCCAGCGGCCAGGTGGTCTCGTACACGAAGGCCCGCGGCGAGTCGATCGGGCTGCCGGTCGCCGTCAACGGGCTCATCGAGCGCGCCGAGCGGCTGGTGATTTCGCTGGTCGCGGCCGGCCTGTCCGGGCTCGAGACCTTCGGGGTGCCCTCCTGGATCGGGGTGCTGCTGCCGATCGCCCTGTGGGTCGTGGCCGTGGGCTCGCTGGTCACGCTGATCCAGCGGGTGGTCACCGTACGCCGTGAGGCGGCGGAGGCCGACGCGGCGGCCGCCGTGGCCGAGGACGGGGCGGCCTGATGGGCACGGTGCAGGACAAGCTGGTCGACGGCGTGTACGGGCTCGGCTGGGCCGCGGTGAAGAAGCTGCCGGAGCCGGCCGCGGTGGCCCTCGGCCGCCGGATCGCCGACTACGCGTGGAAGAAGCGCGGCAAGAGCGTGCTGCGGCTGGAGTCGAACCTGGCTCGAGTCGTGCCGGACGCCGGGCCGGAGCGGCTGCGGGAGCTCTCGCAGGCCGGCATGCGCTCGTACATGCGGTACTGGATGGAATCCTTCCGGCTGCCGGCCATGGACCCGAAGCGCTTCGGCACGGACGTCGACCTCACGGACGACCACATCCTGCGCGAGGCCATCGCCTCCGGGCGCGGTGTGATCGCCGCCCTGCCGCACCTGGCCAACTGGGATCTCGCCGGCGCCTGGGTCACCGGGCACCTGGGGGTTCCGTTCACCACCGTCGCGGAGCGGCTCAAGCCCGAATCCCTGTACGACCGCTTCGTCGCCTACCGGGAGAGCCTGGGCATGGAGGTGCTGCCGCACAACGGCCCCTCCTCCTTCGGGACCCTCGCCCGCCGGCTCCGCTCCGGCGGGCTGATCTGCCTGGTCGCAGACCGGGACCTGTCGGCTTCCGGGGTCGAGGTGGACTTCTTCGGCTCGGCGGCGCGGATGCCGGCCGGGCCGGCGCTGCTGGCGCAGCAGACGGGCGCGGTGCTGCTGCCCGTCACGCTGTACTACGGCGACACGCCGAAGCTGTGCGGGCGGATCCACCCCGAGGTGCCGGTGCCGCGCGACGGCACCCGGACCGAGAAGACGGCCGCGATGACCCAGGCCGTGGCCGACGCCTTCGCGCTCGGGATCACCGAGCACCCGGAGGACTGGCACATGCTGCAACGATTGTGGCTGGACGACCTGGAGGAGCGCTCCGCGTGAAGATCGGCATTGTCTGCCCGTACTCGTGGGACGTGCCCGGCGGCGTCCAGTTCCACATCCGGGACCTCGCCGAGCACCTGATCCGCCTCGGCCACGAGGTATCGGTGCTGGCCCCGGCGGACGACGAGACGCCGCTGCCGCCGTACGTGGTCTCGGCGGGGCGGGCGGTGCCGGTGCCGTACAACGGGTCGGTGGCCCGGCTGAACTTCGGCTTCCTGTCGGCGGCCCGGGTGCGGCGCTGGCTGCACGACGGCGTCTTCGACGTGATCCACATCCACGAGCCGGCCTCGCCCTCGCTCGGACTGCTGTCCTGCTGGGCGGCGCAGGGCCCGATCGTGGCCACGTTCCACACCTCGAACCCGCGCTCGCGCGCCATGATCGCGGCGTACCCGATCCTCCAGCCGGCGCTGGAGAAGATCAGCGCGCGGATCGCGGTGAGCGAATACGCGCGGCGCACGCTGGTCGAGCACCTGGGCGGGGACGCGGTTGTGATCCCCAACGGCGTCGACGTGGACTTCTTCGCCCGGGCCGAGCCGAATCCCGCCTGGTCCGGGCAGACCCTCGGCTTCATCGGCCGGATCGACGAGCCCCGCAAGGGCCTTCCGGTGCTGATGGCGGCCTTCCCGCGCATCGTGGCGGAGTGCCCGGACGTACGGCTCCTCGTGGCCGGCCGAGGCGACGAGGAGGAGGCGGTCGCCTCCCTGCCCGCCGACCTGCGGGCGCGGGTCGAGTTCCTCGGCATGGTCTCCGACGAGGACAAGGCGCGGCTGCTGCGCAGCGTCGACGTGTACGTGGCCCCGAACACCGGCGGTGAGAGCTTCGGCATCATCCTGGTCGAGGCGCTGTCGGCGGGGGCCGCGGTGCTCGCCTCCGACCTGGACGCGTTCGCGCAGGTCCTGGACCAGGGCGCGGCGGGGGAGCTGTTCACCAACGAGGACGCGGACGCGCTGGCCGCAGGCGCGGTGGCCCTGCTGCGCGACCCGGCCCGCCGGGCGGAGCTCAGCGCCCGCGGCTCGGCGCACGTACGCCGCTTCGACTGGTCGACGGTCGGCGCGGACATCCTCGCGGTCTACGAAACGGTGACGGACGGCGCGGCTGCGGTGGCCACGGACGAGCGCGTCAGCCTGCGCACCCGCCTCGGCCTCACCCGGGACCCGTCGGCCTGAGGGACCCCTCCCGGGGCCCCGCGGGCCGCTGCCGGGCCCGCCGGGGCGAAGCCGTGCGAGGGGCGCGTCAACGGGGAGGGTATTGTCGCGGGCCGTGATCGAAACCCTTGTCTGGACTGCCCTGGCGCTCGGCGTCATCGGGGTCTACCTCAGCTGGACCGCCGGACGGCTGGACCGGCTGCACTCGCGGATGGACGCCGCCCGCGCCGCCCTCGACGCGCAGCTCGTGCGGCGCGCCTCGGTGGTGATCGAGGTGGCCGCCTCCGGGGCGCTCGACCCCGCCTCCTCGATCGTCCTGTACGAGGCCGCCCACGCCGCCCGCCAGGCCGAGGAGGAACACCGCGAGGTCGCCGAGAGCGAGCTCAGCCAGGCGCTGCGCGCGGTGTTCTCCGATGCCGCCCAGGTCGAGGTGCTCAAGGCCGCCCCCGGCGGCGAGGCGGCCGCCGAGGAGCTGGCCGCGGCGGTCCGCCGGGTGCCCATGGCGCGGCGGTTCCACAACGACGCCGTGCGGGCCGCCCGGGCGCTGCGCCGCCACCGCAAGGTCCGCTGGTTCCGGCTGGCCGGCCACGCCCCGTTCCCGCTCGCGTTCGAAATGGACGATGAGCCCCCGGTGGATCTTGCCGACCGGCCGTAGTGGCCCCGGCCGGCCCCGAGACCGCTTAGTTGTACCCAAAGGCCAATTTGAAAGAGGCCACCGGCTCCTCATTGGCCCTTGCGGTGGACTGGTCGGGGGCGGTTTGCTCGGCGCAGTACCACCGCAGCACTTGCGCGCAGTACCACCGCAGCACCCGTCTTCCCTTCGAGTGAGGTCAATCCGTGAGCACGCTTCCCTCCACCCCGCAGTCCGCTGAGTCCGCGATCGGCACCTCCCGCGTCAAGCGCGGCATGGCCGAGCAGCTCAAGGGCGGCGTGATCATGGACGTGGTCAACGCCGAGCAGGCGAAGATCGCCGAGGACGCCGGCGCCGTGGCCGTCATGGCCCTCGAGCGGGTCCCCGCCGACATCCGCAAGGACGGCGGCGTCGCGCGCATGTCGGACCCGAACATGATCGAAGAGATCATCGAGGCCGTCTCCATCCCGGTCATGGCCAAGTCCCGCATCGGCCACTTCGTCGAGGCCCAGGTCCTGCAGTCCCTCGGCGTCGACTACATCGACGAGTCCGAGGTCCTGACCCCGGCCGACGAGGTCAACCACTCCGACAAGTGGGCGTTCACCACCCCCTTCGTCTGCGGTGCCACCAACCTGGGCGAGGCCCTGCGCCGTATCGCCGAGGGCGCGGCCATGATCCGCTCCAAGGGCGAGGCCGGCACCGGCAACGTCGTCGAGGCCGTCCGCCACCTGCGCCAGATCAAGAACGAGATCGCCCGCCTGCGCGGCTACGACAACAACGAGCTGTTCGCCGCCGCCAAGGAGCTGCGCGCCCCGTACGAGCTCGTCAAGGAAGTTGCCGAGCTCGGCAAGCTCCCGGTCGTGCTGTTCTCCGCCGGTGGCGTCGCCACCCCGGCCGACGCCGCCCTGATGCGCCAGCTCGGCGCCGAGGGTGTCTTCGTCGGCTCCGGCATCTTCAAGTCGGGCGACCCGGCCAAGCGCGCCGCCGCCATCGTGAAGGCCACCACCTTCTACGACGACCCGAAGATCATCGCGGATGCCTCCCGCAACCTGGGCGAGGCCATGGTCGGCATCAACTGCGACACCCTCCCCGAGGCCGAGCGCTACGCCAACCGCGGCTGGTAGTCGGACATGACGAACACCCCCGTGATCGGTGTCCTGGCCCTCCAGGGCGACGTACGGGAGCACCTGATCGCCCTGGCCGCGGCGGACGCCGTGGCCAGGCCGGTCCGGCGTCCCGAGGAGCTCGCCGAGGTCGACGCCCTGGTGATCCCCGGCGGCGAGTCCACGACCATGTCGAAGCTCGCCGTCCTGTTCGGCATGCTGGAGCCGCTGCGCGAGCGCGTGCAGGCCGGCATGCCGGTCTACGGCACCTGCGCCGGCATGATCATGCTCGCCGACAAGCTGCTCGACGGCCGTGAGGACCAGGAGACGCTGGGCGGCATCGACATGATCGTCCGCCGCAACGCCTTCGGCCGCCAGAACGAGTCCTTCGAAGCGAAGATCGATTTCGCCGGCATAGCCGACGGCCCGGTCGAGGGCGTCTTCATCCGCGCCCCGTGGGTCGAATCGGTCGGAGCCTCCGCCGAGGTGCTCGCCTCGTACGACGGCCACACGGTCGCCGTGCGCCAGGGCAACGTCCTCGCCACCTCGTTCCATCCCGAGCTGACCGGCGACGACCGGGTCCACGCGTACTTCGTCGACATGGTGCGCGCGGGGCTGTAACGGCGTCCCGGTAGGATCTGAGGCGAACATTGTTGGTGACGCGAAGGAGACAGGCAGATGTCCGGCCACTCTAAATGGGCTACGACGAAGCACAAGAAGGCCGTGGTTGACGCCAAGCGCGGCAAGCTCTTCGCGAAGCTGATCAAGAACATCGAGGTCGCGGCCCGTATGGGCGGCGCCGACATCGACGGCAACCCGACTCTCTTCGACGCCATCCAGAAGGCCAAGAAGAGCTCGGTCCCGAACAAGAACATCGACTCCGCGGTCAAGCGCGGCGGTGGTCTTGAGGCCGGCGGCGCCGACTACGAGACGATCATGTACGAGGGCTACGGTCCGAACGGTGTCGCGGTGCTCATCGAGTGCCTCACCGACAACCGCAACCGTGCCGCGTCCGACGTGCGTGTCGCCATGACCCGCAACGGCGGCTCGATGGCCGACCCGGGCTCGGTCTCGTACCTGTTCAACCGCAAGGGTGTCGTCCTGCTGCCCAAGGGTGAGCTCTCCGAGGACGACGTCCTGGAGACGGTGCTCGAGGCGGGTGCCGAAGAGGTCAACGACCTCGGCGACAGCTTCGAAATCATCAGCGAGGCCACCGACATGGTCGCGGTCCGAACCGCGCTCCAGCAGGCGGGCATCGACTACGACTCGGCCGACTCCAACTTCCTGCCGACCATGCAGGTCGAGCTGGACGAGGAGGGCGCGCGCAAGATCTTCAAGCTGATCGACGCACTCGAGGACAGCGACGACGTGCAGAACGTCTTCGCCAACTTCGACGTCTCGGACGAGGTCATGGAGAAGGTCGACGCCTGATCGGGCATCAGCGGCGGGCCGACGGGGACACACCCCGTCGGCCCGCTGCTTTGTCAGTGCCACCGGCTAGCCTGCACGCACTGGCAATCGAAGGGGGTGGGAGCGGAGTGCGCGTACTCGGCGTGGACCCGGGGCTGACCCGGTGCGGTGTCGGTGTGGTCGAGGGCGTCGCCGGCCGTCCGCTGACCATGATCGGCGTGGGGGTCGTACGGACGCCCGCGGACGCGGAGTTGGGGGACCGGCTCGTCGCGATCGAAGCGGGCATCGAGCAGTGGCTCGATGAACACCGGCCCGAAGTCGTAGCCGTGGAGCGGGTGTTCAGCCAGCACAACGTCAGGACGGTGATGGGAACCGCCCAGGCGAGCGCCGTCGCCATGCTCTGCGCCGCGCGCCGCGGGATACCGGTCGCCCTGCACACCCCCAGCGAGGTCAAGGCCGCCGTCACCGGATCCGGCCGGGCCGACAAGGCGCAGGTCGGGGCGATGGTGACCCGGCTGCTGCGGCTGTCCGCCCCGCCCAAGCCGGCCGACGCCGCGGACGCCCTCGCGCTTGCCATCTGCCACATCTGGCGGGCCCCCGCCCAGAACCGCCTCCAGCAGGCGGTCGCCCTGCACGCCTCGAAAGGCCGCCCCTCATGATCGCCTTCGTCAGCGGCCCGGTCGCCGCGCTCGCCCCCACCCTGGCCGTGATCGAGGTCGGGGGAGTGGGCATGGCCGTGCAGTGCACGCCGAACACCATCGCCGGCCTGCGGATGGGGGAGACGGCACGGCTGGCCACGTCGCTGGTCGTCCGGGAGGACTCGCTGACGTTGTACGGCTTCGCCGACGACGACGAGCGGCAGGTCTTCGAACTGCTGCAGACGGCGAGCGGGGTGGGGCCGAGGCTCGCGCAGGCGATGCTGGGGGTGCACCGTCCGGATGCGCTGCGGGTGGCCGTCTCGACGGGGGACGAGAAGGCCCTGATGGCCGTCCCCGGGATCGGCAAGAAGGGGGCCCAGAAGCTGCTGCTGGAGCTGAAGGACAAGCTCGGCGCACCGCTGGTCGGCGCGCAGCGCGCCCCTGCCGCCTCCGGGCCGGCCCCCTGGACGGAGCAGCTCTCGGCGGCCCTGATCGGCCTGGGGTACGCCTCCAGGGAGGCGGAGGAGGCGGTGTCCGCAGTGACCCCGCAGGCGGAGGCCGCCATCGCCGCCGGCGGCTCGGCCCCCGTCCCCCAGCTCCTCCGAGCAGCCCTCCAGACCTTGAACCGGGCCCGCTGACCTCGCCGACGCCGGGACGGGTACCGCTGCGCGGGGCAGTCCCCGAGACCACCGTACGAACCGAAAAAGGCAGACTGACAGCGTGAACTGGGATGACGAGAGCGACGACCGGATCGTGGCGGCGGCAGCGGACGGCGAGGACACCGCCGTCGAGGCGGCCCTGCGCCCCAAGGACCTCGGCGAGTTCGTCGGCCAGGAGAAGGTCCGCCAGCAGCTCGATCTGGTGCTGAAGGCGGCCCGCCAGCGCGGCGCAACCGCCGATCACGTCCTGCTCTCCGGCGCGCCCGGCCTCGGCAAGACCACCCTGTCCATGATCATCGCCGCTGAGATGGGCGCGCCCATCCGGATCACCTCCGGCCCCGCCATCCAGCACGCCGGTGACCTCGCCGCGATCCTGTCCTCCCTCCAGGAGGGCGAGGTCCTCTTCCTCGACGAGATCCACCGCATGTCCCGGCCCGCCGAGGAGATGCTGTACATGGCCATGGAGGACTTCCGCGTCGACGTGATCGTCGGCAAGGGGCCCGGGGCCACCGCCATCCCCCTCGAGCTGCCGCCCTTCACCCTCGTCGGGGCGACGACCCGCGCCGGCCTGCTCCCGCCGCCCCTGCGCGACCGCTTCGGCTTCACCGGGCACATGGAGTTCTACGCCCCCGAGGAGCTGGAACGCGTCATTCACCGCTCCGCCCGCCTCCTCGACGTGGAGATCGACACCGCCGGCGCCGCCGAGATCGCCGGCCGCTCCCGCGGCACCCCGCGCATCGCCAACCGCCTGCTGCGCCGGGTCCGGGACTATGCGCAGGTCCGGGCCGACGGCGTGATCAACCGCGAGGTGGCCGGCACCGCCCTGCAGGTGTACGAGGTGGACGGGCGCGGGCTCGACCGGCTCGACCGGGCCGTGCTCGAAGCCCTGCTCAAGCTGTTCGGCGGGGGTCCCGTCGGGCTGTCCACCCTCGCCGTCGCCGTCGGCGAGGAGCGCGAGACCGTGGAGGAGGTCGCCGAGCCGTTCCTGGTACGGGAGGGGCTGCTCGCCCGTACGCCCAGGGGCCGGGTCGCGACCCCCGCCGCATGGGCTCACCTGGGCCTTGTCCCGCCCCAGCAGCACGGGAGCGGATCAAGCGGACAACAGGGCTTGTTCGGGGCCTGACGGCGCGGAGGTTCGACCGCTCAGGAACTGCGGTGCCATGCTGGGCGTTGTTCCATCGGTGCGGACTCGCCTAGACTCCGCCGATGCCGACCCTTCAGGCCGGCATGCCCACCCCCGTAGAAGAAGGCCGTCTCCCGTGCGGTCGTGCGAAGGATCTCCGTCCCGTGAATCTCGTGACACTCCTCCCGTTCATCGTGCTCATCGGGGCGATGTTCCTGATGACCCGCTCCGCGAAGAAGAAGCAGCAGGCGGCCGCGCAGATGCGTGACCACATGGCGCCGGGCACCGGCGTCCGCACCATCGGCGGCATGTACGCCACGGTGAAGGAGATCGGCGACGACACCGTCACCCTCGAGGTGGCCCCCGGTGTCCACGCGATCTACGCGAAGAACTCCATCGGCGCCGTCCTGGAGGACGCGGAATACAACCGCATCGTCCACGGAGCCGGCGATGATCTGACGATCGACACGCCGGTCGTTCCGGACGACGCCTCCTCGCTGACCCTGGACAAGGACGCGGACAAGGACGCGGACAAGCCCGAGGGCGAGGCCCCGAAGCTCGACCTGGGCAAGAAGGACGAGCCCGAGGCCGGCGAGCCCAAGGCCGACGAGCCGAAGGACGAGCCCAAGGACGGCAAGGCCGACGGCGAGGCCGGCGCGAAGTAGCGCACGGCCGGGGACCGTGCAGGCGCCTGACCGGCGGCCGCCACGGTCCCCGTCAGTGACACTTCTGCGGGGGGCAGGGGTCCCCACCACACATTTCGTGGCCGTCCGCGCGCTGACCCGGCGCAGGGCGGTTGGACAGGGAGATACGACAAGGTGGCAGCACCGAAGAAGGGCCGGCGGCCCACGGGGGCTCAGGGGAGGCCGGGGCGCGCCCTGGCCATCATCCTGATCGCGATGGTGGCGCTCACCGCGGGGATGTTCCTCACGAAGCAGACGACCCCCCGGCTCGGCATCGACCTCGCGGGCGGTACGAGCATCACGCTCAAGGCCAAGAGCGAGCCCGGCAAGCCGGACGCGATCAACGAGACCAACATGAACACGGCGGTCGGCATCATCGAGCGCCGTGTCAACGGTCTCGGTGTCTCGGAGGCCGAGGTCCAGACGCAGGGCCGCGACCACATCATCGTGAACATCCCCAAGGGGAGCAACGAGAAGCAGGCTCGCGAGCAGGTCGGTACCACCGCCCAGCTGTACTTCCGCCCGGTCCTGGCCTTCGCCGACGGCGCCCCGGCAGCCCCCGAGGGCACGCCGAGCCCCTCCGCGAGCAGCTCCGGCGCCCCGAAGGCCGAGGGCAGCGGCAAGCCCGGCGCGCCGGCCACCCCGTCGTCCAGCGCCACTTCCCAGGGCCGTGTGCTCAGCGAGGCCCTCAAGGCCCCGAGCGCCACCGCCACTCCCTCGCCCTCGGCGAGCGAGTCGAAGAAGGCAGACGACAACAAGGCTCCGGCCCCGACCCCGGCCCCGACGGGCATCGAGGCGGCCGCCGCCGACCTGCAGGCGAGGTTCGCCGCGCTCGACTGCACCAACGAGGCGCAGCGCGCCGCCGCGGGCAAGGGCGCCAAGCCCGAGGACGCGACGCTGGCCTGTGGCAAGCGCGGCGACACCTGGGGCAAGTGGATCCTCGGCCCCGCCGGCGTCGCCGGTACGGACGTCAAGGACGCCAAGGGTGTCATCGACTCCCAGCGCGGCCAGTGGATCGTCACGATGCAGTTCACCGACAAGGGCGCCGACAAGTTCGCCAAGATCACCGGTGAGCTGGCCACCAAGCAGATGCCGCAGAACCAGTTCGCGATCGTGCTCGACGGCGAGGTCGTCTCCGACCCGTCCGTCAGCCAGGCGCTGACCGGCGGCAACGCCGAGATCTCCGGCGGCTTCACCCAGCAGTCCGCGCAGGACCTGGGCAACATGCTCTCGTACGGCGCCCTGCCGCTCTCCTTCAGCGAGGACAGCGTCACCACCGTCACCGCCGCGCTCGGCGGCGAGCAGCTGAAGGCCGGCCTGATCGCCGGCGCCATCGGCCTCGCCCTCGTGGTGATCTACCTGCTCGTGTACTACCGGGGCCTGGCCTTCGTCGCCATCGTCAGCCTCCTGGTGTCGGCGATCCTCACGTACACGATCATGGCGCTGCTCGGAAAGGGCATCGGGTTCGCGCTGAACCTGCCCGCCGTCTGCGGTGCGATCGTCGCGATCGGCATCACGGCGGACTCGTTCATCGTGTACTTCGAGCGCATCCGCGACGAGATCCGCGAGGGCCGCACCCTGCGTCCCGCCGTGGAGCGGGCCTGGCCACGCGCGCGGCGCACCATCCTGGTCTCCGACTTCGTGTCGTTCCTGGCCGCCGCGGTGCTGTTCATCGTCACCGTCGGCAAGGTGCAGGGCTTCGCCTTCACCCTGGGTCTGACCACCGTGCTCGACGTGGTCGTGGTGTTCCTCTTCACCAAGCCGATCATGACGCTGATGGCCCGTACGAAGTTCTTCTCCAGCGGTCACCCCTGGTCCGGACTGGACCCGAAGCGGCTCGGCGCCATGCCGCCGCTGCGCCGGTCCCGCCGTACCGGCTCCGGTTCCGTCACCGCCCCCGTCGACGTAAAGGAGGCGTGAGAGATGTCGAAGCTGGGAGATCTCGGCGCCAAGCTGTACCGCGGTGAGGTCGGCTACGACTTCGTCGGCAAGCGTTTCATCTGGTACGGCGTTTCCATCCTGATCACCATCACGGCGATCGTGGCCCTGGCCGTTCAGGGCCTCAACATGGGCATCGAGTTCAAGGGCGGTGCCGTCTTCACCACCCCGAAGACGGCCGTCTCCGTCGCCAAGGCGACCGAGGTCGCGGAGAAGACCTCGGGCCACGACGCGATCGTCCAGGAGCTCGGCACGGGCGGCATGCGCATCCAGATCTCGGGTCTGGACACGAACGACGCGGCGGGCGTCAAGAAGCAGCTCGCCACAGACCTCAAGGTCACCGAGGCCGACATCAACGCGGACCTCGTCGGCCCCAGCTGGGGCGACCAGATCGCGAACAAGGCCTGGACCGGCCTCGGCGTCTTCATGGTCCTCGTGGTGATCTACCTCGCGATCGCCTTCGAGTGGCGGATGGCGGTCGCCGCGCTGATCGCCCTGATCCACGACCTCACCATCACCGTCGGCGTGTACGCGCTGGTCGGTTTCGAGGTCACGCCGGGCACCGTGATCGGTCTGCTGACGATCCTCGGTTACTCCCTCTACGACACCGTCGTCGTCTTCGACGGTCTGAAGGAGGGCTCGAAGGACATCACCAAGCAGACCCGCTACACGTTCAGCGAGATCGCCAATCGCAGCATCAACGGCACCCTGGTCCGCTCGATCAACACCACGGTCGTCGCGCTGCTCCCCGTCGGGGCGCTGCTCTTCATCGGCGGTGGCTTCCTGGGCGCCGGCATGCTGAACGACATCTCGCTGTCGCTGTTCGTCGGCCTCGCGGCCGGTGCGTACTCCTCGATCTTCATCGCGACCCCGCTGGTCGTGGACCTCAAGGAGCGCGAGCCGGCCATGAAGGCCCTGAAGAAGCGGGTGCTCGCCAAGCGGGCGGCCGCGGCCGCGAAGGGCGAGTCCGCGGACGACGAGGGCAACGAGGCGGGCGACGCCCCGCAGGTCGTGGCCCAGGGCCGGCCGGGACGGCGCCGGTGAGCACGCTGTCCCCCGAGGCGCGCGAGCTGCTGCTCAGCCGGATCAAGGACGTCCCGGACTACCCGAAGCCGGGCGTGATGTTCAAGGACATCACCCCGCTGCTGGCGGACCCGAAGGCCTTCGCGGCCCTGACGGACGCGCTGGTGGAGCTGGCCGGGCAGTACGGGGCGACGAAGATCGTCGGGCTGGAGGCGCGCGGGTTCATCCTCGCGGCGCCGGTGGCGGTCCAGGCGGGCATCGGCTTCGTGCCGGTACGCAAGGCCGGGAAGCTGCCGGGCGCCACGCTCGCGCAGTCGTACGAGCTGGAGTACGGCACGGCGGAGATCGAGGTCCACGCCGAGGACCTGTCGGCCGGCGACCGGGTCATGGTCATCGACGACGTCCTGGCCACGGGCGGTACCGCCGAGGCCTCGCTCTCGCTGATCCGGCGGGCCGGGGCGGAGGTCGCCGGTGTGGCGGTCCTGATGGAGCTGTCGTTCCTGCCGGGCCGTGAGCGGCTGGCCGGCGCCCTTGCGGGGGCCCCGCTGGACGCACTGATCGTCGTCTGATCTTCTTCATCTGCCAACGGCGGGTATCCGGGCCATCCCGGGTGCCCGCCGTTTGCGTGTGCGCTGCCGTTGCCGGGGGCTCTGCCCCCGGACCCCCGCGCCTCAAACGCCGGCGGGGCCGGGGCCGGAGCCCGGGGCTCGGCGAACGGGGGGCCGGAACCATCGCTACCATGGGTTATCCGGACCGGACACGGGCACCGGATCCGCTGAGGAGCGCTCTTGCCAGACGAGGTCCAGCCACTCTCCGCCGCGCAGCCCGACCCGCAGGCCGAGCAGGCCGCGGCGCACCCCGCCACGCCCCCGCCGGCCCCGCCCGTGAAGCCCGCGCCCGCGAAGTCGGCCGGGTCCTCCAACCGTGTGCGCGCCCGGCTCGCCCGCCTCGGCGTCCAGCGTTCCAACCCGTACAACCCGGTACTGGAACCGCTGCTCCGTATAGTCCGCAGCAACGACCCGAAGATCGAGACGGCGACGCTGCGCCAGATCGAGCAGGCGTACCAGGTCGCGGAGCGCTGGCACCGCGGTCAGAAGCGCAAGAGCGGCGACCCGTACATCACCCACCCGCTCGCGGTGACCACCATCCTCGCCGAGCTGGGCATGGATCCGGCCACTCTGATGGCCGGACTGCTGCACGACACCGTCGAGGACACCGAGTACGGGCTGGAGGACCTGCGCCGCGACTTCGGCGACGCCGTGGCCCTGCTCGTCGACGGCGTCACCAAGCTCGACCGGGTCAAGTTCGGCGAGGCCGCCCAGGCCGAGACCGTCCGCAAGATGGTCGTCGCCATGGCCAAGGACCCGCGCGTCCTGGTCATCAAGCTCGCCGACCGCCTGCACAACATGCGCACCATGCGCTACCTCAAGCGGGAGAAGCAGGAGAAGAAGGCCCGCGAGACCCTCGAGATCTACGCCCCGCTGGCGCACCGGCTGGGCATGAACACGATCAAGTGGGAGCTCGAGGACCTCGCTTTCGCGATCCTCTACCCCAAGATGTACGACGAGATCGTCCGCCTCGTCGCCGAGCGGGCGCCCAAGCGCGACGAGTACCTCACCGTCGTCACCGACGAGGTGCAGACCGACCTCCGGGCCGCCCGCATCAAGGCCACCGTCACCGGCCGGCCCAAGCACTACTACAGCGTCTACCAGAAGATGATCGTCCGCGGTCGCGACTTCGCGGAGATCTACGACCTGGTCGGCATCCGCGTCCTCGTCGACACCGTACGGGACTGCTACGCGGCCCTCGGCACCGTGCACGCGCGATGGAATCCGGTCCCCGGCCGGTTCAAGGACTACATCGCGATGCCCAAGTTCAACATGTACCAGTCGCTCCACACGACGGTCATCGGACCCAGCGGCAAGCCCGTCGAGCTCCAGATCCGCACGTTCGACATGCACCGCCGCGCCGAGTACGGCATCGCCGCGCACTGGAAGTACAAGCAGCAGACGGTCGCAGGCACCTCCAAGGTCCGCACCGACGTCCCGCAGGCCGCCAAGGGCAGCGCCGGGCAGGACACCGTCAACGACATGGCCTGGCTGCGTCAGCTGCTGGACTGGCAGAAGGAGACCGAGGACCCGGGCGAGTTCCTCGACTCGCTGCGCTTCGACCTCTCCCGCAACGAGGTCTTCGTCTTCACGCCCAAGGGCGACGTCATCGCGCTGCCGGCCGGGGCCACCCCGGTGGACTTCGCGTACGCCGTCCACACCGAGGTCGGCCACCGGACCATAGGCGCACGCGTCAACGGCCGACTCGTCCCGCTCGAGTCGACCCTCGACAACGGCGACCTCGTCGAGGTCTTCACCTCCAAGGCCGAGGGCGCGGGCCCGTCCCGCGACTGGCTCGGCTTCGTCAAGTCCCCGCGGGCCCGCAACAAGATCCGCGGCTGGTTCTCCAAGGAGCGCCGCGACGAGGCCATCGAGCACGGCAAGGACGCCATCGCGCGGGCCATGCGCAAGCAGAACCTGCCGATCCAGCGCATCCTCACCGGCGACTCGCTCGTCACCCTCGCGCACGAGATGCGCTACCCCGACATCTCCTCCCTGTACGCGGCGATCGGCGAGGGCCACGTGGCCGCGCAGGGCGTCGTACAGAAGCTGGTGCAGGCCCTCGGCGGCGAGGATGCCGCGAACGAGGACATCGAGGAGAGCGTCCCGCCGTCCCGCGCCCGCGGAAAGCGGCGCGGCAACGCCGACCCCGGCGTGGTCGTCAAGGGCGTCGACGACGTGTGGGTCAAGCTGGCCCGCTGCTGCACCCCGGTCCCCGGCGACCCGATCATCGGGTTCGTCACCCGCGGCAGTGGCGTATCGGTTCACCGCGCCGACTGCGTCAACGTGGACTCCCTCTCCCAGCAGCCCGAGCGGATGCTGGAAGTCGAATGGGCGCCGACCCAGTCCTCGGTCTTCCTGGTCGCCATCCAGGTCGAGGCACTGGACCGGTCCCGGCTGCTGTCGGACGTCACCCGGGTGCTGTCGGACCAGCACGTGAACATCCTCTCCGCGGCCGTCCAGACCTCCCGCGACCGGGTGGCCACCTCGCGGTTCACCTTCGAGATGGGCGACCCGAAGCACCTGGGACACGTCCTGAAGGCCGTACGGGGCGTGGAGGGCGTCTACGACGTCTACCGCGTCACCTCGGCCCGCAGGCCGTAGCCGGGCGCGCGCAGCGCACGTACGAGGACCCCGGTACGACATTCCGTACCGGGGCCCTCTTGTACGTACAGGCGCCGTGACTAGCCGCCGAACTCCTCCAGGCCCTTCAGCGCCTGGTCCAGCAGGGCCTGGCGGCCCTCGAGCTCGCGGGCCAGCTTGTCGGCCTTCGCGTTGTTGCCCGCGGCACGGGCCGCGTCGATCTGCTCACGCAGCTTGTCGACCGCCGCCTGCAGCTGACCCGTCAGACCGGCCGCACGGGCCCGCGCCTCCGGGTTCGTACGACGCCACTCGCCCTCCTCGGCCTCCTGGATCGCACGCTCCACCGCGTGCATCCGGCCCTCGACCTTCGGACGGGCGTCCCGCGGCACGTGGCCGATGCCCTCCCAGCGCTCGTTGAGGGAGCGGAACGCAGCCCGGGCCGCCTTCAGGTCCGTGATCGGGACGAGCTTCTCGGCCTCGTCGGCCAGCTCCTCCTTCAGCTTCAGGTTCTCCACCTGCTCGGCGTCGCGCTCCGCGAACACCTCGCCGCGCGCCGCGAAGAACACGTCCTGCGCACCGCGGAAGCGGTTCCACAGATCGTCCTCGGACTCGCGCTGCGCCCGGCCCGCCGCCTTCCAGTCCGCCATCAGCTCGCGGTAGCGGGCGGCCGTCGGACCCCAGTCGGTCGACTTCGACAGCGACTCGGCCTCCGCGACCAGCTTCTCCTTGACCTTGCGGGCGTCCTCGCGCTGCGCGTCGAGCGAGGCGAAGTGCGCCTTGCGGCGCTTGGAGAAGGCGGAGCGGGCGTGCGAGAAGCGGTGCCACAGCTCGTCGTCCGACTTGCGGTCGAGGCGCGGCAGACCCTTCCAGGTGTCCACCAGGGCCCGCAGCCGCTCGCCCGCACTGCGCCACTGGTCGCTCTGCGCCAGCTGCTCGGCCTCGGCCACCAGCGCGTCCTTGGCCGCACGGGCCTCGTCCGTCTGCTTGGCCTTCTGGACCTTGCGCTCCTCGCGCCGCGAGTCCACGGTCGCGACCAGCTTGTCCAGCCGGACGCGCAGGGCGTCGAGGTCGCCCACAGCGTGGTGCTCCTCCACCTGCGTGCGCAGGTGGTCGATGGCCGTCTGCGCGTCCTTGGCGGACAGATCGGTGGTCCGCACCCGCCGTTCGAGGAGGCCGATCTCGACCACCAGGCCCTCGTACTTGCGCTCGAAGTAGGCCAGGGCCTCCTCAGGGGTGCCCGCCTGCCAAGAGCCGACGACCTTCTCGCCCTCGGCAGTACGCACGTACACGGTGCCCGTCTCGTCGACGCGGCCCCACGGGTCGCTGCTCACAGCGCCTCCTCCACCTGATGCCTGCGAGGGGTTCACCCCCTGGGCATCGTCCACAGTTTCCTGGGGCGGGCAGCGCCCGCCCTGCACAACGCCAACATAGGCGACCGCCGGGCCGGCTGTCCGCATCCCGCACGACGGAATATCGCCGTAGGGGGCGGACAGCGGCCGGTCCCGAGGCCGCCGCGGCCCGTCAGTTCTGGGTGACGGCGCCCTTCTCGATGGTCACCGGGGTCTTGGGGGCCCCGTCCTGGCCGCCGTCGGCGGTACCGGCCTTGGCCACCGCCTCGAGCGACTTCAGGCCCGCTGCGTCGATCTTGCCGAACGGCGTGTACGACGGAGCCAGCGGGCTGTCCTTGTAGACCAGGAAGAACTGGCTGCCGCCGCTGTGCGGCTGGCCGGTATTGGCCATCGCCACCGTGCCCGCCGGATAGATCACCTGGCCCTGCTCGTTCGGCTTGCCCAGCGAGTCGAGGTTCTCGTCCGCGATGGTGTAGCCGGGGCCGCCCGTGCCCGTGCCCTCCGGGTCGCCGCACTGGAGTACGAAGATCCCGGACGTGGTCAGACGGTGGCACTTGGTGTTGTCGAAGAAGCCCTTGTCGGCGAGCGACTTGAACGAGTTGACGGTTTCCGGCGTCTTCGCCGCGTCCATCTCGAACTTGATCTCGCCCGCGCTGGTCTTCAGGCCGAACGTGTACTTCGCGTTCTTGTCGATCGCCATCGCCGGCGAGGGCGACTGCTTCGGCGAGGGCGAGGCCGACGGGTTCGCCGCCGGATCCGCCGCCTGGTCCTTCTTGTCCTTGTCGAAGACGCCGCCCACCACGAGGCCGACCAGCGTCGCGACCACCACGGCCACCGCCGCCCCGATCACGGCCGCACGCTGGCGCGACTTCCGCCGGGCCTCGGCCCGGCGCTTCTGCTGGCGCTCGTACTTCTCCTTGGCGAGCTGTCGCCGCCGCTGATCGCTCGTGACCACCGGGTCGTCTCCTTGTACGTGTCTGGCACCGCTGTCCGGGCTCGGTTAGGCCGTACCGTATATGGGTTCGCTGTGGAACGAGCGGCGCCGGTAGGCTCTGAGCAGCAGCATTCCGATCTCGGCCGCTGCCGAAGCTCCCGCCGGACGACGATTGAGGACGAACGTGCTGATTGCCGGGTTCCCCGCCGGGGCCTGGGGGACCAACTGTTACGTGGTCGCCCCCGCCGCAGGTGAGGAGTGCGTCATCATCGACCCGGGCCACCAGGCCACCCAGGGTGTCGAGGAGACGCTGAAGAAGCATCGGCTCAAGCCCGTCGCGGTCGTCCTCACCCACGGCCACATCGACCACGTGGCCTCGGTGATCCCGGTGTGCGGAGCACACGACGTACCGGCCTGGATCCACCCCGAGGACCGCTTCATGATGAGCGACCCGGAGAAGGCGCTGGGCCGCTCCCTGGGAGCACAGCTGATGGGCGAGCTCACGGTGGGGGAGCCCTCCGACGTGAAGGAGCTCACCGACGGCGCGAAGCTGGCGCTGGCGGGCATGGAGCTCACGGTGTCGCACGCGCCCGGGCATACCAGGGGGTCGGTGACCTTCGGGATGCCCGAGGCGGGGGACATCCCGCCGCTGCTGTTCTCGGGCGACCTGCTCTTCGCCGGCTCCATCGGACGTACCGACTTCCCGGGCGGCAGCCACGCCGACATGCTCGAGTCGCTGGCCCGCGTGTGCCTGCCGCTCGACGACTCGACCGTGGTGCTGCCCGGTCACAACGAGCACACGACCATTGGCCGTGAGCGCGCCACCAACCCGTACCTGCGGCAGGTGGCCGCCGGCCTGGGAGACGGCTTCACGTCTCCACGACGAGGAATGTGACGAGAGTTTCGTGAGCACCTTCAAGGCCCCCAAGGGCACGTACGACCTGATCCCGCCGTACTCGGCGAAGTACCTGGCCGTCCGCGACGCCATCTCCGGCCCCCTGCGGCTGTCCGGCTACGGGTACGTCGAGACGCCGGGCTTCGAGGACGTCGACCTGTTCGCGCGCGGCGTCGGCGAGTCCACCGACATCGTGACCAAGGAGATGTACACCCTCACGACGAAGGGCGGGGCCAACCTCGCGCTGCGTCCCGAGGGCACCGCGTCCGTGTTGCGCGCGGCGCTGGAGGCGAACCTGCACAAGGCCGGCGGCCTGCCGGTCAAGCTCTGGTACTCGGGCTCGTACTACCGCTACGAGCGCCCGCAGAAGGGCCGCTACCGCCACTTCTCGCAGGTGGGCGCCGAGGCGATCGGCGCCGAGGACCCGGCGCTGGACGCCGAGCTGATCATCCTGGCCGACCAGGCGTACCGCACGCTCGGCCTGCGCAACTTCCGGATCCTGCTGAACTCGCTGGGCGACAAGGAGTGCCGCCCGGTGTACCGGGAGGCGCTCCAGGGCTTCCTGCGCGGGCTGGACCTGGACGAGGAGACCGTGCGCCGGGCCGAGATCAACCCGCTGCGCGTCCTCGACGACAAGCGGGCCGAGGTACAGAAGCAGCTGGTCGGCGCACCGATGCTGCGGGACTACCTGTGCGACGCGTGCAAGGCGTACCACGAAGAGGTGCGGGCGCTGATCACGGCGGCGGGCGTGGCCTTCGAGGACGACGAGAAGCTGGTGCGCGGGCTGGACTACTACACGCGGACCACGTTCGAGTTCGTCCACGACGGTCTGGGCTCGCAGTCCGCGGTGGGCGGCGGCGGCCGCTACGACGGGCTGTCCGAGATGATCGGCGGGCCTGCCCTGCCGTCGGTGGGCTGGGCGCTGGGCGTGGACCGTACGGTGCTGGCGCTCGAGGCGGAGGGTGTCGAACTGGACATCCCGCCGGCGACGTCCGTGTTCGCGGTGGCGCTGGGCGAGGCGAAGCCGGTGCTGTTCGGGCTGGTCACGGAGCTGCGCAAGGCCGGTGTCGCGGCGGACATCTCGTACGGCGGCAAGGGCCTCAAGGGCGCGATGAAGGACGCCAACCGGTCGGGCGCGCGGTTCGCGGTCGTCGCGGGTGACCGCGACCTCGCCGAGGGCGTGGTCCAGCTGAAGGACATGGAGTCCGGGGAGCAGTCGCCGGTCGCCCTGACGGACGTGGTCGAGGTCCTGCGGACCAAGCTGGCCTGACGGAAGCCGCTCCTGGGGCGGGGCCGGGGCTGTTCCGCTGCGCGTAGCTTCTCCCCGCCCCGCCCTTTCACCGTTTCTCCCCCGCTGCCGCTGGGAGGTGCCCCAGGGCTCTGCCCGACCCGGCGGGCATGTCCCGGCCCCGCCGGAGTTTGAGGCGCGGGGTCCGGGGCCGATCCCCGGTGAACGGGAGAGGCTCCGCGCAGCGGGACCGTCAGAGGAGGTCGTGGCGCATGGCCGTGGTCACTGCCGCTGTGCGGTCCGTGACCTCCAGTTTTCCGAAGATGCGCAACAAGTGGGTCTTGACCGTCGACTCCGCCACGAACAGGCGCCGGCCGATCTCCGCGTTCGTCGCGCCCTCCGCGACCAGGCGGAGGACCGCGACCTCGCGGTCGGAGAGGCGGGGGCGCTCGGGGCGGGTGCGGAGGCGGTCGACCAGGCGGCCCGCCACCGACGGGGCCAGGACCGTCTCGCCCCGCACGGCCGCGCGGATCGCGTCGGCCAGTTCGGCCCGCGCCATGTCCTTCAGCAGGTAGCCGGCCGCGCCCGCCTCCACCGCCCGCAGGATGTCCCGGTCGTTCTCGTACGTCGTCAGGACCACCACCCGCACCGGCAGCCCGGCCGCACTGATCCGGGCGATGGACTCCACGCCGTCGCCGCCCGGCATCCGCAGGTCCATCAGGATCAGGTCCAGGCCGCCGGGGAGCAGCTGCGCGGCCAGCGCCTCCGCCTGCGGGCCGTTCGCGGCCTCCGCGACGACCTCCAGGTCCGGCTCGGCGCTGAGCATGCCGCGCAGGCCTTCCCGTACCACCGGGTGGTCGTCGGCCAGCAGGATGCGGATCATGTCGTACGGCTCCTCAGCGAGTCGTCGGGAGAGCTACCGTGACCGTCGCGCCGGTCCCCGGCGCGCTGTCGATCACCGCCGTCCCGCCGACCTCCGCCGCACGGGCGCGCAGCCCCCGCAGGCCGTGGCCCGGGGCGGGGGCCGCCGGGTCGAAGCCCCGCCCGGTGTCCCGGACCGTGACGGTCAGTTCGCCGTCACCGTAAGCCAGGGACACCGAGCAGCGCGCCCCCGCCC
This sequence comes from Streptomyces sp. NPDC051364, assembly GCF_040682115.1. Classification (NCBI taxonomy): domain Bacteria; kingdom Bacillati; phylum Actinomycetota; class Actinomycetes; order Kitasatosporales; family Streptomycetaceae; genus Streptomyces; species Streptomyces sp. NPDC051364. Next base: position 142,029 of record NZ_JBFBAH010000011.1, on the reverse strand, counting down.
CCGCGTGCTTCGACGCGTTCGACAGGGATTCCTGGCAGGACCGCAGGGCCACCACCTCCAGTACCGCGGCCAGCGGCCGGACCTCCCCGGTCACCGACACCGCCGCCGGCGGGTCCTGCCGGGCCGCGAGGCGGCGTACCGCGTCCGGCAGCGAGCCGGCGTCCAGGTCGGCGGGGGCGCCGCCCGAGACCAGGGCCCGGGCCTCGGCCAGGTTCTGCCGGGCGGTGGCGGCCATCAGCTCCAGATGCCGGTGGGCCTGCTCCGGATCCGTGTCCATCTCCGACTGCACGGCCTGGACCAGCATCAGCAGACTCGTGAAGCCCTGGGCAAGGGTGTCGTGGATCTCGCGGGACATGCGTTCCCTTTCTGCATGGGCACCCTGCGCGGCGGACAGCCGGGCCACCTCCTCCCGGCTGGCGTCGAGTTCGGCGATCAGCGAGGCCCGCCCCTGGCTCTGCTCGATGATCCGGAGGATCCAGGCGCCGAAGAAGGAGGAGAAGGCGAAAGTGACGAAGGCGCTGGCCGCGTTGATGAAGACGATGTGGCCGGCCGGCTGCCACAGCAGCGCCCACCCGGCCACCGGCAGCAGCGCCACCACCGCCATCGCGCCGATCGCCCGGCGCAGCGGCAGCAGCATGAAGCAGTGCGGGGCGAGCGCGAAGGTGATCAGCCGGGTCTCGCCGACCAGGCAGGCGGCGGGCAGGAACAGGGCCACCACCACGCCCAGGTAGCGCAGGGACAGCCCCGGTTCGGCGCCGGGATCCATCAGGAGCAGGGGCCGGCCGGCCCACGCGTACCAGGGGATCAGCAGCACGAGCAGGGCGACGGCGGGGATCCGGTACGAGAGCGAAGGGAAGTCCGCGCCCAGCACGAAGGCCGCGGTCGCGACCCACACGACGCCGAAGTAGAGGTCCCACGGCCCGAACGCGCGGTCCCAGACGTGGGGTTCGCGCGCTCCGGCCGTCCCGGTGAACCCGTTCAGCCGTCGCGGCGGTTCTTCCACTTGAAGGTCAGCAGACACAGGACCAATCCTCCGACGACCCAGGCCCCCAGGACCAGGGCGACCTTTCCGTACTCCCAGCTGCCCGCCTGCTCCAGGACGGCCGCGGACTCCGGCAGGAACACCCCGCGCAGCCCCTGGCACATCCACTTGAGCGGGAACAGCGCGCCGATGTTCAGCAGCCAGTCCGGGATCGCGTTGACCGGGATGAAGACGCCGGAGATGAACTGCAGGATCAGGAACGGCAGGACGACCACCGAGCTGGCGCTCTTGCCGGACTTGGGCAGGCTGCTGATGGCGATGCCGAGCAGGGCGCACCCGGTCAGGCCGAGGACGAAGATCCAGCCGAACGTGAGCCACTTGGCCGCGGAAGCCGGCAGGTCGAGGCCGAACAGGGTGGAGCCGACGAGCAGCAGAATCGCGGTCTCGGCGAGTCCGGTGGCCAGCACCATCCAGACCTTGCCCAGGAAGTACGCGGCCGGGGGCATCGGCGTCCCGCGCAGCCGGCGCAGCACCTTCTCGTCCCGTTCGACGGCGATCGAGATCCCGAGCGACTGGAAGCTGGTGGACATGATGCCCGCGGCGACCATGCCGGCCGCGTACAGCTGGGAGGCGGTGACCCCGGTGTTCTCCACGCTGTCGCGGAAGATCGAGGCGAAGAGGGCCAGGAAGACGATGGGGAAGGCGAAGGTGAAGATCATCGCGTCGCGCTGGCGGACGAACTGCCTGATCTCCAGGGCCCCGCGGCTCAGGCCCAGGGTCCAGGCGCCGGGCAGTGCCTTCGCAGCCGCGGCGGCCCTGCCGCCGGTCGTGGCGGTCGTGGCGGTCGTGCTCATCGTGTGTCCTCCGGCTGCTGCGCGGTCGTGGGTACGAGCTGACCCGTGAGGCGCAGGTACACGTCCTCCAGGGTGGGCCGGCCGATCTTCAGCCCCGGGATCTCGCCCTCGAAGCGGGCCATGAGCTCGGCGACCGTACGGGTGGGGGTCTCGGTGGCGATGCTGCGCGGGCTGCCGTCCGCCTCGGTCCATTCGACGGTGGCGCCGGTGCCGAAACGGGAGCGCAGCTCGGCCGGTTCGCCGTCGGCGACGACCCTGCCGCTCGCGATGACCGCGAGGCGGTCGGCGAGGGCCTCGGCCTCCTCCAGGTAGTGCGTGGTGAGCACGATGGTGGTGCCCTCGGCGGCGAGCAGCCGGATCAGGTCCCAGAACTGGCGCCGCGCCGCCGGGTCGAAGCCGGTGGTCGGCTCGTCGAGGAGCAGCAGCTCGGGATCGCCGATGACGCCGAGCGCCACGTCGAGCCGGCGCCGCTGGCCGCCCGAGAGGCCCTTCACCCGCTGGTCCCGCTTCTCCTCCAGGCCGACCAGGGCGATGACCTCGACCGGGTCGCGCGGGGCCGGGTAGTAGCGGGCGAAGTGCTCGACCGTCTCCCGTACCGTCAGTTCCGCGGGCGCCGACTCGTCCTGCCAGACGATCCCGACGCGCGAGCGCCAGGCCCGCCCGGCGGCGGCCGGGTCCGCGCCGAGCACGGCGACCTCGCCGCCGTCCCGTTCCCGGTGGCCCTGCAGGATCTCCACCGTCGTGCTCTTGCCGGCGCCGTTGGGCCCGAGGAGGCCGAAGACCTCGCCCTGCCGGATCGTCAGATCGAGTCCGTCCACTGCGGTGACTTCGCCGTACTGCTTGCGAAGCCCCCGTACTTCCACCGCATTCCGTGTCATGTCTCAAATGGTGTGGCGGAACCCGCTCCACCGGTCCCCCCGTGCGTACGTCCTTATGTCCACCGAACGGTGGACACCGGCTCAGTACGGCACAATGGCCGGTGCTTGTTGACCTTGCAGATGTGGAGCGGGCGGTATGACGACACGAGGTACGGACGCAGACACCGCCCCGCGGACGGTCGGCGCCAGCCGGGCACTCGCCCTGCTGCTGGTGATCACGGGCGCCGCGGGACTGCTCGCGGCCTGGGTGATCACGATCGACAAGTTCAAGCTGCTCGAGGACCCGAACTTCACGCCGGGCTGCAGCCTGAACCCGATCGTCTCCTGCGGCAACATCATGAAGAGCGAGCAGGCGTCCGCCTTCGGCTTCCCGAACCCGATGCTGGGGCTGGTCGCGTACGGGATCGTGGTCTGCGTCGGCATGAGCGTGCTGGCCGGGGCCCGCTTCCGCCCCTGGTACTGGCTGACCCTCAACGCGGGCATGCTGTTCGGCGTCGTGTTCTGCGCCTGGCTGATGTACCAGTCGCTGTACAACATCAACTCGCTGTGCCTGTGGTGCTCGCTGGCGTGGGTCGCCACGATCTTCATGTTCTGGTACGTCACCGCGCACAACGTGCGGGAGGGCCTGCTGCCCGCCCCGGGCTGGCTGCGTTCCTTCCTCGACGAGTTCACCTGGGTGCTGCCGGTCCTGCACGTCGGGATCATCGGCATGCTGATCCTGACGCGCTGGTGGGACTTCTGGACCTCCTGAGGCCTCCCTGAGCCCGCGGCCCGCTGTCGGTGGGCTGTCAGTGGGCTCGCATAGGCTTCCTGTGTGGAACCAGACCTGTTCACCGCCGCTGCCGAAGACCGCCGGGAGAAGGATCCGGCGAGCTCCCCGCTCGCCGTCCGGATGCGCCCCCGCACCCTGGACGAGGTCGTCGGCCAGCAGCACCTGCTGAAGCCCGGATCACCGCTGCGGCGGCTGGTCGGGGACGGGGCGGGCGGTCCGGCCGGCGCCTCGTCGGTGATCCTGTGGGGCCCGCCGGGCATCGGCAAGACCACCCTCGCGTACGTGGTGAGCCAGGCGACGCAGAAGCGGTTCGTGGAGCTGTCGGCGATCACGGCGGGCGTGAAAGAGGTACGCGCCGTCATCGAGGGCGCCAAGCGGGCGGCCGGCGGGTACGGCAAGGACACGGTCCTCTTCCTCGACGAGATCCACCGGTTCAGCAAGGCCCAGCAGGACTCGCTGCTCCCGGCCGTCGAGAACCGCTGGGTGACGCTGATCGCCGCGACCACGGAGAACCCGTACTTCTCGATCATCTCCCCGCTCCTGTCGCGGTCGCTGCTGCTCACGCTGGAGCCGCTGACGGACGAGGACCTGAGCGCGCTGATGCGGCGGGCGCTGACGGAGGAGCGGGGCCTGGGCGGGGCGGTGACCTTGCCGGCGGACGCGGAGGCGCACCTGCTGCGGATCGCCGGCGGCGATGCCCGGCGGGCGCTGACGGCGCTGGAGGCGGGTGCCGGTTCGGCGATCGCCAAGGGGGAGTCCGAGATCAGCCTCCAGACGGTGGAGGAGGCGGTCGACCGGGCGGCGGTGAAGTACGACCGGGACGGGGACCAGCACTACGACGTGGCGAGTGCGCTGATCAAGTCGATCCGCGGCTCGGACGTGGACGCGGCGCTGCACTATCTGGCGCGGATGATCGAGGCAGGGGAGGACCCGCGGTTCATCGCGCGCCGCCTGATGATCTCGGCGAGCGAGGACATCGGGCTGGCGGACCCGACGGCCCTGCCGCTCGCGGTGGCCGCGGCGCAGGCGGTGGCGATGATCGGCTTCCCGGAGGCCGCGCTGACCCTGTCACACGCGACGATCGCGCTGGCCCTGGCCCCGAAGTCGAACACCGCGACGACCGCGATCGGTGCGGCGCTGGCGGATGTCCGGGCGGGGCTGGCGGGCCCGGTGCCGACGCATCTGCGGGACGGGCACTACAAGGGCGCGGCGAAGCTGGGCCACGCGGTGGGTTACGTGTACCCGCACGACGTCCCGGGCGCGATCGCTGCACAGCAGTACGCCCCTGATGCGGTGCACGGGAAGCGGTACTACGAGCCGACGCGGTACGGCGCGGAGGCGCGGTACGCGGACGTGGTGGAAAAGGTCCGCGAACGCCTCCGCGGTGGCGCCTGACCGCGCCGCCGGCGCCCGGGTCCGTCACTCCGGGGCAGGTCCCAGCGTGTCCCAGGGGCCGGCGGGTCCGGCGCCCGGACGGCCGTCGGGGCGCCGGTTGATCCAGCCGAGGCCGCCGATGTCGAGCCGGAGGCGCGCACGGGTGACGGCGACGTAGGCGAGGCGTGCCTCCGCGTCGTCGATCTCACCGGGAAGCGGATCCCCGTTCTCGTCCGTCTCCTCGGCATCCACCGGTTCGGTGAAGTCCTCGCCGATGCGGACCGAGGCCCATTCGCGGCCCTTGGCCTTGTGCGCGGTGGAGACCACGATCTCGGCGCCCTGTTCGGCGGAGAGCCGTTCCACGGCGCGCAGGATGACGTCGACACCGTGCTCGTCCACCAGATCGACGAGCGGCAGCAGGTCCCGGCCCGAGGGGTCGTACTCGGCGTACTCCTGGAGCTCCCCCCAGGAGTCGAAGAGGATCAGCTCGGGGTGCGTACTGCGCTTGCCGGCCTTGAGGTCGCGCGCGGCCCGGGCGAGGGCGCTCAGTGCCTCGCCGCCGCCGACGAGGGCGACCCTGCGGCCGTCCTCCAGCAGTCGCATGACTTCGAGCATGGCGCCGACGTTGGACCGGCACAGGATGGCCTCCGGCTTCTCCACCCGCTCCAGACGGGTCTCGATGGCCGGGGTGCCGGTCAGCCGGATCGGGGATTCGGCGAGGTGTAGCCACCGGTTGGCCTCCTCGGCGAGCGCGGAGCCGAAGCGGAAGGACTGGGACAGGGCCAGCTGTGTCCCGTCGAAGCCGCTCATCACGTCCCTGGCACCGCGCCATCCGTAGATGGCCTGGGCCGAGTCGCCGACCATCACCAGCTGGGCGTGGTCGCGTTGCGCGGTGAAGATCTTCTCGACCACCGGATTGGTGTCCTGGGCCTCGTCCAGCAGCAGGAAGTCGGCCGGGATCACGGGGTCGGTGAGGGCCCAGATCTTCAGATAGTGGTCGTGGTCGAACCGGACCACGCCTTCGTGCGGGTTCTGCAGGTCCTCCCAGGCCTTGACCGCGTACGGCAGCACCACGTCGACGAGCTGGGCGTGGAGATGTTCGGCCTCGATGCCGCGCAGCCGCGGGACGTGGTGGCGCCGGATGGTGCTGTCCGCGGACTGGCAGAAGCGTGTGACGGTCCGCAGCGTGGTGTACGACAGCGCCTTGTTGCTGACGTTGCGCTCGCCGATCCGCACGCGCATGCCGACCGCGATGCCGAGCAGGGCCCCGGTCTTCCAGCCGGGGACCCGCGGGGCGTTCAGCCGCGAGGCATAGCCCCGGCCCACCGCGCCGAAGGCAAGGGAGTGGGCGGTCCTGCACTCCACCGTGCCGGGAAACCTGCCGGCCGCGTCGACGGCGATGGACTTGTTGAAGGCGATGTACCGGCCGCGTGCCGCCGTGCCCTTCGCCAGCATGGCCAGGGTCGTGGTCTTGCCCGTCCCGGCGCCTGCTTGGAGGACCAGGTGGTCCCCGCGCCTGAAGGAGTCGACAGCCGCGCTCTGCTCAGGGGTCGGGACAGCCATTGTGCTCCTCCGTGTAGCTGTGACGTCACCAAGCGACATCACGGTGGCACAGGAAGATCACGCGTGTCCGGCGATCGCGGTTTCCTCGCTACTGGTGACCCGCCGCCGCGAACAGGTGGTGCATCGCCCGGCGCAGGTCGCAGACGTCGCGTACCGGCGCCGGGAAGTCGAAGCGGGCGTCGAAGGAGGAGCCGTCGCCCGTGAAGCGGACCCGCAGGCCCAGCCGGTCCAAGGCCAGGGGGACCGCGGTCGTGCCGGCGCTCTCCCGCGGACCCAGCACCGCGCACAGGTCCGCGATCCGGTCGCGGTGCGCGGCGGCCAGGTGCTGGAGGAGCTCGGTCTCGTGGTTCACCATCGGGTCCGGTTCCACCGTGGCCAGGTCCTCCGGTTCCACGTGCTCCGCGCCCCACAGGTCGTCCACCGAGATCTCGCCGACCTCCAGGCGCAGCATCACGAAGGACGGCCGGCCGTGCAGCCCGAGGAGTTCGCCCACCGGCCGGCGCTCCGCCAGCAGCGCCGCGCAGGCCGCACGGTCGTCCCCGCGCACCTGCGTCAGCCACCCGGCCAGCCACGCACGGCCTCGGATACGATGGGGCACGGACACCGGCGCCACATCCGTGATCTCGATCACGGCGGTGAGGTCGTCGTCCTGGGCGTAAGCGGCTGCCCTGGCAGCCGCGGATTCCCCTGACACCAGGAGAATCACGTCCCCGTCCGGGGTGACGGTCCGAGCGGCCGGCATCCCTGTCCCGAACTCTGCCAGGTCAAGAGACCGCAGCTGGTCAACAGCACCCGGCAGCGTGAGGGATACTGAGGCGTTGGACTCTACGAGGGTTCGTACGCGTTCGGCTCCGGTGAGCTGCCGAACGCCTTCCCTGGGACGCGGCTGACCTTGCTTATCGTCGGCGCAAGCGGATTCTGTTTCGTCTGAATTCGAACTGCGCTGCGCACTGGGCAGGGGGATCCCATGTGGTCGAGACATTACGTCCTCCTCGCTAAGGTAAGCCTCACCTAACTTACATGGAGGTAGGTTCCCCGTGAACCAGAAGCGACCCAAGGTCAAGAAGTCGCGTGCCCTCGGCATTGCGCTGACCCCGAAGGCCGTCAAGTACTTCGAGGCTCGCCCCTACCCGCCGGGCGAGCACGGCCGTGGCCGCAAGCAGAACTCGGACTACAAGGTTCGCCTGCTCGAGAAGCAGCGTCTGCGCGCTCAGTACGACATCTCTGAGCGTCAGATGGCCCGCGCGTACGACCGCGCCAAGAAGGCCGAAGGCAAGACGGGCGAGGCGCTGGTCGTCGAGCTCGAGCGTCGCCTCGACGCCCTGGTCCTGCGTTCGGGCATCGCCCGCACCATCTACCAGGCCCGCCAGATGGTCGTTCACGGCCACATCGAGGTCAACGGTGGCAAGGTCGACAAGCCGTCGTTCCGTGTCCGTCCGGACGACGTCATCACCGTGCGCGAGCGCAGCCGCGAGAAGGTTCCGTTCCAGGTTGCCCGTGAGGGTGGCTACGCAGGCGAGGGCGAGACCCCGCGCTACCTGCAGGTCAACCTGAAGGCCCTGGCCTTCCGCCTGGACCGCGACCCGAACCGCAAGGAAATCCCGGTCATCTGCGACGAGCAGCTCGTCGTCGAGTACTACGCCCGCTGATCCAGCGGCCGTAGCCTCACAGGCTGGTCAGCCCGTCGGTTCCCCCTTGGGGGAGCCGACGGGCTTCCTGTTTTTCGGACCCCCCGGACCGCCCGCCGCGCCCGGCGCTTCCCCGGCCCGCGGCCTCGGCAGCGGTTCCGGCGCCGCCGCCGGCTCCGGCGCCCGCAGCGCCCGCTCGACCGCCTCCTCCGGCGACAGGCTCCGGCCGTGCTGCGCACACGCCTCGTACTGCTCCGCCCCCAGCAGCTCGCCCGCCCGCTCCCGGCACATCAGCCGCGGGGCGTTGAAGTAGCCCGAGCCGAACAGCTGAAGGCCCACCCCGTCCCACAGCGGCTCCGCCGCGCCCTGGAGCACCGCCGCCTCGGCCGGATGGCCCTCGACCGCCGTGACCAGGGCCAGCAGCTCCACCGCCAGCACCAGCCCGACCAGGTCGCGGAAGGTGTGGTTGATCGTCACGCACTCGGTCAGCAGCCGCCGGGCCTCGGCCGTGGCCCCCGCGTCCAGGGCCGCGTACGCGAGGACGTACAGGGCGTACGCCTTCGTCCAGCGCTCCCCGCGCTCCTCGCAGATGTCCCGGACCTCCCGGCACAGCGAGAGCGCGCCCGCCGGATCCCCCTGGAAGGCCAGCGCCATCGCCAGCTCCACCTGGCACATCAGCACATTGCTGTTCAGCTCCCCGGCGTCCCGGTACCGCTCCAGCGCCGAGCCCAGCAGCTCCCCGGCCCGCGCCATGTCGTCGGAGACCAGCGCCAGGCAGCCCAGCCGGTGCACCGCGTACGCCGCCGCCACCGGGTTCCCGGTCCGCGCCGCCCCGTCCCGGCACTCGTACAGGGCGCTCATCGAGGCCACCGCATCGCCCTGCAGGGCCGCCACGTAGCCCAGCACCCACTGCGCCTTCAGCCGCGACCCCGCGTGCTCCGACTCCGCCGGGCCGGGCTCCAGCATCCGGTCCAGCCAGTACCGGCCCTCGGTGAGCCGGCCGCAGCCGGCCCAGTAGAACCACAGCGTCCCCGCGAGGTACTGGCCCAGATGTGCCTCGTCCGGATCCTCCAGACAGCACTCCAGCGCCAGCCGCAGATTCGGCAGCTCCGCCTCCACCAGCGCGGCCACCTCCTGCTGGCGCGGGCTGAACCAGTCCAGCTCGCACCAGGTCGCCAGCCCCACGTACCAGTCCCGGTGGCGCCGCCGCAGCCGCCCGGCGTCGCCCAGCGACTCCAGCCACCCCGCCCCGTACACCCGTACGGTCTCCAGCATCCGGTAGCGCACCCCGGCCGCCGTCTCCTCCCGGGCGAGCAGCGACTGGGCCAGGAGCTCCCCGAGCACGTCCAGCACGGACTCCACCGGCAGGTCCGCTCCCGCGCACACGTACTCGACGGCATCGAGGTCGAAGTGCCCGGCGAACACCGACAGCCGCGCCCACAGCAGCCGCTCCTGCGCGGTGCACAGCTCGTGGCTCCAGCCGATCGCCGTACGCAGCGCCCGGTGCCGCGGGAGGGCCCCGCGCGTCCCACCCGTCAGCAGCGCGAACCGGTCCTCCAACCGGGTCAGCACCTGCTCCGGCGACAGCGCCCGCAGCCGCCCCGCCGCCAGCTCCAGCGCCAGCGGGATCCCGTCGAGCCGGGTGCACAGCTCCACCAGTGCGGCCCGGTTGGCCGCGGTCACCGCGAAGCCGGGATCGGCGGCCGCCGCCCGCTCGGCCAGCAGTTCCAGCGCCTCCTCGGGGCCCGGCGGGGCCAGCGGGAAGGCCTGCTCCCCGTCGAGGTCCAGCGGCCGGCGCCCGGCGGCCAGCACCCGCAGGCCGGGGGAGCGGCGCAGCAGCTCCCGCACCAGCTCGGCGGTCTCGTCGACCAGCTGCTCGAACCCGTCCAGGACCAGCAGCAGCCGCCGCTCGGCGAGGTGCTCGGCCAGGACCGTCCGGGGCGGCCGCGTGGTGTGGTCGGTGAGCCCGAGCGACTCCGCCAGCGTGAGTTCGAGCAGCGCCGGATCGCGTACGCAGGACAGCTCGGCCAGCCACACGCCGTCGCAGTGGCGTTCCTGCGCAGCACCCGCCGCCTCGGCCGCCTCCCGGGCCGCCGCCAGCGCCAGCCGGGACTTGCCCACCCCGCCGACGCCGGTCACGGTGACCAGCCGGGAGGCCTCCAGCAGCCTCCCGACCTCGGCGAGTTCCGCACCCCGCCCGACGAGGCGGCTCAGCTCCGAGGGAAGATTGCCGCAGGTCCTCCGTCGCACGGGCCTCTGTCGCATGGGACACGGAGGGTACTGGTCCGGATGCGCTGCGTACAAGGCGGTTCCGCCGGACCGCGAATTCCGGTACGGCGGTGGATCTCCGGCGCGATAGGGTCGGAGAACGACTTTTCTACGTAGTGATCAACAGGCAGAGAGCGGTGCAACGTGTCCGGTGGAGAGGTGGCCGGGATCCTCGTGGCCGTCTTCTGGGCCATTCTGGTCTCCTTCCTCGCCGTCGTGCTGGTGAGGCTGGCCCAGGTGCTCAAGGCGACCACCAAGCTGGTGGCCGACGTGACCGACCAGGCCGTCCCGCTGCTCGCGGACGCCTCCACCACCGTCCGCTCCGCGCGCACCCAGCTCGACCGGGTCGACGCCATCGCGAGCGACGTCCAGGAAGTCACCTCGAACGCCTCCGCGCTGTCCTCCACCGTGGCCTCCACCTTCGGCGGGCCGCTGGTCAAGGTCGCGGCCTTCGGCTACGGGGTCCGCAAGGCACTGGGCAAATCCACGGAAGACGCGCCGCAGAAGGCGCCCCGACGTCAACGAAGTAATGGCGCTAGCCACACCGTGATCGTTGGCCGTACGGTGCCGACGCCCCGGCGCCGGAAGCAGAAGGGCTGAAACCTCCGATGTTCCGCCGAGCCTTCTGGTTCACCGCCGGCGCAGCCGCCGGCGTGTGGGCCACCACCAAGGTCAACCGCCAGCTCAAGAAGCTGACACCGGAGAGCCTCGCCGCCCAGGCCGCCGACAAGGCCGTGGAGGCGGGCCACCGCCTCAAGGACTTCGCCCTCGACGTCAAGGCGGGAATGTCGCAGCGCGAGGACGAGCTGAACGACGCACTGGGGCTCAGGCGGGACGCCATGGACCCAGCCCGGCCCGACCACGTCACCGCCCTCCCGGGGCAGCGGCGGCTGCGGGCCATCCAGAACGACAAGACCACCCACCGCTCGAGCCACGAGAACCGCTCGACGGGTTCGTACAACCGGAATGAGGACCACTGATGGAGTCGGCTGAAATCCGCCGCCGCTGGCTGAGCTTCTTCGAGGAGCGCGGTCACGCCGTTGTCCCTTCGGCGTCGCTCATCGCGGACGACCCGACTCTGCTGCTGGTCAACGCGGGCATGGTCCCGTTCAAGCCGTACTTCCTCGGCGAGACCAAGCCCCCGGCCCCGCGGGCCACCAGCGTGCAGAAGTGCGTCCGCACGCCGGACATCGAAGAGGTCGGCAAGACCACCCGCCACGGCACGTTCTTCCAGATGTGCGGCAACTTCTCCTTCGGCGACTACTTCAAGGAAGGCGCCATCAAGTACGCCTGGGAGCTGCTGACCAGCTCCGTGGCGGACGGCGGCTACGGCCTGGAGCCGGAGAAGCTCTGGATCACCGTCTACCTCGACGACGACGAGGCCGAGACGATCTGGCGTGACGTCATCGGCGTCCCCGTCGAGCGCATCCAGCGCCTGGGCAAGAAGGACAACTTCTGGTCCATGGGCGTCCCGGGTCCGTGCGGCCCGTGCTCGGAGATCAACTACGACCGCGGCCCGGAGTTCGGCGTCGAGGGCGGCCCCGCCGTCAACGACGAGCGCTACGTGGAGATCTGGAACCTGGTCTTCATGCAGTACGAGCGCGGCGCCGGCGACGGGAAGGAAGACTTCCCGATCCTCGGCGACCTGCCGTCGAAGAACATCGACACCGGTCTGGGTCTCGAGCGCCTCGCGATGATCCTGCAGGGCGTGCAGAACATGTACGAGACCGACACCCTGCGCGTGGTCATGGACAAGGCCACCGAGCTGACCGGCGTGCAGTACGGCGCCGCCCAGGGCACCGACGTGTCGATGCGCGTGGTCGCCGACCACATCCGCACCTCCGTCATGCTCATCGGCGACGGCGTCACCCCCGGCAACGAGGGCCGCGGCTACGTGCTGCGCCGCATCATGCGCCGCGCCATCCGAAACATGCGCCTCATGGGCGCCACCGGCCCGGTCGTCCAGGAGCTCGTCGACGTCGTGATCAACACGATGGGGCAGCAGTACCCGGAGCTCGTCACCGACCGCAAGCGCATCGAGACCGTCGCGCTCGCCGAAGAGGCCGCCTTCCTCAAGGCCGTCAAGGGCGGCACCAACATTCTCGACACCGCCGTGACCGAGACCAAGGCCGCCGGCGGCACGGTCCTCTCCGGCGACAAGGCGTTCCTGCTCCACGACACCTGGGGCTTCCCGATCGACCTCACCCTGGAGATGGCCGCCGAGCAGGGCCTCTCCGTGGACGAGCCCGGCTTCCGCCGCCTGATGCAGGAGCAGCGCGACCGCGCCAAGGCCGACGCCAAGGCCAAGAAGACCGGCCACGCGGACATGTCCGCCTACCGGGAGATCGCCGACGGCTCCGGCGCCACCGAGTTCACCGGCTACGCCACCACCCAGGGCGAGTCCACCATCGTCGGCCTCCTGGTCAACGGCGTCTCCGCGCCCGCCGCCTCCGAGGGCGACGAGGTCGAGGTCGTCCTCGACCGCACCCCGTTCTACGCCGAGGGCGGCGGCCAGCTCGCCGACCAGGGCCGGATCAAGCTCGACTCGGGCGCCATCATCAACGTCCGCGACGTCCAGCAGCCGGTCCCCGGTGTCTCCGTGCACAAGGGCTCGGTCCAGGTCGGCGAGGTGACGGTGGGCGCCTCCGCGTACGCCGCCATCGACATCAACCGCCGCCGGGCCATCGCCCGCGCCCACTCGGCCACGCACCTGACCCACCAGGCTCTGCGCGACGCCCTCGGTCCGACGGCCGCCCAGGCCGGTTCCGAGAACTCGCCCGGCCGGTTCCGCTTCGACTTCGGCTCGCCGAACGCCGTCCCCGGCACGGTCCTCACCGACGTCGAGCAGAAGATCAACGACGTGCTGTCGCGCGAGCTCGACGTCACCGCCGAGATCATGAGCATCGACGAGGCGAAGAAGCAGGGCGCCATCGCCGAGTTCGGCGAGAAGTACGGCGAGCGCGTGCGCGTCGTGACCATCGGAGACTTCTCCAAGGAGCTGTGCGGCGGTACGCACGTCGGCAACACCGCCCAGCTGGGTCTGGTGAAGCTGCTCGGCGAGTCCTCCATCGGCTCCGGCGTGCGCCGTGTCGAGGCCCTCGTCGGCGTGGACGCGTACAACTTCCTCGCAAAGGAGCACACGGTCGTCGCCCAGCTCCAGGAGCTGGTCAAGGGCCGTCCGGAGGAGCTGCCGGAGAAGATCGCCTCCATGCTCGGCAAGCTGAAGGACGCCGAGAAGGAGATCGAGAAGTTCCGCGCGGAGAAGGTCCTCCAGGCCGCCGCCGGTCTCGCCGAGAACGCCCAGGACATCCGCGGCGTCGCCCTCGTCGTGGGCACCGTCCCGGACGGCACCGGCGCCGACGACCTGCGCAAGCTGGTCCTCGACGTCCGCGGCCGCATCCAGGGCGACCGGCCGGCCGTCGTGGCCCTGTTCACCACGGCGGGCGGCCGCCCGCTGACGGTCATCGCCACCAACGAGGCCGCGCGCGAGCGCGGTCTCAAGGCCGGCGACCTGGTCCGTACCGCCGCCAAGACCCTCGGCGGCGGCGGTGGCGGCAAGCCGGACGTCGCCCAGGGCGGCGGCCAGAACCCGGCCGCCATCCCCGAGGCCATCGCCGCGGTCGAGCGCCTCGTCGTCGAGACGGTCTGACCATGACTCTGCGCCGTGGCCGCCGTCTCGCCATCGATGTCGGGGACGCCCGTATCGGGGTCGCCTCGTGCGACCCCGATGGGGTGTTGGCCACACCGGTGGAAACCGTTCCGGGCCGGGACATCCCCTTCGCCCACCGGCGGCTGCGGCAGCTTGTCGAGGAGTACGAACCCCTGGAGGTCGTGGTCGGCCTGCCCCGCTCGCTCAGCGGGCGGGAGGGGCCGGCCGCGGCCAAGGTGCGCGCCTTCGCCACGGAACTCGCCAAGGGAATCAAGCCGGTGACGGTCCGTCTCGTGGACGAGCGGATGACCACGGTCACCGCCGCCCAGGGGCTTCGGGCCTCGGGGAAGAACGCGAAGAAGGGCCGTTCGGTGATCGACCAGGCGGCCGCAGTGGTGATCCTTCAGAACGCTCTTGAGACCGAACGGGTATCAGGTAATCCGCCCGGTGAGTGCGTCGAAGTGGTTGTCTGATCGCGATACGGTAACGTTCCGCGCGATGCGGCGGCATTCGAACAAGTCGTCGCCCACCACTTCAGAGGCGGAACCGGGTGCCGCGGCGGATGTAGCCGTTGCCTCCGTCTCGCGGCTCTAGGGGATCGATGACTGAGTATGGCCGGGGCCGTGGCCCCGAACCGTGGCACCCTGAGGACCCCCTGTACGGGGACCAGGGGTGGACCGGGCACGAGGCCCAGCAGGCTCAGATGCCCTATGCCGGTGGCCCGCAGCAGCATCCGCAGGAGCCGCAGTACCAGCAGGACCCGCAGCAGTACCAGCAGTACCAGCAGAACCCGCAGTATCAGCAGTACCCGCAGGACCAGTACCCGCAGGACCTCCAGTACCAGCAGCAGTACGGGCAGCAGGGGCAGTACCCGGAGCAGCAGCAGGGCTATGCCCCGCAGCAGCCCCACCAGGCTCACCAGCAGCAGCAACAGCTGCTGCACCCGCAGCCGCAGCAGCAGCCGGTCTACGACGGCCAGGGCTGGGACACCGGCCAGGGCCAGTACACCGCTGTCCCGCAGGCCGACCCGTACCTCGGCGCGGACCCGTACGCCCAGCAGCCCGTCGGCGGCTACCCGGGCGAGGCCCCCGACCTCTACGGCACCCCCGAGGCCTACCCGCCGCCGCAGCCCCCGGGCCGGCGCCACCTGGTCACGGAGCAGGAGCAAGAGCCGGAGGCGGAGTACGCCGACGAAGAGGCCGAGGAGGCCTCGATCCTGCCCGGCGGCGGCGGAGGCGACGACGATTCCGACGAGCCGGACGCCGACGGACGCCGCGGCCGCCCGAAGGGCAAGCCCAAGCGCCGCAACGGAGCGGCCTGCCTGATCGCAGCCGTCGTGATCGTGGGCGTCATCGGCGGTGGCGGCTACTACGGCTACGACTACATCAAGTCCAAGTTCAGCACCGGCGAGGACTACGCCGGTGAGGGCGAGGGCTCCGTCGCCATCGACATCCCCAAGGGCACCGGCGTCGGTGAGATGGGCCGCATCCTCAAGTCGCACGGCGTCGTGAAGAGCGCGGACGCCTTCGTCGCCGCCGCCAAGGCCAACCCCAAGGGCGGTGCGATCCAGGCAGGCTCCTACGTGATGAAGGAGCGCATGTCGGGCAAGGCCGCCGTGGACCTCATGGTGAACGGAGCCGGGGTCAACGCCCTGGACGTCATCCCGGGATGGAAGAACATCCAGGTCTACAAGGCCATCGACGAGAAGCTCAAGCGCAAGGAGGGCACGACCAAGGACATCGCCACCAAGGAGGCGAAGAACCTCGGTCTGCCCGAGTGGGCCAACACCAGCAAGGACATCAAGGACCCGCTGGAGGGCTTCCTCTACCCGGCCCGCTACGACATCAGCAAGGACGCGACCCCCGAGTCGCTGCTCAAGCAGATGGTGGCGAAGTCCAACGAGGCCTACGCGAGCGCGGACCTCCAGGGGCAGGCCTCCAAGCTGGGCCTCGCGAACCCGCTGCAGCTCGTCACCGTCGCGAGCCTCGTCCAGGCCGAGGGCAAGTACCAGCACGACTTCGACAAGATCTCCCGGGTGGTCTACAACCGTCTCAAGCCGGGCAACACCGAGACGTACGGTCTGCTCGACTTCGACTCCACGGTCAACTACATCAAGGGCCAGAGCACCCTGGACGTCGGTGCCGTCAGCGACCTGCGCAAGCTCGACGACCCGTACAACACCTACAAGATCAAGGGCCTGCCCGCCGGCCCGATCGGCAACCCGGGCCCGGACGCGCTCAAGTCGGCGATCAACCCGGCCACCGGACCCTGGTACTACTTCGTGTCGGTGAACGAGAACGAGACGCTCTTCGCCGTGACGAACGCCGAGCACAACCAGAACCGCCAGAAGTACGAAGAGGAACGGAAGAAGGCAGGGCAGTGATACGCGCAGCCGTGCTCGGTACACCGATCGAGCACTCCCTCTCACCGGTGCTGCACCGCGCCGCGTACCAGGAGCTCGGCCTCGACGACTGGTCCTACGACCGCTTCGAGATAGACGAGGCCGCGCTCCCGAAGTTCGTCGCCGGCCTCGGCCCCGAGTGGGCCGGGCTGTCCCTGACGATGCCGCTCAAGCGCGCCGTCATCCCGCTGCTCGACGGCATCAGCGACACCGCCGCCTCGGTCGAGGCGGTCAACACGGTCGTCCTGACCAAGGACGGGCGGCGCCTCGGCGACAACACCGACATCCCCGGCATCGTCTCCGCGCTCCATGAGCGCGGCGTCGACAAGGTGGAGAACGCCACCATCCTCGGCGCCGGCGCCACCGCTTCCTCGGCACTGGCCGCCCTCGCCCGGATCTGCTCCGGCGAGGTCACGGTGTACGTGCGCTCCCGGGCCCGCGCCGACGAGATGCAGGAGTGGGGCGAGCGCCTCGGCGTGGCCGTCCGCACGGCCGACTGGGCGGACGCCGCCGACGGGCTCGGCGCGCCGCTGGTCATCGCGACCACCCCGGCCAGCGCCACGGACTGGCTGGCAGCCGCCGTACCGGCCGGCCCGGGCACCCTGTTCGACGTCCTGTACGACCCGTGGCCGACCGCCCTCGCGGCGGCCTGGTCGCAGCGCGGCGGCCGCCTCCTCGGCGGCCTGGACCTCCTCGTCCACCAGGCGGTGCTCCAGGTCGAGCAGATGACCGGCCGCCACACCGCGCCGCTGGCCGCCATACGGGCCGCCGGCGAGGCCGCCCTGCGCGCCCGCCACTAAGCGGCCTCGGGGAAGTGGGGTGCGTTTTCGCGTCGTCCGGTGCGGTGCGGTGCATCGCAAGACGGAGCGGCACGCTTGTGCTGGACGTACCAGGTGCTGCGAGAACGCGGCGAGGCGCCGTGCCGGGCGGCGCGGGGGCGTGCCCCACTTCCCCGAGACCGCTTAGGAGGTGTCCGGCGGATCATGGCCAGGCCCGGCCGGCACACCTGATGCACTGCGCACACTGATCTTGCTCGCCTGAAACCCGACCCGCCAGGGTGGGGAGGGTGCACCGGCGTCCGCCAGCTGGACCGGAGGGCGGTGCACCGGCCCGGACGTGGGAGGATCGGGTATGGCGGGTCCGGGCCGCGCACCCGGCCGCGCCGCCGCAGTACCAGGCGCGAGCATGAGGAGCATCGTTGAGCAGGTTGCGTTGGCTGACCGCCGGGGAGTCGCACGGTCCGGCGCTGGTGGCGACGCTGGAGGGGCTTCCCGCCGGCGTCCCGGTCACCACCGAGCTGGTGGCCGAACACCTGGCCCGGCGCCGGCTCGGCTACGGCCGTGGCGCCCGGATGAAGTTCGAGCAGGACGAGATCACCTTCCTCGGCGGCGTCCGCCACGGGCTGTCGCAAGGGTCCCCGATCGCCGTCATGATCGGCAACACCGAGTGGCCGAAGTGGGAGACCGTGATGTCGGCCGACCCGGTCGACCCCTCGCTGCTCAAGGAGACCGGCCGTAATGCGGCGCTGACCCGCCCCCGCCCCGGTCACGCCGACCTCGCGGGCATGCAGAAGTACGGCTTCTCCGAGGCCCGCCCGATCCTGGAGCGCGCCAGCGCCCGCGAGACCGCCGCCCGTGTCGCCCTCGGTGCCATCGCCCGGTCCTTCATCAAGGAGACCGCGGGCATCGAGATCGTCTCGCACGTGGTGGAGCTGGCCGCGGCCAAGGCCCCCTACGGCGTCTACCCGACCCCCGCCGACGTCGACAAGCTCGACGCCGACCCGGTGCGCTGCCTCGACGCCGACGCGTCGAAGGCGATGGTCGCGGAGATTGACCAGGCCCACAAGGACGGCGACACCCTCGGCGGTGTCGTCGAGGTCCTCGCGTACGGGGTGCCCGTCGGCCTCGGCTCGCACGTGCACTGGGACCGCCGCCTGGACGCCCGCCTCGCGGCCGCGCTGATGGGCATCCAGGCCATCAAGGGCGTCGAGGTCGGCGACGGCTTCGACCTGGCCCGCGTGCCTGGCTCGCAGGCCCACGACGAGATCGTCTCCACCCCCGAGGGCCTCAAGCGCACCTCCGGCCGCTCCGGCGGCACCGAGGGCGGTCTGACCACCGGCGAGCTGCTGCGCGTACGGGCCGCGATGAAGCCGATCGCGACCGTGCCGAAGGCCCTCGCGACCGTGGACGTGGCAACCGGCGAAGCAGCGGTGGCCCACCACCAGCGATCCGACGTATGTGCCGTGCCCGCCGCGGGCATCGTCGCGGAGGCCATGGTCGCCCTGGTGCTGGCCGACGCCGTCGTGGAGAAGTTCGGCGGAGACTCCGTCCCCGAGACCCGCCGCAACGTTCAGTCGTACCTCGACAACCTGCAGATCCGGTGAGGGGCGGACCACTGGTCGTCCTCGTCGGCCCCATGGGGTCCGGCAAGTCCACGGTGGGGGCGCTGCTCGCCGAACGGCTCGGCGTCCCCTACCGGGACACCGACGCCGACATCGTCGCGGCCCAGGGCCGCGAGATCTCGGACATCTTCGTCGACGAGGGCGAGCCGTACTTCCGTGAGCTGGAGCGGCAGGCGGTCGCCGCCGGCCTCGCCCAGCACACCGGAATCCTCGCCCTCGGCGGCGGCGCCGTCCTCGACGCAGGTACCCGGGAGCTGCTGGCCGGCCTGCCCGTCGCCTACCTCTCCATGGACGTCGAGGAAGCCGTCCGGCGCGTCGGCCTGGGCGCCGCGCGCCCGCTGCTCGCCGTCAACCCGCGCCGCCAGTGGCGCGAGCAGATGGAGGCCCGGCGCCCCCTGTACACCGAAGTCGCGCGCGTCGTGGTGGCCACCGACGACCGCACCCCCGAAGAGGTCGCCCAGGCGGTCCTCGACGCTCTGGAGTTGAAGGACGTATGACAGACCAGGTGACGCGCATCCAGGTCGGTGCAGTAGCCGGACACGACGCGTACGACGTGCTGGTCGGCCGGCAGCTGCTCGGTGAGCTCGGCGCACTGATCGGTACGAAGGCCCAGCGGGTCGCCGTGATCCACCCCGAGGCGCTGGCCTCGACCGGTGAGGCACTGCGCGACGACCTGGCCGGGCAGGGCTACGAGGCGGTCGCCATCCAGGTGCCGAACGCCGAGGAGGCCAAGACGGCCGAGGTCGCCGCGTACTGCTGGAAGGCGCTCGGCCAGTCCGGGTTCACCCGCACCGACGTGATCGTCGGCGTCGGCGGCGGAGCCACCACGGACCTCGCGGGCTTCGTCGCGGCCACCTGGCTGCGCGGGGTGCGCTGGATCGCCGTGCCGACCACCGTCCTCGCGATGGTCGACGCGGCCGTCGGCGGCAAGACCGGCATCAACACCGCCGAGGGCAAGAACCTGGTGGGCTCCTTCCACCCGCCGGCCGGCGTGCTGTGCGACCTGGCGGCACTGGACTCGCTGCCGGTCAACGACTACGTCAGCGGCCTCGCAGAGATCATCAAGGCGGGTTTCATCTCCGACCCGGTGATCCTCGACCTGATCGAGGCGGACCCGGCGGCGGCCCGCACGCCCGACGGCCCGCACACCGCGGAGCTGATCACGCGCTCCATCCGGGTCAAGGCGGACGTGGTCTCCAGCGACCTCAAGGAGGCCGGGCTGCGCGAGATGCTCAACTACGGGCACACGCTCGCGCACGCCATCGAGAAGAACGAGCGCTACAAGTGGCGGCACGGCGCTGCCGTATCGGTCGGCATGGTCTTCGCCGCCGAACTCGGCCGGCTCGCCGGCCGGCTCGACGACGCGACGGCCGACCGGCACCGGGAGATCCTCGCCGCCGTCGGCCTGCCGCTGACCTACCGCGGCGACCAGTGGCCCCAGCTGCTCCAGGCCATGCAGGTCGACAAGAAGTCCCGTGGCAACCTGCTGCGCTTCATCGTCCTCGACGGACTGGCCAAGCCCACCGTTCTCGAGGGCCCCGACCCGGCGCACCTGATCGCCGCGTACGGCGAGGTGTCGGCGTGAGCCGCAAGGTGCTCGTACTGAACGGCCCGAACCTGGGCCGGCTCGGGTCGCGCGAGCCCGACGTTTACGGGGCCACCTCGTACGCCGGGCTCGTGGAGAGCTGCCGCGCGCTGGGCGAGGAGCTCGGCTTCGACGTCGAGGTCCGCGAGACCAACGACGAGGGCGCCATAGTGCGCTGGCTGCACGAGGCGGCGGACGGCAAGATCCCGGTCGTGATCAACCCGGGCGCCTTCACGCACTACTCGTACGCCATGCGGGACGCGGCCGCGCAGCGCACCGCGCCGCTGATCGAGGTGCACATCTCGAACCCGTACGCACGCGAGGAGTTCCGGCACACGTCGGTCATCGCATCGGTGGCGACCGGAACGGTGGCGGGCTTCGGCATCGGCTCGTACCGGCTGGCGCTCCGCGCACTGGCGGACGAAGTCTGACGCTGCTGGTGGGCGGCTCCGCCCCTGCGGTCATATAACGTTCTCGCATCAGTCGGTGGAAACGAGACGGAGTGGCAGCGGATGCAGCAAGGAGTGGGGGGCGGCGGGGCGGGCTGGGGGCAGCCGGGACATCAGCCGGCGGCGCCCCCGCAGCCGCCGATACCCCCTGCGCAGGGGTGGCCGGTGCCTGCGCCGCCGCAGGCACCGCCGCCGCACGTGCCGCCGCCACCGCCGTCCGGCCCCGAGGCCACGACGGGGCATATTCCGCTGCCGCCCGCGGTGCCCGGCACCGGCGGCGCCACGCTGGCCGTGCTGCTGATCGGCCCGGCGGGCGCGGGGAAGACCACGGTGGCCCGGCACTGGGCCAGCACCCGGCCGGTGCCGACCGCGCACGTAAGCCTGGACGACGTCCGGGAATGGGTGTGTGCGGGCTTCGCGGACCCGCAGGCCGGCTGGAACGACCACTCCGAGGCCCAGTACCGGCTGGCCCGCCGCACCTGCGGCTTCGCCGCCCGCAACTTCCTGGCCAACGGGATCTCCTGCATCCTCGACGACGCCGTCTTCCCGGACCGGCCGGTGGTCGGCCTGGGCGGCTGGAAGCGTCACGTCGGCCCCGCCCTGCTGCCCGTCGTCCTCCTTCCCGGCCTGGAGATCGTCCTCGAGCGCAATGCCGCCCGCTCGGGGAACCGGCGCCTCTCCGACGAGGAAGTCGCCCGCATCCACGGCCGCATGGCCGGCTGGTACGGCTCCGGCCTGCCGATCATCGACAACTCGGATCTGGACGTGGAAGGCACGTCCCGGGCCCTGGACGAAGCCCTGGCCCGAGCCATCGCGGCACCCGCCTTCTGACCGCCCCCGCGCGGCCGGGCCCTCGTACGGGCGTGCTCACCAGGCCGGATGCGCGGGGCGCTCGTACGCTCGAAGACATGTCAGACGTGTACGCGGCCCGCCGGGGCCTGCTTCGCGACCGCTGCGCCGCCGCGGGGAACGCCGCCGCACTGATCACGCGTCCGGCGAACGTCCGCTACCTCGCCGGGGCGTCCCCGCCGGGCGCCGTCCTGCTCGTCGGGCCGGGCGGTGAGGACATGCTGTTCACCGTCGGTCCGCCCAGCGGCGAAGCCGACGAGGGCCGCCTCGACGATCAGCTCAGACTCTCCGTGCTGTCCGCCCCCGGCAGCGACGCCGCCGTCGCGGCCGGCGACATGGCCGGCTCCCTGCGCGCCGAGTCGCTGGCCGTCGAGGAGCACCACCTCACCGTCGCCCGGCACCGCGCCCTGCGCTCCGTTGCGCCCAAGCTGCGGCTCGCCGATCTCGGGACCTCCGTGGAGCAGCAGCGCCTCGTCAAGGACGAGGAGGAGATCGCCTGCCTGCGGATCGCCGCCGAGATCGCCGACCAGGCGCTCGGCGAACTGCTGGAGTCGATCCTGGTGGGCCGCACCGAACGCCATCTCGCCCTGGAGCTGGAGCGCCGCCTCGTCGACCACGGGGCCGACGGACCGGCCTTCCCGACCTCCGTCGGCACGGGGCCGAACTCGGGCAGTTCCCGGCACCGGCCGTCCGACCGTCGTGTCGAGGAGGGCGACTTCCTCTCCGTCTGCCTCGGGGCCAACTACCGCGGCTACCGCTGCGAGATCGGCCGGACGTTCGTGATCGGCACCAGCCCCGCCGACTGGCAGATCGAGCTCTACGATCTTGTTTTCGCGGCCCAGCGGGCAGGACGCGAGGCCCTCGTGCCCGGCGCCGCGTACCGCGAGGTCGACCGTGCCGCGCGCTCCGTACTGGACTCCGCAGGACATGGTGAATCGATCGCTCCGTGGACCGGACACGGCGTCGGCCTCGAAATCGACGAGGACCCGCAGCTTGCACCTACGGCAATGGGTAAACTGGACGCTTGCGTGCCGGTCACCGTCGAACCGGGGGTTCACCTCCCGGGCCGGGGAGGTGTCCGGATCGATGACACGCTCGTCGTACGCCCCGAGGCGGACGGCGGTCCCGAGCTACTCACCATTACGACCAAGGAGCTGCTCGCGCTCTAGCCCGCTGCGGCGGGCTGTGCGCGCACCCGTGGTCTTCCAGTGCAGGAGATTCCGCAACCGTGGCTTCCACGAACGACCTCAAGAACGGCATGGTGCTCAAGCTCGACGGCGGCCAGCTCTGGTCCGTCGTCGAGTTCCAGCACGTCAAGCCCGGCAAGGGCCCGGCCTTCGTGCGCACCAAGCTCAAGCACGTGCTCTCCGGCAAGGTCGTCGACAAGACGTTCAACGCCGGCACGAAGGTCGAGACGGCCACCATCGACCGCCGCGACATGCAGTTCTCGTACATGGACGGCGACTACTTCGTCTTCATGGACATGCAGACCTACGACCAGCTGATGGTCGACCGCAAGGCCGTCGGCGACGCCGCCAACTTCCTCATCGAGGGCTTCACCGCCTCGGTCGCCCAGCACGAGGGCGAGGTGCTCTACGTCGAGCTCCCGGCCGCCGTCGAGCTCGTCATCGAGCACACCGACCCGGGCGTCCAGGGCGACCGCTCCACCGGTGGCACCAAGCCGGCGCGCCTGGAGACCGGCTACGAGATCCAGGTCCCGCTCTTCGTCACCACGGGCGAGAAGGTCAAGGTCGACACCCGTACCAGCGACTACCTCGGCCGGGTGAGCAGCTAACCGTGGCTGCCCGCAGCAACGCGCGCAAGCGCGCCTTCCAGATCCTGTTCGAGGCCGACCAGCGCGGGGTGCCCGTGCGCGAGGTCCTCGCGGACTGGATCCGCCACACGCGGTCGGACGACCGGCAGCCGCCCGTCAGCGCCTTCACGATGGATCTCGTCGAGGGTTACGCCGACAAGGTGAACCGCATCGACGACCTGATCGTCACCTACGCCGTGGACTGGGAAATCGACCGCATGCCGGTCGCGGACCGGAACATCCTGCGGCTCGGTGCCTACGAGCTGATCTGGGTGGACGACACCCCGGACGCCGTGGCCATCGACGAGGCCGTCCAGCTGGCCAAGGAATTCTCGACGGACGAGTCCCCCTCGTTCGTGAACGGGCTGCTGGCCCGCTTCAAGGACCTGAAGCCGAGCCTGCGCCGGGGCGAGTAGCTCCCGGCGGTCAGGCGAGAACGGAGGGCCCGCAGCGCACATGCGCCGCGGGCCCTCCGTTTCTGCTTCTGTTCGTGCTCCTGCTGTGGTTCCGCTTCCGCTGCTGTGCCCGGAGACGCGAAACCGGCGTGGGCCGGGAGCCACGGCCGGCTCCCGGCCCACGCCGGTAACGTTTCTGCTGGTCCTGGGCGCGGGGACTAGATGTCCTCGTGCGCCACGGCGCGACGCGCATCCGCGTCGAGCACGCCCCAGCTGATCAGCTGCTCGGTCAGGACCGAGGGGGACTGGTCGTAGATGACGGCGAGGGTGCGCAGGTCGTCCTGACGGATCGACAGCACCTTGCCGTTGTAGTCCCCGCGCTGGCTCTGGATGGTCGCCGCGTACCGCTGCAGCGGCCCGGCCTTCTCGGCGGGCACGCCCGCGAGGCGCTCCAGGTCGAGGCGCAGCTTCGGCGGCGGCTCGGCCGCCCCTCCGGGAGTCGTGCCCGGCAGGAGCTCCTGCACCGGCACCCCGTAGAAGTCCGCCAGCTCGGCGAGGCGCTGGACGGTCACGGCGCGGTCCCCGCGCTCGTACGATCCGACCACCACGGCCTTCCACCGGCCCTGGGACTTCTCCTCGACACCGTGGAGGGAGAGGCCCTGCTGGGTGCGGATGGCGCGGAGCTTGGCCCCGAGCTGTTTGGCGTATTCGCTGGACATAACGCTCCCGGACGCTGTGACGCTTTGACGACATGGACACTGACGACATGGACCACGTGCGGCTCCGCCGCGCGGCTGGTAACTCACTGTGAGGTTACGCAGCGTTACTTGCATGCGTCAAGCCGAATGCTCTCCGACGCCCACGTACGAGGGGCGTGCACAGGCCCGGTGCCGGTTCCCCGCCAGGGTCCTGGTACCGTGGAGGACGTACATCAGACGTCCTTTAAGGTCCGTCCCGTGAGGCGGAGAAGGAGGTCCTTTTCATGGACGCTCAAGCTGCTCAGAAAGTCGATGCCCAGGGCATCGAGGCGATGCGCCCCGTGCTCGAGGCACAGGACATCGCGCGGGTACTGACCCGCATCGCCCACGAGATCGTCGAACGCGCCAAGGGCGCCGACGACGTGGTGCTCCTCGGCATTCCCACCCGCGGTGTGTACCTCGCCCGCCGGCTGGCCGCCAAGCTCGAAGAGATCACCGGCACGAAGATCCCGGTCGGATCCCTCGACATCACCATGTACCGCGACGACCTGCGGATGAAGCCCGCCCGCGCGATCGGCCGCACCGAGATCCCCGGCGACGACATCGACGGACGCCTCGTCGTCCTCGTCGACGACGTGCTCTTCTCCGGCCGGACCATCAGGGCCGCCCTCGACGCACTGGGCGACCTCGGCCGCCCCCGCGCCGTACAGCTCGCGGTCCTCGTCGACCGCGGCCACCGCGAGCTGCCGATCCGCGCCGACTACGTCGGCAAGAACCTCCCCACGTCGCTGCGGGAGACCGTCAAGGTCCAGCTCCAGGAGGAGGACGGCCGAGACGCCGTGCTGCTCGGCCAGCGGACCGACACGGCAGCCGGGCAGTAGCCCGTACGCGTGACGGGGCCCCGAAGCCGGGGCCCGCGCGCGAGCCTGCCCTGCCTGCACTCCAGCCAGTCCGCCGCTCTGACCTCACCGACTTACGGAGCACCCTGATGAAGCGCCACCTCATCTCGGCCGCCGATCTCACGCGCGACGACGCCGTCCTCATCCTCGACACCGCCGAGGAGATGGCACGCGTCGCGGACCGGCCGATCAAGAAGCTGCCCACCCTGCGCGGCCTCACGGTCGTCAACCTCTTCTTCGAGGACTCGACCCGCACCCGGATCTCCTTCGAGGCGGCCGCCAAGCGGCTCTCCGCCGACGTCATCAACTTCTCCGCCAAGGGCTCCTCGGTCTCCAAGGGCGAGTCCCTGAAGGACACCGCGCTGACCCTCGAGGCCATGGGCGCGGACGCGGTCGTCATCCGCCACCACGCCTCCGGCGCCCCCTACCGGCTCGCGACCTCCGGCTGGATCGACTCCGCCGTCGTCAACGCCGGCGACGGCACCCACGAGCACCCCACCCAGGCCCTGCTGGACGCCTTCACCATGCGCCGCCGCCTGGTCGGCCGCGACGCCGGCCTCGGCAAGGACCTGAACGGCCGCCGCATCACCATCGTCGGCGACGTCCTGCACAGCCGGGTCGCCCGCTCCAACGTCCAGCTGCTCCACACGCTCGGCGCCGAGGTCACCGTGGTGGCCCCGCCGACCCTGGTCCCGATCGGCGTCGAGAGCTGGCCCTGCGAGGTCTCGTACAACCTCGACGAGGTGCTGCCGAAGTCCGACGCGGTCATGATGCTGCGTGTGCAGCGCGAACGCATGAACGCCGCCTTCTTCCCGACCGAGCGCGAGTACTCCCGCCGGTACGGGCTCGACGGCGACCGCATGGCCAAGATGCCCGAGCACGCCATCGTCATGCACCCCGGCCCGATGAACCGCGGCATGGAGATCACCGCCGAGGTCGCCGACTCCGACCGCTGCACCGCCGTCGAGCAGGTCGCCAACGGCGTGTCCACCCGGATGGCCGTCCTGTACCTGCTGCTCGGAGGCTCCGAGCCCGCCGTCACCACCACCAGCACGCCCCGTATCGAGGAGAGCAAGTAATCATGAGCAAGATCCTGATTCGTGGGGCGAAGGTACTCGGCGGCGAGGCGCAGGACGTCCTGATCGACGGCGAGACCATCGCAGCGGTCGGTCAGAACCTGTCCGCCGAGGGCGCCACCGTCATCGAGGCCGAGGGCCAGGTCCTCCTCCCCGGCCTCGTCGACCTGCACACCCACCTGCGCGAGCCCGGCCGCGAGGACTCCGAGACCGTCCTGACCGGCACCCGCGCCGCCGCCTCCGGCGGCTACACCGCCGTGTTCGCCATGGCGAACACCTTCCCCGTCGCCGACACCGCCGGCGTCGTCGAGCAGGTCTGGCGGCTCGGCAAGGAGTCCGGCTACTGCGACGTGCAGCCCATCGGCGCCGTCACCGTCGGCCTCGAGGGCAAGCAGCTCTCCGAGCTGGGCGCCATGCACGAGTCCGCGGCCCGTGTCACCGTCTTCTCCGACGACGGCAAGTGCGTCGACGACGCCGTGATCATGCGCCGCGCCCTGGAGTACGTGAAGGCCTTCGGCGGCGTCGTAGCCCAGCACGCCCAGGAGCCCCGCCTCACCGAGGGCGCCCAGATGAACGAGGGTGTCGTCTCCGCCGAGCTGGGTCTGGGCGGCTGGCCGGCCGTCGCCGAGGAGTCGATCATCGCCCGCGACGTCCTCCTCGCCGAGCACGTCGGCTCCCGCGTGCACATCTGCCACCTCTCCACGGCCGGCTCCGTCGAGATCGTCCGCTGGGCCAAGTCCCGCGGCATCGACGTCACCGCCGAGGTCACCCCGCACCACCTGCTCCTCACCGACGAGCTGGTCCGCTCGTACAACGCGGTCTACAAGGTCAACCCGCCGCTCCGCACCGAGCGCGACGTGATGGCCCTGCGCGAGGCGCTCGCCGACGGCACGATCGACATCGTCGCCACCGACCACGCCCCGCACCCCCACGAGGACAAGGACTGCGAGTGGGCCGCCGCCGCCATGGGCATGGTGGGCCTGGAGACCGCGCTCTCCGTCGTCCAGCAGACGATGGTGGAGACCGGACTGCTCGACTGGGCGGGCGTCGCCGAGCGCATGTCCTTCGCCCCGGCGCGGATCGGCAGCCTGGACAACCACGGCCGCCCCGTCTCGGCAGGTGAACCCGCGAACCTGACGCTGGTCGATACCTCGTACCGTGGTGTCGTGGACCCCGCACACTTCGCCTCCCGCAGCCGCAACACGCCTTACGAGGGCCGTGAGCTGCCGGGTCGCGTCACTCACACCTTCCTGCGGGGCCGGGCAACGGTCGTGGACGGGAATCTGGCGTGACACCTGCAGTAATCCAACTGGCCGCCGAGGCCGCCGAACGACGGTCGGCGGAGGTGACGGACTGGGGCGCCCGCCTCGCGTGGGTGATCGGTCTGCTCGTCTTCATCGCGTTCGTGTACTGGCTGATGCGGCAGGGCTGGAAATGGCGTGGCGCCCTGCAGAGCGATCTGCCGGAGCTGCCCGCCGCCCCCGGCGGTCTCCCCGAGCACCGGCTGGCCCTGACCGGCCGGTACCACGGGTCCACCACCGCCGGGCAGTGGCTCGACCGGATCGTCGCCCACGGTCTGGGCGTCCGCAGCCGGGTCGAGCTCACACTCACCGACGCGGGCCTCGACGTGGTCCGTCCGGGTGCCACCGACTTCTTCGTACCGGCCGCGCAGCTGCGCGGCGCCCGCCTCGACAAGGGAATCGCGGGCAAGGTACTCACCGAGGGCGGTCTCCTCGTCGTCACCTGGGCGCACGGCGACAAGCTGATCGACTCCGGATTCCGCTCCGACCGCGCGGCCGAACACGCCGCCTGGGTCGAAGCACTCAATCTCATGAACCAATCCATCACGACGGAAGGCGCCGAACGATGACGACCTCCACCAGGGGAGCAGCCAAAGCTCCCGCCGTACTCGTCCTGGAGGACGGTCGGATGTTCCGCGGCCGCGCCTACGGCGCCGTGGGGGAGACCTTCGGCGAGGCCGTGTTCTCCACCGGCATGACCGGCTACCAGGAGACCCTCACCGACCCGTCGTACCACCGGCAGGTCGTCGTGATGACAGCCCCGCACGTGGGCAACACCGGCGTCAACGACGAGGACCCCGAGTCCTCCCGCATCTGGGTCGCCGGGTACGTCGTACGCGACCCCGCCCGCGTCCCCTCCAACTGGCGCTCGCAGCGCTCGCTGGACGAGGAGCTGGTCAAGCAGGGCGTCGTCGGCATCTGCGGCATCGACACCCGTGCGCTGACCCGCCACCTGCGCGAGCGCGGCGCCATGCGCGTCGGCATCTTCTCGGGCGAGGCCTGGGCGCACGTCCGCGACGAGGCCCTGCTGGCGAAGGTCCAGGCCTCCCCGCAGATGAAGGGCGCGAACCTCTCCGCCGAGGTCGCCACCAAGGAGACGTACGTCGTCCCCGCCATCGGCGAGAAGAAGTTCACCGTCGCCGCCGTCGACCTCGGCATCAAGGGCATGACCCCGCACCGGATGGCCGAACGCGGCATCGAGGTCCACGTGCTGCCCGCCACCGCCACCGTCGAGGACGTCTACGCGGTCCGGCCGGACGGCGTGTTCTTCTCCAACGGCCCGGGCGACCCGGCCACCGCCGACGGCCCCGTCGCCGTCATGCAGGGCGTCCTGGAGCGCAAGACCCCGCTCTTCGGCATCTGCTTCGGCAACCAGATCCTGGGCCGCGCGCTCGGCTTCGGCACGTACAAGCTGAAGTACGGCCACCGCGGCATCAACCAGCCGGTGCAGGACCGCACCACCGGCAAGGTCGAGATCACCGCGCACAACCACGGCTTCGCCGTGGACGCGCCGCTCGACAAGGTCTCCGAGACCCCCTACGGCCGCGCCGAGGTCTCCCACGTCTGCCTGAACGACCAGGTCGTCGAAGGCCTCCAGCTGCTCGACCAGCCGGCCTTCTCCGTCCAGTACCACCCCGAAGCGGCCGCCGGCCCGCACGACGCCGCGTACCTCTTCGACCGTTTCACGTCTTTGATGGAAACCGCCCAGTTGGAGGCCGAGCGTGCCTAAGCGCACCGATATCCAGTCCGTCCTGGTCATCGGCTCCGGCCCGATCGTCATCGGACAGGCCGCCGAGTTCGACTACTCCGGCACCCAGGCCTGCCGCATCCTCAAGGCCGAGGGCCTGCGGGTCATCCTGGTGAACTCCAACCCGGCGACGATCATGACCGACCCGGAGATCGCCGACGCCACGTACGTCGAGCCGATCACCCCCGAGTTCGTCGAGAAGATCATCGCGAAGGAGCGCCCCGACGCGCTGCTCCCGACCCTCGGCGGCCAGACCGCGCTGAACACCGCGATCTCCATGCACGAGCAGGGTGTGCTGGAGAAGTACGGCGTCGAGCTCATCGGCGCCAACGTCGAGGCCATCAACAAGGGCGAGGACCGCGACCTCTTCAAGGGTGTCGTCGAGGCCGTCAAGGCCAAGATCGGCTACGGCGAGTCCGCCCGCTCGGTCATCTGCCACTCCATGGACGACGTCATCAAGGGCGTCGACACCCTGGGCGGCTACCCCGTCGTCGTCCGCCCCTCCTTCACCATGGGCGGCGCCGGCTCCGGCTTCGCCCACGACGAGGACGAGCTGCGCCGCATCGCAGGCCAGGGCCTGATGCTCTCCCCGACCACCGAGGTGCTCCTGGAGGAGTCCATCCTCGGCTGGAAGGAGTACGAGCTGGAGCTGATGCGCGACACCAAGGACAACGTGGTCGTCGTCTGCTCCATCGAGAACTTCGACCCGATGGGCGTCCACACCGGCGACTCCATCACCGTCGCCCCGGCGATGACCCTCACCGACCGCGAGTACCAGCGGCTGCGTGACATCGGCATCGCCATCATCCGCGAGGTCGGCGTCGACACCGGCGGCTGCAACATCCAGTTCGCGATCGACCCGGTCGACGGCCGCGTCATCGTCATCGAGATGAACCCGCGCGTCTCTCGCTCCTCGGCGCTCGCGTCGAAGGCCACCGGCTTCCCGATCGCCAAGATCGCCGCCAAGCTGGCCATCGGCTACACGCTCGACGAGGTCCCCAACGACATCACCGAGAAGACGCCGGCCTCCTTCGAGCCTTCCCTCGACTACGTCGTGGTCAAGGCCCCGCGCTTCGCCTTCGAGAAGTTCCCGCTGGCCGACGCCACCCTCACCACCACCATGAAGTCGGTGGGCGAGGCCATGGCCATCGGCCGCAACTTCACCGAGGCCCTCCAGAAGGCCCTGCGTTCCCTGGAGAAGAAGGGCTCGCAGTTCACCTTCGTCGGAGACCCCGGCGACAAGGCCGAGCTGCTGGCCACCGCGGTCCGCCCGACCGACGGCCGCATCAACACCGTCATGCAGGCCATCCGCGCCGGCGCCACCCAGGAAGAGGTCTTCGAGTCCACGAAGATCGACCCCTGGTTCGTCGACCAGCTCTTCCTGATCAAGGAGATCGCCGACGAGCTCGCCGGCGCCGAGAAGCTCGAGCCCGAGCTCCTCGCCGAGGCCAAGCGGCACGGCTTCTCCGACGCCCAGATCGCCGAGATCCGCGGCCTGCGCGAGGACGTCGTCCGCGAGGTCCGCCACGCCCTCGGCGTCCGCCCGGTCTACAAGACGGTCGACACCTGCGCCGCCGAGTTCGCCGCGAAGACCCCGTACTTCTACTCCTCGTACGACGAGGAGTCCGAGGTCGCGCCCCGCACCAAGCCCGCGGTGATCATCCTGGGCTCCGGCCCGAACCGCATCGGCCAGGGCATCGAGTTCGACTACTCCTGCGTCCACGCCTCCTTCGCGCTCAGCGACGCCGGCTACGAGACCGTGATGGTCAACTGCAACCCGGAGACCGTCTCCACCGACTACGACACCTCCGACCGCCTGTACTTCGAGCCGCTCACGCTCGAAGACGTGCTGGAGATCGTCCACGCCGAGTCCCTCGCGGGCCCGATCGCGGGCGTCATCGTGCAGCTCGGCGGCCAGACCCCGCTGGGTCTCGCGCAGGCCCTCAAGGACAACGGCGTCCCCGTCGTCGGCACCTCCCCGGAGGCCATCCACGCCGCCGAGGACCGCGGCGCCTTCGGCCAGGTCCTCGCCGAGGCCGGCCTGCCCGCCCCCAAGCACGGCACCGCGACCACCTTCGCAGGTGCGAAGGCCATCGCCGACGAGATCGGCTACCCGGTCCTCGTCCGCCCGTCCTACGTGCTCGGCGGCCGCGGCATGGAGATCGTCTACGACGAGGCCCGCCTCGAGTCGTACATCGCCGAGTCCACCGAGATCTCGCCGACCCGCCCCGTGCTGGTCGACCGCTTCCTCGACGACGCCATCGAGATCGACGTCGACGCCCTCTACGACGGCACCGAGCTCTACCTCGGCGGCGTCATGGAGCACATCGAGGAAGCCGGCATCCACTCCGGCGACTCTGCCTGCGCCCTGCCCCCGATCACCCTCGGCGGCTTCGACATCAAGCGGCTGCGCGCCTCCACCGAGGCCATCGCCAAGGGCGTCGGCGTCCGCGGTCTGATCAACATCCAGTTCGCGATGGCGGGTGACATCCTCTACGTCCTGGAGGCCAACCCGCGCGCCTCCCGCACCGTCCCCTTCACCTCGAAGGCGACCGCGGTCCCGCTCGCGAAGGCCGCCGCCCGCATCTCGCTCGGCACCACCATCGCCGAGCTGCGCGAAGAGGGCATGCTGCCGAAGACCGGCGACGGCGGCACCCTGCCGCTCGACGCGCCGATCTCCGTCAAGGAGGCCGTCATGCCGTGGTCGCGCTTCCGCGACATCCACGGCCGCGGCGTCGACACCGTCCTCGGCCCGGAGATGCGCTCCACCGGCGAGGTCATGGGCATCGACTCCGTCTTCGGCACGGCGTACGCCAAGTCGCAGGCCGGCGCCTACGGCCCGCTGCCCACCAAGGGCCGCGCGTTCATCTCCGTCGCCAACCGCGACAAGCGCTCGATGATCTTCCCGGCCCGCGAGCTGGTCGCCCACGGCTTCGAGCTCATGGC
Organism: Streptomyces sp. NPDC051364; assembly: GCF_040682115.1. Taxonomy (NCBI): domain Bacteria; kingdom Bacillati; phylum Actinomycetota; class Actinomycetes; order Kitasatosporales; family Streptomycetaceae; genus Streptomyces; species Streptomyces sp. NPDC051364. The sequence continues at coordinate 109,501 of NZ_JBFBAH010000011.1, read as the reverse complement.
CACCTCCGGCACCGCCGAGGTGCTGCGCCGCAACGGCATCAACGCCACCGTGGTGCGCAAGCTCAGCGAGGGCGAGGGCCCGAACGGCGAGAAGACCATCGTCCAGCTGATCCACGACGGCCAGGTCGACCTGATCGTCAACACGCCGTACGGCACCGGCGGCCGCCTCGACGGCTACGAGATCCGCACGGCGGCCGTGGCGCGCAGCGTCCCGTGCCTGACCACGGTTCAGGCGCTCGCCGCGGCCGTCCAGGGCATCGACGCGCTCAACCACGGCGACGTGGGCGTCCGCTCGCTCCAGGAGCACGCGGAGCACCTGACCGCGGCCCGCGACTAGCAGCCCGTACGAGGAGGGGGACACGGATGCGCGATGCGCGTCGGTGTCCCCCTCTTCATGAGCGCACAAGGGATCTTCTCGACATGTACAAACTCTTCTTCGACCTCGTCTTCAAGCGGATGGACCCGGAGCAGGCCCACTACCTGGCCTTCCGCTGGATCCGGCTCGCGGTCCGCACCCCGGTGCTGCGCACCTTCGTGGCGGCGGCCCTGGCCCCGCGCCACAAGGAGCTGCGCACCGAGGCGCTCGGGCTGCGTATGCACGGCCCCTTCGGCCTCGCCGCGGGCTTCGACAAGAACGCCGTCGCCATCGACGGCATGTCCATGCTCGGCTTCGACCACATCGAGATCGGCACGGTCACGGCGCAGGCACAGCCGGGCAACCCCAAGAAGCGGCTGTTCCGGCTCGTGCCGGACCGCGCGCTGATCAACCGGATGGGCTTCAACAACGAGGGCTCCGCGGCCGTGGCGGCCCGCCTGGCTGCCCGCGTGCCCGTTTTCAACACCGTCGTGGGCGTCAACATCGGCAAGACCAAGGTCGTGCCGGAGGAGGAGGCGGTGGCGGACTACGTCGCCTCCACCGAGCGCCTGGCCCGCCACGCGGACTACCTGGTCGTGAACGTCTCCTCGCCGAACACGCCGGGCCTGCGCAACCTCCAGGCCACCGAGTCCCTCCGGCCGCTCCTGACGGCCGTACGGGAGGCCGCGGACCGCACCGTGACCGACCGCCGGGTCCCGCTCCTGGTGAAGATCGCGCCGGACCTCGCGGACGAGGACGTGGACGCGGTCGCGGACCTGGCCCTGGAGCTGGGCCTGGACGGCATCATCGCGACGAACACCACCATCGCGCGGGAGGGGCTGGGTCTGAAGTCCGCCCCGTCCCTCGTGAAGGAGACCGGAGGCCTGTCCGGCGCCCCGGTCAAGGAGCGCTCCCTGGAGGTCCTGCGCCGCCTGTACGCCCGTGTGGGCGACCGCCTGGTGCTGGTGGGCGTCGGGGGCATCGAGAACGCCGAGGACGCCTGGCAGCGGATCCTGGCCGGCGCGACCCTGATCCAGGGGTACAGCGCGTTCATCTACGAGGGCCCGTTCTACGCCCGCGCCATCCACAAGGGCCTGGCCGCGCGCCTGGCCGTCAGCCCGTACGCGACCCTCGCCGAGGCCGTCGGCGCCGAAACCCGAAAGGCCGCCCAGTGACCGAGACCTCCGTGACCGAGAGCGCCGTGACCCCCTTCGGCACCCGCCTGCGCGCGGCGATGGACTCCCGCGGCCCGCTGTGCGTGGGCATCGACCCGCACGCGGCCCTCCTGTCGTCGTGGGGCCTGAACGACGACATCGCGGGCCTCGAGAAGTTCTCCCGCACGGTCGTCGAGGCGCTGGCCGACTCGGTGGCCGTCTTCAAGCCGCAGGCGGCCTTCTTCGAGCGCTTCGGCTCGAAGGGCATCGCGGTCCTGGAGCAGACCGTGGCCGATGCGCGGGCCGCGGGCACGCTGGTCGTGATGGACGCGAAGCGCGGTGACATCGGCTCGACGATGGCCGCGTACGCGCAGACGTTCCTGTCGCCGTCCTCGCCGCTGTTCTCCGACGCCCTGACGGTGTCCCCGTACCTGGGCTACGGCTCGCTGCAGCCGGCGGTGGAACTCGCCCGCCGCTCGGGCGCGGGTCTCTTCGTCCTCGCGCTCACCTCGAACCCGGAGGGGGCGGAGGTCCAGCGCGCGGTGCGCGAGGACGGCCGCACGATCGCCGCGACGATGCTGGGCCACCTCGCGGCGGAGAACGCGGGCGCGGCGCCGATGGGCTCCTTCGGAGCCGTGGTCGGCGCCACGCTGGGCGACCTGTCGTCCTTCGACCTGGACATCAACGGGCCGCTGCTGGCGCCCGGCATCGGTGCGCAGGGTGCGACGGCGGCCGATCTGCCGGCGGTCTTCGGTGCGGCGGTCCGCAACGTGGTCCCGAACGTGTCGCGGGGCGTGCTGAAGCACGGTCCGGACGCCGCGGCCCTGCGCGCCTCGGCCACCCGGTTCGCGGACGAAATCCGCGAGGCGGTCTCCGTCTGAGGCCGTTCGGAACCCGTTCGGGAGTGCCGTCGGCCGGTCCGGCCGCACCCCACGTCGTACGGTCTGACGAAATTCGAACGTCTTTCACCGGACAAAACCGGGGTGTTTTGTCCGTGATGTACGGTTCAGTGGAGGCTGACCAGGACTTTTCGTCCGTTCTCGCTGACTGGAGCGGCCTTGGCCGCTAGTCTCCGATCAGAGTGAACGAGCAGCGAACGAGTTCCACCGCTGTTCGGGCATTCGCCTGGTGTGGCGCCCTAGGGTTCCCCACCGGTCCGTATCCGACAGTTCGACATCCGAGGTGACGCAGGCGTGGCTCTTCCGCCCCTTACCCCTGAACAGCGCGCAGCCGCGCTCGAAAAGGCCGCCGCGGCTCGCCGGGAGCGGGCCGAGGTGAAGAATCGACTCAAGCACTCCGGCGCCTCGCTCCAAGAGGTCATCAAGACGGGCCAGGAGAACGACGTCATCGGCAAGATGAAGGTCTCCGCCCTGCTGGAGTCCCTGCCTGGCGTGGGCAAGGTCCGCGCCAAGCAGATCATGGAGCGCCTCGGCATCTCCGAGTCCCGGCGTGTCCGAGGTCTCGGTTCCAACCAGATCGCGTCTCTGGAGCGTGAGTTCGGCACTCCTGCCGGCTGACGCGTTGCCTGAAGTTCTCCCGGCGTTCTCAGGCAGTCCCGAGAACCTGGATAATCGCTTTATGGCAGCAGAGGTTCGTCCGCGGCTGACCGTGCTCTCCGGCCCTTCGGGGGTCGGCAAGAGCACGGTCGTCGCGCATATGCGCAAGGTCCACCCCGAGGTATGGCTCTCGGTGTCGGCCACCACCCGCAAGCCGCGGCCCGGTGAGCGACACGGAGTCCACTACTTCTTCGTCAACGACGACGAGTTCGACAAGCTGATCGCCAACGGCGAGCTGCTGGAGTGGGCCGAGTTCGCGGGCAACCGCTACGGCACGCCGCGCGGCGCGGTGGCGGAGCGACTCGAGAACGGCGAGCCCGTTCTCCTGGAGATCGACCTCCAGGGCGCGCGACTCGTCCGCGAGTCGATGCCCGAAGCTCAACTCGTCTTCCTGGCGCCGCCGAGCTGGGACGAGCTGGTCCGCCGGCTCACCGGCCGCGGCACCGAATCGCCCGAGGTCATCCAGCGCAGGCTGGAGACCGCCAAGGTCGAGCTCGCTGCCGAGTCCGAGTTCGACACCACCCTGGTGAACACCTCCGTCGAGGACGTAGCGCGTGAGCTGCTAGCCTTGATGGAAGTTGTTTGATCGTTGATCGATGTTCCGTCGATTGATGCTTGATCATTCACCCATCTTCGGAAGGTAGAGCGTGTCCTCTTCCATCACTGCGCCCGAGGGCATCATCAACCCGCCGATCGACGAGCTGCTCGAGGCCACGGACTCGAAGTACAGCCTCGTGATCTACGCGGCCAAGCGCGCGCGTCAGATCAACGCGTACTACTCGCAGCTCGGTGAGGGCCTGCTCGAGTACGTCGGCCCGCTGGTGGACACCCACGTCCACGAGAAGCCGCTTTCGATCGCGCTGCGCGAGATCAACGCGGGTCTGCTGACCTCCGAGGCCATCGAGGCCCCGGCTCAGTAAGGCACCGAGCATTCCTTTCACCACAGGCCCGGCAGAACATCTGCCGGGCCTGTGGTGTGTCATAGACACGTACGACGATCAGCGATAGGGGCGTGTGTGGTGGGTAAGCCGAAGGTCGTGCTCGGAGTCAGCGGCGGGATCGCCGCGTACAAGGCGTGCGAGCTGCTGCGCCGGCTGACCGAGTCCGGACACGACGTACGGGTGGTGCCCACGGCGGCATCCCTGAACTTCGTGGGCGAGGCCACCTGGGCCGCGCTGTCCGGCAACCCGGCCGGGACCGAGGTCTGGGAGACCGTCCACGAGGTCCCGCACGTCCGGATCGGGCAGAGCGCCGACCTCGTCGTCGTCGCCCCGGCCACCGCGGACATCCTGGCCAAGGCCGCCCACGGCATCGCCGACGACCTCCTCACGAACACGCTGCTCACCGCGCGCTGCCCGGTGGTCTTCGCCCCCGCCATGCACACCGAGATGTGGGAGCACCCCGCCACCCAGGAGAACGTGGCCACGCTGCGCCGCCGCGGGGCCCTCGTCATCGAGCCTGCGGTCGGCCGGCTCACCGGCAAGGACACCGGCAAGGGGCGGCTGCCCGACCCCGAGGAGATCTACGAGGTGTGCCGAAGGGTCCTCGCGCGCGGCGTGGCCGAGCCCGACCTGGCCGGCCGGCACGTGGTGATCAGCGCGGGCGGCACAAGGGAACCGCTCGACCCGGTCCGCTTCCTCGGCAACCGGTCCTCCGGCAAGCAGGGCTACGCGCTGGCCCGCACCGCCGTCGCCCGCGGGGCCCGGGTCACCCTCGTGGCGGCCAACACCGCGCTGGCCGACCCGGCCGGGGTGGACGTCGTACGGGTCGGGACGGCCGTACAGCTGCGCGAGGCGGTCCTCAAGGCGGCGGCGGACGCCGACGCCGTGGTGATGGCCGCGGCCGTGGCCGACTTCCGGCCGGCCGAGTACGCAGACGGCAAGATCAAGAAGAAGGACGGGCAGGATCCGGCGCCCGTGGCCCTCGTCCGCAACCCCGACGTCCTCGCGGAGATCTCGGCCGACCGGGCCCGGGAAGGCCAGGTCGTGGTCGGTTTCGCCGCCGAAACTGACAATGTGCTCGCGAACGGCCGGAGCAAACTGATCCGCAAGGGGTGTGATCTTCTCGTCGTGAACGAGGTCGGCGCATCCAAAACCTTCGGTTCCGAGGAGAATGAGGCTGTGATCCTTGCCTCTGATGGGGCTGAGACCCCTGTCCCCTACGGTCCGAAGGAGGCGCTGGCCGAGGTGATTTGGGACCAGGTCGCTCCGCGGCTCGCTCCACGACGCGCCTGAGCGACGGCTCTTCTCGTAGCCGATTCCATGAGCCAGAATGGAGTGCCGCAGGTCACATGGCTCCCATAGGGCGAGACAGGTGGTCCGGTAAACGGTGGCGACCGATAAACTGCATTCGGAACGTGATCGGGCGCAGCCCCCGGTGTGGTTCCGCCAAATGATCAGCCAGCAGCCGCTGCAACCCCAGGGAGCGTTGTGTCCCGTCGCTTGTTCACCTCGGAGTCCGTCACCGAGGGTCACCCCGACAAGATCGCTGACCAGATCAGCGACACGATCCTCGACGCACTTCTCACCGAGGACCCGACCTCGCGTGTGGCCGTGGAGACCCTCATCACCACCGGTCTCGTCCACATCGCCGGTGAGGTGACGACGAAGGCCTACGCGCCGATCGCGCAGCTCGTCCGCGACAAGATCCTCGAGATCGGCTACGACTCGTCGAAGAAGGGCTTCGACGGCGCCTCCTGCGGCGTCTCGGTCTCCATCGGCGCGCAGTCCCCGGACATCGCGCAGGGCGTCGACACCGCGTACGAGAAGCGTGTCGAGGGCGACGAGGACGAGCTCGACAAGCAGGGCGCCGGCGACCAGGGCCTGATGTTCGGTTACGCGTGCGACGAGACCCCCGAGCTCATGCCGCTCCCGATCCACATCGCGCACCGGCTCTCGCGCCGCCTGTCCGAGGTCCGCAAGAACGGGACCATCCCGTACCTGCGCCCCGACGGCAAGACCCAGGTCACCATCGAGTACGACGGCGACAAGGCCGTCCGCCTCGACACGGTCGTCGTGTCCTCGCAGCACGCCTCGGACATCGACCTCGACTCGCTGCTCGCCCCGGACATCCGCGAGTTCGTCGTCGAGCACGTGCTCAAGGAGCTCGTCGAGGACGGCATCAAGCTCGACACCGACGGCTACCGCCTGCTGGTCAACCCGACCGGCCGCTTCGAGATCGGCGGCCCGATGGGCGACGCCGGCCTGACCGGCCGCAAGATCATCATCGACACGTACGGCGGCATGGCCCGCCACGGCGGCGGCGCCTTCTCCGGCAAGGACCCGTCCAAGGTCGACCGCTCCGCCGCCTACGCGATGCGCTGGGTCGCCAAGAACGTGGTCGCCGCCGGCCTGGCCTCGCGCTGCGAGGTCCAGGTCGCGTACGCCATCGGCAAGGCCGAGCCGGTGGGTCTGTTCGTCGAGACCTTCGGCACCGCCAAGGTCGAGGTCCAGAAGATCGAGGACGCGATCGGCCAGGTCTTCGACCTCCGCCCGGCCGCGATCATCCGCGACCTGGACCTGCTGCGCCCGATCTACGCCCAGACCGCCGCGTACGGCCACTTCGGCCGCGAGCTGCCGGACTTCACCTGGGAGCGCACCGACCGCGTCGACGCGCTGCGCACGGCCGCCGGCCTGTAGGACCAGGCAGAACCCGCCTGCTGTACGGACGGCCCCGGACCCCTGTGGTCCGGGGCCGTCCGTTGTCGGTGGGGTTTGGTAAGAATGCAGGTGTGAGCAGCACGAACGAATCCGGGCAGCGGGGCGGGGAGCAGGATCCCGGCGGCCCGCCGGAGCAGCTCGCGCTGATGCGGGAGATGGTGGCCGAGGCGAAGGCCAAGGCCCCCAAGGCCAAGCCGCGCACCTGGCGGGGCGCCGCCCTCGCCAACGAGCTGCCGGTCGCCCGGATCCTCGTCAACAAGGGCGTCCTCCACCTCGACCAGCTCTGGGACTACGCCGTCCCCGAAGAGCTCTCCGAGGCGGCGCAGCCCGGAGTCCGCGTCCGGGTCCGCTTCGGGGCCGGCTCCCACCAGGTCCACGGGGGCCGCCGCGAGGGCGGCGGCCTCATCGACGGGTTCATCGTCGAGCGCCGCGCCGAATCCGATTACAACGGTGCACTGGCCGCCCTCGCCCACGTCGTCTCGCCCGAGATCGTGCTCACCCCGGGCATGCTGGCCCTGGCCCGGGCCGTCGCCGACCGGTACGCCGGCAGCCTGGCCGACGTACTGCAGCTCGCCCTGCCCCCGCGCAACGCGCGCGCCGAGGCCAAGCCCTCACCCGAGCCGCTGCCCCTGCCCGCCGCGCCCGAACCGGGCGGCTGGGCCCGGTACGGCTCCGGCCCCGCGTTCCTGCGGGCCCTCGCCACCGGCGGCGCCCCGCGCGCCGTCTGGACCGCCCTGCCCGGCCCCGGCTGGGCCGACGAGCTGGCCCGGGCCATGGCCGCCACCCTCGCCTCCGGCCGCGGCGCCCTCGCCGTCCTGCCCGACGGGCGCACCGCAGCACGGGTCGACGCCGCGCTGACCGCCCTGCTCGGCGAGGGGCGGCACGCGCTGCTGACCGCCGAATCGGGCCCCGAGAAGCGCTACCGCCAGTGGCTCGCCGTGCACCGCGGCTCGGTGCGGGCCGTCATCGGCACCCGGGCCGCGATGTTCGCGCCCGTACGGGACCTCGGGCTGGTCGCCGTCTGGGACGACGGCGACTCCAGCCACAGCGACGACCACGCGCCGTTCCCGCACGTACGGGAGGTGCTGGAGCTGCGGGCCGTCGGCGACGGCTGCGGATTCCTCGCCGGGAGCACGAGCTGCACCGTGGAGGCCGCCCAGCTGGTCGAGACGGGCTGGGCGCGGCCGCTCGTCGCCGACCGGGAGACGGTACGGGCCTGCGCGCCACGGATCCGGACCGTGGGCGACGAACTGCTGGCCCGCGACGGGGCGGCCCGCGCCGCCCGGCTGCCGAGCCTGGCCTGGGAGACCGTACGGGAGGGGCTGAAGTCCGGGCCCGTGCTCGTCCAGGTGCCCCGGCGCGGCTATGCGCCGAGGCTGGCGTGCGAGCGGTGCCGGACCCCCGCCCGCTGCAAAGTGTGCGCGGGGCCGCTGGAGGCCCCCGACGCGCGGGACCTGCACTGCGGCTGGTGCGGACGGCAGGAGACCGCCTGGCACTGCGAGGAGTGCGGATCGTTCCGGCTGCGCGCCCAGGTGGTGGGCGCCCGGCGGACCGCCGAGGAGCTCGGGCGGGCCTTCCCGGCCGTGCCCGTGCGCACGTCGGGCCGCGACCACATCCTGGACGAGGTGCCCGACCGGCCCGCACTGGTGGTGTGCACCCCCGGAGCCGAGCCGGTCGCGGCGGGCGCCGGGTACGCGGCGGCGCTGCTGCTGGACGGCTGGGCGATGCTGACCCGGCCCGACCTGCGGGCCGGGGAGGACGCCCTGCGCCGGTGGATCGCGGCCGCCTCGCTGGTCCGGGGGGAGGGGCAGGTCGTCGTGGTCGCCGAGCCGACGCTGCGGCCCGTCCAGGCCCTCGTGCGGTGGGATCCGGTGGGCCATGCCGTACGGGAGCTCGCGGAGCGGGCCCAGCTCGGCTTCCCGCCGGTGTCCCGGATGGCGGCCGTGGCCGGGCGGGGCGAGGCGGTGGAGGCCTTCCTGGCCGGCGCCGGACTGCCGCCGGACGCGGAGGTGCTGGGCCCGGTCCCGGTGCCGGGCCGGCGCGGGGAGCCGTCGCCGGGGGAGCGGGCCCTGGTCCGCGTCCCGCCCGGCAGCGGGGCGGCGCTGGCGGCCGCCCTGAAGTCGGCCCAGGCGGCCCGGCTGGCGCACGGAGTCCCGGCGTCGGAGGCGGTCCGGGTCCGCATCGACCCGCCGGACATCGGCTGAGCGGTCTCGGGGAAGTGGGGCGCGCCCCCGCGCCGCCCGGCACGGCGCCTCGCCGTGTTGTCGCGGCACCCGAGTACGCCCGGTACGGGCTAGGGGGTCCCTGGTCGCATGCAGCCGAATGCCCCCGGCGGGAGCGACCCTGGGGGTCGTCCCGCCGGGGGCGGGATGCGGGTACGGCGTCAGGCCGGCCGTCGGAGGTCGGCGTCCCGGCGGCCGGCGGGGTGCAGCCGTGGCGGTGCAGCCCTGCCGGGTCAGCCGCTGCGGGGTCCCGGGAAGGCCGCGGAGCGGGCGGCGGCCGCGGGCTGGGTCTCCTCGCGCACCGGCTGCGGCGGGACCGAGCGGGCCGCCGGGACGGTGGGCAGCGGCCCCAGGGTCCGGGTGGCCGTGCTCTCGGCCAGCGGCTCCGCGGACTCCGCGGCCTGGGCCCGCCGGGCCCCGTACCGCCGGTGCACGGCCTGCTTGGTGACGCCGAGCGCGGAACCCACCGCGTCCCACGAGAAGCCGAGCGAGCGGTCGAAGTCCACCGCTGCGGTCACCAGCGTCTCGACGCTGTCCCGCAGCTCCTGCGCGAGACGGACGGTGGGCGCGGGGGCCCGGCCATAGACGACGAAGCCCGTGGAGGGACCGGAGCGGCGCGGGCGGTACACATTGCCGAGCTGGGCGGTGAGCGTACGCAGAGCATCCACCTGCCGGCGAACCCGCTCGATGTCCCGCACCAGGAGATGCAGGCTGGCCCGTGCTTGGGCGTCGTGGGTGGCGTGGTCGGCCATGAAGAAGCCTCTCGAACCGGTGCTGAAGAGCGGATCGGGCCGCATACACCGTTCTCATCGCGGCCCGGTTTCGGTCAATCTCTCTTGACCAACGCGTCATACGGCACGGAAGTCACGCACCGGGGGCGTGTCGGCATATGCGAGAGGCGCGCGTGTGTGCCCACGCCCCCTGACGACGGGTCCAGGACCTCTGAACGGGCCCCGGGGGCGCCTGCCGATCGGGCCGGACATCCCCAACGGCGCCGGGAACATAGACTGGTGCGCTGCTGACAGCCGAGATAGCGAGGTAGGACCCCAGTGAAGCTCGTCTTCGCAGGCACCCCCGAGGTCGCCGTGCCCGCCCTGGACGCCCTGATCGCCTCCGGGCGCCACGAGGTCGCCGCCGTCGTCACCCGGCCCGATGCACCGGCCGGCCGCGGCCGCCGGCTCATCGCCAGCCCGGTCGCCGAGCGCGCCGAGGAGGCCGGCATCGAGGTCCTCAAGCCGGTCCGGCCCCGGGACCCGGAATTCCAGGCCCGGCTGCGCGAGATCGACCCCGACTGCTGCCCGGTCGTCGCGTACGGCGCGCTGATCCCCAAGAGCGCCCTTGAGATCCCCCGCCACGGCTGGGTCAACCTGCACTTCTCGCTGCTGCCGGCCTGGCGCGGGGCCGCCCCCGTCCAGCACTCGATCATGGCGGGGGACCAGGTCACCGGCGCCTCCACCTTCCTCATCGAGGAGGGCCTGGACACCGGACCCGTCTACGGGCACCTGACCGAGGAGATCCGGCCCACCGACACCAGCGGCGACCTGCTGACCCGCCTCGCCTTCGCCGGCTCCGGCCTGCTGGCCGCCACCATGGACGGCATCGAGGACGGCACCCTGCGCGCCGTCGGGCAGCCCGCCGACGGGGTCTCGCTCGCCCCCAAGATCACCGTCGAGGACGCCCGGATCGACTGGAAGGCCCCGGCGATGCGCGCCGACCGCATGGTGCGCGGCTGCACGCCCGCGCCCGGCGCCTGGACCGTCTTCCGCGGGGAGCGGCTCAAGCTGATCTCCGTCGGCCTGGTCGCCGACCGAACGGACCTGGCGCCCGGCGAGCTCGCCCCGGCCAAGAACAACGTGTACGTCGGCACCGGCTCGCACGCCGTGGAGCTGCTCTGGGTACAGCCCCAGGGCAAGAAGCCGATGCGCGGCGCCGACTGGGCGCGCGGGGTGCGGATCGCTCCCGGCGAGCGCGTCGGCGCCGCGGACGTAGGCTGATCCGTACCGGCACGCCCTTCGGGACGGACACCCCGTCCGGGACGGGCAACCCATGCGGGCAGCGGCCCGCCGTCAGCAGCACCTCGTACACCTCGTACACCCCGTAAATCCGGAGCACCTTTCACGTGAGCGAACAGTCCCGTCCCCCGCGCAGCGACGCAGGCAAGCGGCAGGCCAAGCCGTACCGCCGCCCCAAGAAGGACCCCGTCCGGCTGCTGGCCTTCGAGGCGCTCCGGGCGGTGGGCGAGCGGGACGCGTACGCGAACCTCGTCCTGCCCCCGCTGCTGCGCAAGGCCCGCCAGACGGAGGGCTTCGAGGCCCGGGACGCGGCGCTGGCCACCGAGCTCGTGTACGGGACGCTGCGCCGGCAGGGCACGTACGACGCGGTCATCAAGGCCTGCATCGACCGGCCGCTGCGGGAGGTGGATCCGCCCGTGCTGGACGTCCTCTCGCTCGGCGCCCACCAGCTGCTGGGGACCCGGATCCCCACGCACGCGGCGGTGTCGGCCAGCGTGGAGCTGGCCCGGGTGGTGCTCGGCGACGGGCGCGCCAAGTTCGTGAACGCCGTGCTGCGCAAGATCGCCGCGCACGACCTGGACGGCTGGCTCGAGCGGGTGGCCCCGCCGTACGAGCAGGACGCCGAGGAGCACCTCGCGGTGTACCACTCGCACCCGAGGTGGGTCGTCAGCGCCCTGTGGGACGCGCTCGGGGGCGGCCGCGCCGGCATCGAGGACCTGCTCGAGGCCGACAACGAGCGGCCCGAGGTCACGCTCGTGGCGCGGCCCGGGCGGTCCACGCCCGAGGAACTGCTCGAGGCCGTCGGCGAGGACTCGGCGCTGCCGGGGCGCTGGTCGCCGTACGCCGTCCGGATGGCCGAGGGCGGCGAGCCCGGAGCGCTGGAGGCGGTCCGCGAGGGCCGCGCCGGCGTCCAGGACGAGGGCAGCCAGCTGGTGGCGATGGCCCTCGCGGCCGCGCCGGTCGAGGGCAGCGACGAGCGCTGGCTGGACGGCTGCGCGGGCCCCGGCGGCAAGGCGGCCCTGCTGGCGGCCCTGGCGGCCCAGCGCGGGGCGTTCCTGCTGGCGTCCGAGAAGCAGCCGCACCGGGCCCGGCTCGTGGAGCGCGCCCTGGCCGGCAACCCCGGCCCGTACCAGGTCATCGCGGCGGACGGCACCCGGCCGCCGTGGCGGCCGGGCTCCTTCGACCGGGTCCTGATGGACGTGCCGTGCTCCGGCCTGGGCGCGCTGCGCCGCCGCCCGGAGGCGCGGTGGCGCCGCCGCCCCGAGGACCTGGAGGGCTTCGCCCCGCTGCAGCGCGCGCTGCTGCGGGAGGCGCTGTCTGCCGTCCGGGTGGGCGGCATCGTGGGCTACGCGACCTGCTCCCCGCACCTGGCCGAGACCCGGGTGGTCGTGGACGACGTCCTGCGCGGCCGCGGCGCGGGCGCCTCGCCGGTGGATGCCGAACTGATCGACGCCAGGCCGTACATGGCGGGCGTCCCGGCCCTCGGCGACGGCCCGGACGTCCAGCTGTGGCCGCACCTGCACGGGACGGACGCGATGTACCTGGCACTGATCCGGCGTACGGGGTAGCGGGGCGGGCTCGGCAGACTCAGCGGCAGAAGGCCTTGTCCACCACGGCCTCTACGCGATGGGCTGCCGCCTCGTCCTTGGCCATGGTGGTCACGGCGACGGAGACTGCGCGGCCCTCTTCGGTGGCGCCGCCGCGGGTCTCGTAGCCCGGAATGTCGCCGCCGTGGCCCCAGTACAGGCCGCCGCAGGACAGCGGCCTGCTGACCAGGCCCAGCCCGTAGCGGGCGCCGGGGCCGAGGTACTCGGCGGGGACGGTGGTGCGCATCTGGGCGAGCTGCTCGGGGGCGAGGAGGCGGCCTGCGAGCAGGGCGCCGTAGAACTTGTTGACGTCGCCGTTGGTGGAGATCAGCTGGCCCGCCGCCCAGCCCCATGCCGGGTCCATCTCCGTGTACTCCTCAAGCGGTCCGTCGGCCGTCAGGCGGCCGTAGCCCTTGGGGTGGGGCTCCTTGATGGTGCGGTCCCCGGGGGCGGGGAAGTAGGTGTGGCGCAGCCCGATGCGGTCGACGACGCGCTCGGTGATCTGGTCGGCGAGCGGCCGGCCGGTGACCTTCTGGATGATCAGGCCGGCGACCACGGTGTTCGTGTTGCTGTACTTCCACTGCGTGCCGGGCGGGAACTCGCTCTTGTGGGCGAGGGCGGTGTCGAGGAGCTCGCGGGGTTCGACGTACCGGTACCGCAGGGCCGGGATGTCGAGGTACTCGGTGTAGTTGGGCAGCCCGCTGGTGTGCTGGAGGAGTTGGCGGACGGTGATGGCGCGCCCGTCGACCCCGTCGCCGCGCAGCAGGCCGGGCAGGTACGTCTCGACGGGGGAGTCGAGGCCGATCCTGCCCTCGCCGACCAATTGCAGGACGACCACGGCGGTGAACGTCTTGGTGCTGCTGCCGATCCGCACCTGCCCGTCGGCGGGCACCTTCGCCCGGGTGGCCAGGTCGCCGACACCGGCGGTGTAGTTGCGGGTCCGGCCGTCAAGGCCCTTGACCGCGGCCAGCGCGCCGGGCACCCCGTCGTCGCGCACCAGGGCGCTCAGACCCTGCTGGACGGTGTCCGGCTTGCCGGCGGCGAACGCCGCGGCGGGCGCGAGCGCGCCGAGGGCGATGGCCCCGGCGGCGAGGACGCAGACGGCGGCGCGGGCGCGGGGGCGGGTGCGGGTGCGGGGTGTGCGGGGTCGGGGGGTGCGCGGAGTGTGCTGGCTGGTGGCATCGTGCACGAGGGATCTCCTGCGGAATCGGAGGGAAAGCGGCGGTTTGCCTGCCGCTCCAGCATCTCGGGATCCGATCGCACGGGGTGAGCCTGGTACCACCCATCTCGGGCTGTGGGTAGCTGTATTGCCCCGTGCATCTATAGCTGACGGGGTGTCGGGGGTGGGGCGGGGGCGGGGGGCGATGGGCGGGAGCCGCATGTCCGGGGGTGGGTGGGCGGGACGGGGCGGGGCGGGGCAAGGGGCGGGGGCCATGTGCTCGGTGTCGGATGGGTGGTCCGGGGGACGGCGGCCGAACCCCGCCCCCGATGCATGGGCCGGTGCCGGCCGTGGGTCTCCCGTCCGTCCGGCCCCGTCTGGCCATCCGGTCCCGGCCCGTGGCTCCCGTGCGTCCGGCCCCGTCTGGCCATCCGGTCCCGGCCTGGTGGCTCCCGTCCGTCCGGCCCGTCCGGCCATCCGGCTCCGGCCCGGTGGCTCCCGCCCCTCCGGCCTCGTCCGCCCTCCGAGCCTCCGGGCACCGCCACCCCCTCGCCGACCCCCTCGCCCGCCTGCCTCACACCCCCTCCACCCGCCCCCTGACCGGCGACAGGGACAGCGGGAGCCAGGCCAGGGACATGATCGTGGCTCCCGTCCAGAGGGTGGTGTGGAGGGTCGTGAGGTCCGTCAGGAGGCCCGACAGGGCCGCGCCCAGGGCCAGGGCGCCGGTCAGCATGAAGCGGAAAGTGGCGTTCATGCGGCCCAGCAGGGCGTGCGGGGTCAGGTGCTGGCGGAGGCTGACGCCCAGGACGTTGTTCGAGCCGATCTTCATCATGGCCAGCAGCCACCCGGCCCCCGCCACCCAGAGCCAGACTCCGCGGTCGAGCAGCGGTACCAGCAGGGTCGCCGGGGTCAGGCTCAGGACCAGGGCGCGGCCGTAGCCCACGCGGGCCGCGAAGGGCCGGGCCAGCCGGGCGCCCAGGAGCAGGCCCATGCCGCCCGCGGCCCAGAACAGGCCGAGGGCGGCCGGGGACAGCCCTAGCTCCCGTACGAAGAGCACCGGCAGCATGGTGTTGATGACCGCGCCGCCCAGGTTGCTGAGGGAGGCGTTGAGTGCCAGGGCGCGCAGCTCGGGGTGGCCCAGTACGTGCCGCAGCCCCTCCCGGATCTGGGCCCGCAGCGGTGTCCGGTCCGCAGCCGGCGGGGCCGGGGTGGCGTCTATGCGGGTCAGGCGGAGCGCGGAGGCGAGGTATGCGGCCGAGGCGAAGGCCAGTGCGAGGGGTGCCGAGAGGGCGGCGACCAGGGCTCCGCCCGCGCCGCGGCCGGCGATGTTGGCGACGGCCATCAGGGTGACGATGGCCGCGTTGGCCCGGACCAGCCCCGCGCGGCCGATCAGCCGGGGCAGCACGCTCTGCGCGCCGACCTCCGAGAAGACGGTGGCGCAGCCGCCGAGCAGTACGGCCGCGTACAGCTGCCCGAGCGTGAGTACGTCCAGCCACCAGGCGAGGGGGAGGGAGGCGAACAGGGCCGCACGGGCGAGGTCCGCGGCGATCAGGACCCGGCGGGTGCGCAGGCGGTCCACCCAGGCGCCGGCCGGCAGCCCGATGAGGAGGAACGCGGTGGTGGACAGTGCGGCGAGGGCGCCGACCTGGCCGGCGGTCGCGTCGAGGGCGGTGAGGGCGAGCAGCGGGACGGCCACGTGGCCGGTGTTGGTGCCGAGCTGGCTGAGGCTGGTGGCGGAAAAGAGGGTGCGGAAGTCTTTGGTGCGCCAAGGCGAGGGGTCCGTGGTCCCGGACCCGGTGCCGGTCTCGGTGGCGGGTGTCATGCGGAGAACCGTGCCGGAAGACGATCTCTAAGGACAAGTTAATTGTTCTCCGATATTTATTAAGCATCGCTACGACCGTCTTGAGTTCCGGGGTCGTGGCCGGAAGTGCGCGCAGGCATGGCAGGCTTGGGGCATGGCCGCTCAGATTTATCCCAGCATCCTGTCCGCCGACTTCGCGCGCCTCGCCGAGGAGGTGAAGGCCGTCGAAGGGGCCGACTGGCTGCATGTCGACGTCATGGACAACCATTTCGTCCCGAACCTCACCCTCGGTATGCCCGTCGTGGAGTCCCTGAGCCGCGCCACGGACATTCCGCTGGATCTGCACCTCATGATCGCGGACCCGGACCGCTGGGCCCCGCAGTACGTCGAGGCCGGAGCCGGTTCGGTCACCTTCCATGCCGAGGCCGCCGCCGCGCCCGTGCGGCTCGCGCGGGAGATCCGGGCCAAGGGGGCGCGGGCGTCGATGGCGCTCAAGCCCGCCACGCCGATCGAGCAGTACGAGGACATCCTCCCCGAGCTCGACATGCTGCTGATCATGACGGTCGAACCCGGCTTCGGTGGCCAGCCCTTTCTCGACATCATGCTCCCCAAGATCCGCCGTACCCGGGAGCTGATCGCCAAGCACGGCCTGGAGCTGTGGCTCCAGGTCGACGGCGGGGTCTCGGCCTCGACGATCGAACGGTGTGCCGAGGCCGGCGCCGACGTGTTCGTCGCGGGAAGCGCGGTCTACGGGGCCGTCGACCCCTCCTCCGCCGTACGTACCCTGCGGGAGCAGGCGGACGTCGCGATCGCCGCGGCGCCCTGGGCCTGCGACCACTGAAGCAAGGGTTGGTGAACAGCTCGGTGAACGGAAGCTGTCCAGGCTGATCAACGGCCGCCGGATCTGACAGGATGAACGGCGAGTCGAGAGTGTGAACAGCAGTGAGGAGAACGCGGTGTCTGCAATGTCGGCGGGACGGTCAGCCCTGCGGATGGGACCCGCGGAGCTGGTGCAGGCGGCGGCCATGGCCCGCCGCTTCTACCTGGAGGGCAAGTCCAAGATCCAGATCGCCGAGGAGTTCGGCGTGAGCCGCTTCAAGGTGGCCCGGGTCCTGGAGACCGCCCTCGAGCGCGACCTGGTACGGATCGAGATCCGGGTGCCCGCCGAGCTCGATGCGGAGCGGTCCGACGCGCTGCGGTCCCGGTACGGGCTCCGCCATGCGGTGGTGGTCGAATCCCCGGCCGATGCGACCGAGGATGCGCCGGATCCGGAGAACCTGGGCGCGGTCGCCGCCGACCTGCTCGGCGAGCTGGTCAACGAGGGCGACGTGCTGGGCCTGGCCTGGGGGCGGTCGACCATCCACATGGCCGCCTCCCTGCACCGGCTCCCGCCGTGCACCGTGGTGCAGCTGACGGGCGTGTACGACGCCGGTACGGCCGAGCGCGGGTCCGTGGAGGCCGTACGGCGGGCCGCCCAGGTCTCGGGCGGCGACGCGCACCCGATCTACGCGCCGATGCTGCTCCCCGACCCGGCGACCGCGGCCGCGCTGCGGAACCAGACGGGGATCGCCCGGGCCTTCGAGTACTTCGACAAGGTGACCGTGGCGGCGGTATCGATCGGGTCCTGGGAGCCGGGGATCTCGACGGTCCACGACATGCTCACGGACGAGGAGCGGGCGCACTACGCCTCGCTGGGTGTCGCCGCCGAAATGTCCGCCCACTTGTTCGACTCCGAGGGTCGGCGCGTCGGCCGGGACCTCGGCGAGCGCTGCATCACCGTCGAGGCGGACCGGCTGCGCCGGATCCCCGAGGTCGTGGCGATCGCGGGCGGGCTGCGCAAGGCCTCCGCGATCGGGGCGGTGCTCCGTTCCGGCCTGGTGACCAGCCTGGTCACGGACACGGCGGTCGCGGACTACCTGCTCACCGAGTCGGCCCCGGGGCTGCGGCCGGCGCTGGAGCGGGCCGACCCGGACGACTGATCCGGGGCGGCGGGTCCCGCGGCGGGCGCCCTGGGACGCCGTGAGGCGGATGGTGCCGCAATTGAGATCCGAACAGCGGGCCGTGCGGCGGCCTGTGGGGCGCATACTGGTCTCAATGACAAAGTCAGCAGTACCTCGCCGCCATTTGCCGTCCAGCCCGTTCAAGGCCCCCGTGGAACCGCCGCTCCGGCAGTTCAGCGTCGGCGACCGGGTTTCTCACGATGAGCACGGCCTCGGCCGTGTCGTCGGTATCGAGGAGGGGATCGCTGTCCTGGTCGACTTCGGGTCGGTCCAGAAGAGAATTCTGAGTCCTTACACCAAGATGGCCGCGCTCTGAGGGTGCCGCCGTCGCGGACACCGTTACCGCGCGAGTCGCGAGCGAATCGGATATTTGGCACGATCGGTGCATGATCTTCAGGGACGTGCCCCGGTCGTTGCTGCGTTGTGTCGTGGGTGCGGTGTTCTTTTGCGTTGCGCTGGTCGGCGCGGCGGGGTGCGGTGGGGAGAAGGCCGCGCCGTCCGCCGCGGCCGGGGTGAGTTCAGAGGCTGATGCCTCCGCACCCGTTTGGGCCAAGGGGATGGCCACCGTACGGGCCGATGCGCTGCCTTCGCAGGCGCGGGACGTGCTCGTACTCATCGACAAGGGCGGGCCGTATCCGTACCGCCAGGACGGGACCGTCTTCGGGAACTTCGAGAAGGTCCTGCCGAAGCAGAAGCGCGGCTACTACCACGAGTTCACGGTGAAGACACCGGGTGAGCGCGACCGCGGGGCCCGGCGGATGGTGACCGGTGAGGGTGGGGAGTTCTTCTACACGGACGACCACTACGACACCTTCAAGGCGGTTCTGCGATGACCTTGGACCCGCAGCCGCTCGCCCCGGCGGTGGCCGCCGCCGAGAAGGCGGGCTGGACGACCCTACGGGTGGACCTGGCCGGCGTACGCGGCAAGACCGAGCTGATGCAGCGGTGGGGGGCGGCGTTGGCCGTGCCGGCGTGGTTCGGGGGGAACTGGGATGCGCTGGCCGATGCGCTGATCGACTTGTCGTGGTTGCCCGAGGCGCCGGGGCGCTTGGTGGCGGTGACGTCGTGGTCCTCGTACGCGGGGGCGCGGCCGGGGGACTGGGAGACGCTGCAGGAGGTTCTGGAGGGGGCGGTGGAGTACTGGCGGGACGCCGGGGAAGGGGCCTTGGCCGTACTTCTGGCCGAGCCGCCGCCCGCCGGGTGAGGACCCGGACATGGCTGGGGGCGGAGGCTGTGCCTCCGCCCCACAGGCACTAGCCCTTCGGGATCCACGGGGGTGTTTGGCCCCAGGACCAGACCGGGATTTTCGCCGCGTCCACCGGTGGGGGGTTGGGGCCCGAATAGATCAGGGCCATGCGGGTGCCCCATTCGATGTAGTAGGCGAACACCGCCCGGAACTCGGGGTCCGTCGGGAGGCCGACCTCGTCGGCCGTGTCCATCAGCAGGTCCACCCAGCGGCGCCGCTGCTGTTCGGTGATGCCGCGGCCCAGGTGCTTGGTGGCCATGTGCTGGTGGCCGCCGTGGTGGGCCGTGTACTCCGCCGGGCCGCCGAAGACCTCCGACAGCCAGACGGCGACGTGCTGGGGGTGCTCCGAGTCCATGCCCGCGAAGACCGGGGCCAGGATCTCGTCCTCCAGGGCGTGCGCGTAGAAGGCGTCCGTGAGGCGGTTCATCGCCTCCGCTCCGCCCATCCACTCGTAGATGGTGGGAGTGGTGCCGGGTGTGGTGCTCATGACTGGGGTGCGGCCTTTCCGGGGCCGGCCACGTCGGTGACGCGGTAGTGCTGCATCTCCTCGATGGCCTTCACGTACGGGCGGATCGCGCTGAAGAACGCCGGGAAGTGCTCGCCCTTGCGGAATCCGTTGAGGTGGGCGTCGACCGACGTCCAGCGGATGCGGAGGATGTAGCGCTCCCGGTCGTTCTCCTCCTCGCAGCGGGCCAGCTCGTAGTCGATGCACTCGGGTGACGCGGCCAGGGCCTCGGCGGCCTGGCGGTACGAGTCCTCGAAGGCCTGCTGGTCGTCCAATGCGATCCGGTAGCGGATGTATTCGACGGTGGTGGTCATGGGGCGTGCCTCTCCCTGTGATCGGGTGCCGGTCGGCTCGCTGTCAGACTTGCGTGATCATGCCCGGGTGGGGAGGGCTTTCGTCATTCCGACTCAGACTTCTGGGAGTCCGTGGTGTCGGAGGCCTCGGACGCGTCCGAGACGTCGGGGCCGGCCGCGCGGACCTGCCGGACCTTGGCCAGCGAGTCGCGGAGCTCGGTCAGCCACTCGTCCGTGTTGCGGCCGACGAGGCGGACGCACCAGGCGAGGGCGTCGGCCCGGCTGCGGGCGACGCCGCCCGCGACCAGGGTGTCGAGGACCTGGCGCTCCGGCTGGCGCAGGCGCGTCATCACCGGGACCGCCAGGTGCGTGAACAGGACGCGGTCGTCGCCGGCCTGGACGGCCCAGGCGACCTTGCGGCGGTAGAGCTCCTCCGCCTCCCGTGCGACCTCGATGCGCTGCTCGCGGGTGCGCTCGCGGAACTCCTTGACCGATTCGGTCGCCGGGATGGATCCGACGACCGTGATCTCCTCGCGGTCGACCGCCACGTCGACCAGGGACTCGTACACGTCCACCGGAAGGCGGTCCGCGAACCACTTGCGAAGCTGCTCGCTCTGCTCGGATGTAATCATGTAATTAACGTTGCATCCGGCAGTCGCTTGATCGCAAGTGATTCGCGTTCGCTCTCAGCCCAGCGCTCTCAGCCCAGCGCTCTCAGCCCATCGACCGGTAGCGGTGGATCAGCGAGACCGCCATCGCGCCCTCCCCCACGCCCGACGCCACGCGCTTGACCGAGTGGGCCCGGACGTCGCCGGCCGCGAAGACGCCCGGGACGCTGGTCTCGAGCGGGTACGGGGCGCGCTCCAGGCTCCACTCCGCCGGGAGTTCCCCGCCGTTCGCGATCAGGTCGGACCCGGTGAGCACGAAGCCGTACTCGTCGCGTTCGACCACGCCCGACAGCCAGTCGGTGTGCGGGCGGGCGCCGATGAACGTGAACATGAAGCGGGCCGGGACGGCCGTGTCCTCACCCGTCGTCGAGTCGTGGAGGGTCAGCATCTCCAGGTGCTCGTCCCCGTCCAGCCGGACCACCGTCGTACGGACCTTGACCTCGATGTTCGGCGTGCGGTCGATCTCGTCGATCAGGTAGCGGGACATGCTTGCGTCCAGGGACTCGGCACGGACCAGGATGGTCACCTTGGCCGCGTACTTGGCGAAGTGCACCGCCGCCTGGCCCGCCGAGTTCGCGCCGCCCACGATGAACACGTGCTGGGAGATGCACGCCGAGCTCTCGGTGGTGGCCGCGCCGTAGTAGAGCCCGGCGCCCTCGAAGCGGTCCGCGCCGGGGGCCTCGAGGCGGTTGTACGAGACCCCGGTGGCCAGCAGCACCGTCTCGGCGCTGATCTCCGTGCCGTCGGCCAGGGTCAGGATCTTCGCCGGGTCGTCCCGGGTCAGCGAGACCACCTCCACCGGGTGCAGGATCTCGGCGCCGAAGCGGGAGGCCTGGATGGTGGCGCGGCGGGTCAGGTCGCCGCCGGAGAGGCCCGAGGGGAAGCCGAGGTAGTTCTCGATCAGGCTGGAGGTGCCGGCCTGGCCGCCCGGGGCGCGGGAGTCCAGCATCAGCGTCGAGAGGCCCTCCGAGGCCGCGTACACGCCGGCCGCCAGACCCGCGGGCCCCGCGCCGACGATGACGCACTCGTAGTGCGGGCGCGAGGCGGTGGTGGCCAGCCCCAGCCGCCGGGCGAGCTCGGTGTCGGACGGCGCGGAGAGCACCGCCCCGTCCGGGAAGCGGACCAGAGGCAGCGCCGCGTCGGGCTGGGCGGCGATCAGGGTCAGGGCCTCGGGGTCCCGCTCGACGTTGAGGAAGCGGAACGGCTGGCCGTTGCGGGTGAAGAAGTCCCGGACGGCGTGGGTGCCGGGGGAGACGAGGTGGCCGGCGACGATGATCCCGTCGTACGCGGGGCGGTAGGTGGCCAGCCAGTCGGAGAGCAGGTCGTCCAGGACCGGGAAGAGCCGTTCGTGCGGCGGGTCCCACGGCTTGAGCAGGTAGTAGTCCAGCCGGACCCGGTTGATGGCGGTGATCGCCGCGTCCGTCTCCGCGTACGCCGTGAGCAGCACCCGGCGGGCGTCCGGGAAGCGGCTGACGGCCTCGAGGAGGAACTCGACGCCGGTCACGTCGGGCATCCGCTGGTCCACGAGGAACAGCGCCGGGTCGTGGCCGCGCTCGTCGAGGGAGTCCAGGATCTTGAGGGCGTCGGCGGCCGAGGAGGCGCCGAGCACCCGGTAGCGGTCGCCGTAGGCGCTGCGCAGGTCGCGGCGTACGGCCCGCAGCACCTGCGGATCGTCGTCCACGGCCAGGATGACGGGCTTCTTGCTCTCCGCGCGCTCGGCCGCGGCCCCAGTGGCGGGGGCGGTGGCGTGGGCGGTGGCGCTCTCCGGGGCGGCACTCATGCCGCGTCCAGCATCAGCTTGTCGGCGTAGCACCAGGCCCAGGTCTCACCGGGCTCGTGCGACGCGGCGATGGGGTGCTCACTGGTGCGGTAGTGCTTGGTGGCGTGGCGGTTCTTGGAGGAGTCGCAGCATCCGACGTGCCCGCAGCTGAGGCACATCCTCAGGTGCACCCAGGTGTCGCCGAGGGCGAGGCACTCCTCGCAGCCCTCGGTGCCCGGCTTCACCGGACGTATCTGATCGATGTGTGTGCACAACAGGTCCGTCGTCATCGTCCCCGTCCCTCTCCTCGGTCTTTCGCGCACCCCTGATTCACGGCGCGTCCAGACCATAGGTCGGTGCCCCCGTAATGGTTCACTGATTCGGCCGAAGTCAGGAAGTCTCGCGGCTACTTCATGACCTCCGGAAGCGACTACCTGAGGTGCCCGTGCGACCTGCCTTCCTACCTCACGAAGTCGCATACGGGCGCTTTGACGCAGGCCTCGGGCCCAAGCAGTGTGGGTCACGCCAACGACAACAGGCGGCGCCTGGAGGAATCCGTGAGCAGAAAGATTCTGGTCATTGTCTCCGAACACGGTTACTGGGCCGAAGAACTGATAGGCCCCGTATCGAAGTTCGATGAGCGAGGCTACGAAGTCGTATTCGCCACGCCGACCGGGAAGCGTGCGCACGCTCTTCCGCCGAGCCTCGATGCGAACTTCATCGATCCTCCGCTGGGACGCTCGGTCACCACCGAGGAGAACGCCCGGCTGGGCCGGGAGTTCGAGCAGTCGAGCCGGCTGGACTCGCCGCTCGACATCGAGGCGTGGGTCCCCGAGCGGCCGTACACGAGTGCCGGGGGCTATCTGCCCAAGCTCGAGCAGTACCACCGAGATCTGGACAAGCTCGAGGCCGACATCGCCGGCTACGACGCGGTCCTCATCGTCGGCGGCAGCGGGCCCATCGTCGACCTCGCCAACAACGAGCGCGTGCACGCCCTGATCCTGGCCTTCAAGAAGGCCGGCAAGGTCGTGGCGGCCGAGTGCTACGGCGTGGCCTGCCTGGCCTTCGCCCGGGACTGGGGCGACCGCAAGAGCATCATCTGGGGCAAGCACGTCACCGGCCACTGCAAGGAGTACGACTACAAGGACGGCACCGGATTCCTCGGTACCGACTTCAACATGGGCCCGCCGCCGTACCCGCTGGAGTACATCCTGCGCGACGCGACCGGCCCGCGCGGGGCGTACCACGGGAACTTCGGCCACCCGCTCTCGGTGATTGTCGACTACCCGTTCGTGACCGGCCGCTCCACCCCCGACTCGTATCTCACGGGGCAGAAGATCGTGGAAGTCCTGGAGGAGGGTCTCACCCGCTACGGGTGGTGATCCGGAAATCCGCCACCGGAAACCCATGATCCGGAAACCGTGAGAATGAGGGGGAATTCATGGAAGCCACTCCCGGACGGGAAAGGCTGATCGAGCAGTTCAAGGCCGACGGCCTGAATGTGATGTTCGGAAATCCGGGGACGGTGGAACAGGGATTCCTCGACGCGGTGGACGCGGCGGAGGACTTCCACTACGTCCTCGCCCTCCAGGAGACCGTGGCCGCCGGCATCGCAGACGGCTACGCCCGGGCCACCGGCGGCGCGGCCCTGCTCCAGCTGCA
This sequence comes from Streptomyces sp. NPDC051364, assembly GCF_040682115.1. Classification (NCBI taxonomy): domain Bacteria; kingdom Bacillati; phylum Actinomycetota; class Actinomycetes; order Kitasatosporales; family Streptomycetaceae; genus Streptomyces; species Streptomyces sp. NPDC051364. The sequence goes on along the minus strand of NZ_JBFBAH010000011.1, from coordinate 85,864 downwards.
CTCCGGAGTGGGGCTGGGCAACGGCATCGGGATGCTCTACCAGTCGCTGCGCGGCCACACCCCGCTCGTCGTGGTCGCCGGCGACGCCGGGGTCCGCTACGACGCCATGGACGCGCAGATGGCGTCCGACCTGGTGGCGATGGCGAAGCCGGTGACGAAGTACGCGACCCGGGTCACCGACCGGCACTCCGTACTGCGCACCATCCGCCGGGCGGTCAAGATCGCCCTGACCCCGCCGCGCGGCCCGGTGTTCGTGGCGCTGCCGATGGACGTGCTGGACGAGCTGAACTCCGAGCCCGTCCTGCCCGCCGCGGTGCCCCTCACGGATGTGGCGCCCTCGCCGGCCTCGGTGGGGCGGGCGGCCGAGCTGCTCGCCTCCGCGGAGCGGCCCGTGGTCCTCGTCGGCGACGGGGTCTCGCTCTCGGGGGCCCAGCGCGAACTGGTCGCCGTCGCCGAGCTGCTGGGCGCCGACGTGTACGAGGTGGACTCGTCCGAGGTGAACATCGCGGCCTCGCACCCGCTGAGCCGCGGCCAGACGGGCCACATGTTCGGCCCGCACAGCAAGGAGCTCGTCGCCGACGCGGACGGGGTGCTGATCGTCGGCACCTACGTCTTCCCGGAGGTGTTCCCCGAGCTGGAGAGCCCCTTCCGGGCCGGCGCGAAGGTCGTCCACATCGACCTGAACGCCTACGAGATCGCCAAGAACCACCCGGTGGACCTGGGCCTCGCCGCCGATCCCAAGCAGGCGCTGCGCGCGCTGGCCGGTGTACTCGAACGCCTGCTGACCCCGCAGCGGCGGGCGGCCGCGGCCGCCCGGCTCGACGCCCGCACCCGCGAGCGGGCGCTGTCGGCCGGGGGAGGGGAGACCGAGCAGGACGGCACGCCGATGGCCGTCTTCCTGCGGACCCTGGCCGAGCGCACCGGCGGGGACCTGATCGTCTTCGACGAGGCGCTGACCACCTCCCCGCTGGTCACCCGGTACCTGCCTCCGGAGCGGCCGGGCGACTACCACCTCACCCGGGGCGGTTCGCTCGGCGTGGGCTTCCCGGGCGCGGTCGGGGCCAAGCTGGCCCGTCCGGACCGCCTCGTCGTCGGATTCGCGGGCGACGGCGGGTCGATGTACACGTACCAGGCGCTGTGGACCGCGGTCCGGCACGGCATCGACGCCAAGTTCGTGGTCTGCAACAACCGCAAGTACCGGCTGCTCGACGACAACATCGCCCAGTACTGGCGGGAGCGGGACATCCCGGAGCACGGCTTCCCGGGCTCCTTCGACCTCTCTCACCCCGAGATCGACTTCGCCGGGCTGGCACGGGCGCTCGGCGCAGAGGGGATGCGGGTGGAGAAGCCGGACGAGGCGGTCGCCGCCGTGGCCCGGATGCTCGACCACCCCGGTCCGTTCCTCGTCGACGTACAGATCTGACCCACCGCTGCGACCCACGCACAGCACACCACCACGGACAGGAGGAGACCGCATGCCCGCCGAGCGGCTGACCGAGGAAGCGATCCGCACCTTCGCGGAGAACTGGTACGTGGCCCTGGACCAGCACCTTCCGTTGGACCAGGTGCTCCCCCTCATCACCGAGGACCTGGAGTTCAAGGTCCCCGAGGACACCTTCCTCGGACACCAGGGCTTCGGCCGCTGGTACGCGGCGGTCACGAACCGCTTCTTCGACGAGGTCCACACCGTCACCAAGGTGGAGCCCGTCATCGAGGGCGACCGGGCGATCGTCCGGGTCCTCGTCAACTGGCAGGCCAAGATCTGGGATCCGCCGGCCGCCCGCAGCCAGTGGCTCGGCTTCGACGCCGACCAGACCTGGACGGTCGTGGCCGGTCCCGACGGACCGCTGATCAAGCAGTACACCGTCAACGACCTGGCCCCGATGCCCGGTTCCGGCTCGCTCTGAGCACGGGCGCCGGCGAAGGAGAAGCGACGATGACCGAAGTGACACGGGAGCGGGTCGAGGCGGCGTACGCCGCCCTCGGCTCCGGCGACCGCGCCCGCATCCTCGAGTACTACTCCGAGGACCTGCGCTGGCTGGTGCCGGGCAACCACCCGCTGGCCGGCTGGTACGAGAGCCTGGACGCCTTCCTGGAGCTGATGGGGCAGACCCACAAGCTCACGGGCGGCACCTTCCGCATGGACATCCAGTCCGTCCTCGTCGGCGAGGACTGCAGCGCCGACGTCTGCCGCAACGTCGCCCTGCGCGACGGCGCGGACCAGGGGAGCCGGTCCCCGTACGAGCGCATGGACTACCCGGTCTTCCACTTCATGCGGTGGCAGGACGGCCGGATCGTCGAGGGCCGCGACGGGCTCTTCGGGGACTCGGCGACCGCCTTCAGCCAGTTCTGGGCGCCGTTCGCGCCCGACGGAACCCGCCGGGACCGATAGGGGGATGAGCGCTGTGGACGCACGACAGATCCTTGAGAAGTACTACGAGTACGCCAACGCCGGGGACTGGGACCGCTGGTGCGACCTGTTCGCCGACGACCAGGTCATGGACGAGCAGCTCGCCGGACACATCGAGGGCCTGGAGGTCCTGCGCTCGATGATGAAGGGCATGGGGACGATGTACCGCGTCTTCCAGAACAAGCCCGTGCACTTCCTCGTCGACGGGGAGAAGGCCGCGGCCGTCTCCCACCTCAGCGCCGTCAGCGCCTCCGGCGAGGCGATCGAGGCCGAGGTCATGAACTTCTTCCGGATCGTGGACGGAAAGATCGCCTACATGGCGAACTACCACGACACCGTCCCTTTCCAGGTGCTGAGCCAGGGCTGAGGGAGGCCGACTCGTGGCGATCGCCGAGAGAGAAGAGTACGACTACGTCATCGTGGGATCCGGCACCGCGGGCAGCGTCCTCGCAAACCGGCTCTCCGAAGACCCGGACGTCTCCGTCCTGGTCCTGGAGGCGGGCGGCAACCGCATCCCGCCCGAGGTGGACGACCCGTCCTCCTGGTACAAACTGCTCGGCGGGCCCGTCGACTGGGGCTACACCAGCGTCCCGCAGCCCGGGCTCGACGGCCGCCGTACATACGAACCGCGCGGCAAGGCCCCCGGCGGCAGCAGCAACCTGTACATCATGATGCACATCCGGGGCCACGCCTCGGACTTCGACAACTGGGCCTACCAGGGCGCCGCCGGCTGGGGTTACGAGGACGTCCTGCCGTACTTCGCCCTCCTGGAAGGCCAGGAGGACGGCACCGCGCCCACCACCGGGACCCGCGGCCCGCAGCGCATCACCAACGCCGGGCAGCACGGCCCCAACCCGGTCTCCCGCGCGTTCATCGACGCGGCCGTCGAACTCGGCCACCGGGAGATCGCCGACTTCAACACCGACGGCCCCCGCCGCGGCCTCTTCGGTACCGGCTGGCACCACATCGACGTGGCCGACGGGCGCCGCCAGGGCACCCTCGCCGCCTATCTGGAGCCGGCACTGCAGCGGGCCAACCTGACGCTGCGCACCAGCGCCCAGAGCACCCGGCTGCTCTTCGACGGCGACACCTGCACGGGCGTCCAGTACATGCAGCTCGCACCGCCCGCCGAGTTCCCCGGCCGGACCGTCCGCGACGGCCACAGCGCCACCGCAGAGCCCGGGCTGCACTCCGTACGGGCCCGCCGGGAGGTGATCGTGGCGGCCGGGGCGATCGAGTCCCCGAAGCTGCTGCTGCTCTCCGGCATCGGGAACCCCGAGCAGCTGGGCGAGCACGGCATCGCGGTGACGGCGGCCCTGCCCGGGGTCGGCGAGAACTTCCACAACCACGTCCTGACCGGGCTGATGGCCGAGGTCACCCAGGAACTCCCGCCGCCGGCGCAGAACCTGTCGGAGAGCGCTCTGTTCCTCTCGTCCCAGCCCGGTCTGCCCGCGCCCGACCTGCAGATCGCCTTCGTCCACGTGCCGTTCGACGTGATCGTCGGCAAGGACCACCCCAACACGGTGAGCATCCTGCCCGGTGTCGTACGGCCCGTCTCGCGCGGCTGGATCAGGCTCGCGAGCGCCGATCCGCTGGCCCACCCGCTGATCAACCCGAACTACCTGGGCGACCGGTGGGACCTCGAGCGGATGGTGCAGGGCATCAAGCTGGCCCGGGAGATCTTCGCGACCTCGGCCTTCTCGCCCTGGTACAAGCAGGAGCTCCAGCCCGGTCCCGGCTACGGCACCGACGAGGACCTGCGGACCTTCGCGAAGCAGAAGTCGGAGAGCTACCACCACCAGGCCGGCTCCTGCCGCATGGGCATCGACGACCTCTCGGTCGTCGACCCCGAGCTGCGGGTCCACGGCGTACGCAACCTGCGCGTCGTCGACGCGAGCGTGATGCCCGCGGTCCCGTCGGGCAACTGCCACACCGCCATCGCGATGATCGCCGAGCGCGCGGCGGACTTCCTGAAGGGGGTGTCCCGTGCCTGACGCCGTACTGCGCGAGGGTGCGCTGAGCGGGACCCGGATCGCGGTCCTGGTCGAGAGCGACTTCTACGAGCCGGAGATCTTCTACTACCAGCACCGGTTCGCCGAGGAGGGCGCCGAGGTCGACTTCCTGACCCGGCTGTGGGGCAACGACTCTATCACCTTCTCCGGGCACGAGTACCGGGCGCCGTTCACCGCCGACAAGTCCCTGGAGGGGCTGAGCGACGAGGACCTGCGCCGTTACGCGGCGATCATCGTGCCCTCGGGCATGGTGGCCGACCGGCTGCGCTACACCGAGGACGTCGACGTCCTCGCGCCGGCGACCGAGCTGCTGCGCCGGGCCTTCGAGGAGCCGACGGTCCTCAAGGGGATCATCTGCCACGGCATGTGGCTGGCCGCCTCGATCCCGGGCAAGATCCAGGGCCGCAAGGTGGTCTGCCACAACAACCTCATCGGCGACGTCCGGAACATGGGCGCCGAGTACGTCAACGAGGACGTGGTGGTCGACGGTGACCTGGTCACCGGCCGCACCGGCGCCCACCACCACCTCTTCGCCCGCCGGATCATCGAGCTGATCGCGGCGGGGCGGGGCCGGGGGGCCGCCTGATGCCCGGCGCCGGGGAACGCGTGATGGTCTGGTCGCACGTGGGCCTGAACTGCACGGACCAGAAGACCACCGAGGAGTTCTACACCCGGTACTTCGGCTTCACCCGGGCCAGGGTGGTCGATCTCGGGGAGGCCCAGATCGTGTTCCTGCGCAAGGGGGACGCGTACCTGGAGCTCTTCGCGGCCGGCACCGAACCGGCCCGGCAGGCGCACGAAGACGGGCCGCAGGCCCCGGGCCGGATGCGCCACCTGGCCTTTCAGACCGACAGCGTGGACGCGTTCCTGGCCGAGCTGGGCGACGCGGCCGAAGTGACCCTGGGTCCGCTGGACTTCGACGACTTCATCTGCGGCTGGCGGACCGTGTGGGTCCGCGATCCCGACGGGGTGATCGTCGAGGTCAGTCAGGGATTCGAGGACGACCGCTCACACGACAAGGACGGTGCATGACATGGCGGACGCCGTGAGCTTCTCCTTCTCCGACACCATCGCGGGCTATGTCGGCCGCTTCGACTCCGAGTCCCGCCTGCTGCGGCTGAAGACCTCGGACGGCCGCGAGTTCGACGTCTCCCTCGCCGGGGACCCGAGTGCCGAGCTGGTCCGCAACCTGGACGAGCCGTACATCGACGCCTCCGGGCACATCGACGAGATGCTCTCGCCGGGCCGGTTCCTCTTCGTCTACGGCGTCCACTACCCGGAGCACGGGGGCCGCTTCGAGGCGAAGCGCCTGGTGTTCCTGGGCCGCGGCGCCGAGGACTACCGGTTCGAGGAGGCCAGCTGGTGGGTCAAGCAGATCGAGTCGCTGGCCGACTTCTACATCCGGGCGCAGTTCGGTGACGGGCCGGTGGACTTCACCGAGTACCGCACCGAGATCCGGCTCGGCGGCGACAAGACCGCCAGCCACGTCCAGGAGACCGACACCATCTCCCGCCTGGTCTACGGCATGGCCTCGGCCTACCTGCTGACCGGCAAGGACGAGTACCTGGAGGTCGCCGAGCGCGGCACCGAGTACCTGCGCAAGCACATGCGGGTCGTGGACAGCGAGGAGGACGTGGTCTTCTGGTACCACGGCATCAGCGTGGACGGGGACTCCGAACGCAAGCTGTTCACCTCGGAGTTCTCCGACGACTACGACGCGATCCCGATGTACGAGCAGATCTATGCGCTGGCCGGCCCGATCCAGACCTACCGCGTCACCGGTGACATCCGGATCAAGAACGACGCGGACGCCACGATCCGGCTGTTCGACAAGTTCTTCAAGGACCCGGAGCAGGGCGGCTACTACTCGCACATCGACCCGATCCTGTTCAGCGCGGACCACGAGTCCCTCGGCGAGAACGCCGAGCGCAAGAACTGGAACTCGGTCGGCGACCACGCGCCCGCGTACCTCATCAACCTGTACCTGGCGACCGGCGACCAGAAGTACGCCGATTTCCTCGAGTACACCTTCGACACCATCGCGGACAAGTTCCCGGACTACAAGAACAGCCCGTTCGTCCAGGAGCGCTTCTTCCGCGACTGGTCGCACGACACCGCGCACAGCTGGCAGCAGAACCGCGCGGTCGTCGGGCACAACCTGAAGATCGCCTGGAACCTGATGCGGATGAACTCGCTGAAGGCCAAGCCGGCGTACGAGGAGCTCGCCAAGAGGATCGGCGAGATCATGCCGGCCGTCGGCAGCGACGTCCAGCGCGGCGGCTGGTACGACGTCGTGGAGCGTGTGAAGGACGGGAACCAGGAGGCGTATCGTTTCGCCTGGCACGACCGCAAGGCCTGGTGGCAGCAGGAGCAGGCGATCCTCGCCTACCTCATCCTGAACGGCACCGTCGGCGGCGACGCCTTCCTGCGCGAGGCCCGGCAGGCGGAGGCCTTCTACAACACGTTCTTCCTCGACCACGACGAGGGAGCCGTCTACTTCAACGTGCTCGCCAGCGGTACGCCGTACCTGCTCGGCACGGAGCGGCTCAAGGGCAGCCACTCGATGTCCATGTACCACTCGGCGGAGCTCTGCTACCTGTCCGCCGTCTACAACAACCTGCTCATCAACGGGCGGGAAATGGACTTCCACTTCAAGCCCGACCCGACCAACCTGCCCGACCGCGTGCTGCGCGTCTCGCCCGACCTGCTGCCCGCGGGCTCGGTGCAGATCGCGTCCGTCGAGATCGACGAGAAGCCGTACCGGGACTTCGACGCCGACGGTCTCACCGTCCGGCTGCCCGATGTCCAGGGGCGGGTCAAGGTCAAGGTCCGGCTGCGCCCGGTGACTTCATAGCGCTCAACGGGGGGCGCCCCGACTAGAGGGGAAAGCAATGTCTCTGAACGTCAAGGAACGCCGCAACAAGGGCGGTACCGTCCTCGTCGCCACCGGCGAGATCAACAGTGAGACCTCCGGACAGCTGCTGCAGGCCCTGCTGCCGCTGGTCCGCGAGGGCCGGCCGCTGCGCATCGACCTCACGGCCGTCACGTACGTGTCCAGCGCGGGCCTGCGCACCCTGCTCGTCGTCTACCGCGAGGCCCAGCACGCCGGGGTCGCGGTCACCCTGTACGGGGTGAGCGAGGAAGTCCGGTTCGTCATGTCGGCCACCGGCTTCCTCGACTTCTTCGAGACCGGCGAGGCAGCGGCCGCGGAGTCCAAGTCCAAGGCAGCACTGAAGGCCGCTCCCGTGCAAGACGTGGTCGCGCGATGACCGAGGCCCAGTCCGAGCAGGTCCTGCGCGTCGACGCGTACCCGACCCACGAAGTGGGCGGGTACCGCGTCCGCGCGGGCAAGCCGTTCCCGTTCGGGGCCAACGTGGTCCCCGGCGGGGTCAGTTTCTCCGTCTTCTCCGACCAGGCGACCTCCATGACCCTGGTCATCTTCAAGCGCGGAGAGCCCGAGCCGATGGCCGAGCTGGAATTCCCCGAGGAGTTCCGCACCGGCAGCGTCTTCGCCATGACGGTCTTCGGCCTCGACCACGAGAACATCGAGTACGGGTACCGGGCCGACGGCCCCTACGACCCGGTCACCGGCCACCGCTTCGACGCCCGGCAGATCCTCTCCGACCCGTACGCCCGGCTGATCGCCGGCCGCGACGTGTGGGGCGTGGAGCCGGACCGCAGCCGCGGCTACCAGTACCGCTCGCGTGTCTGCCTCCAGGACTTCGACTGGGGCGACGACACGCCGCTGCGGCTCCCCGCCGAGGACCTCGTCGTGTACGAGACCCACGTGCGCGGCTTCACCCGGCACCCGTCCTCTCAGGTCACCGCCCCCGGCACCTTCGCGGGGCTGCGGGAGAAGATCCCGTACCTGAAGGAGCTCGGGATCAACTGCATCGAGCTGCTCCCGGTGTTCGAGTTCGACGAGAGCGACAACATGCGCTCCAACCCGGAGACGGGCGAGCACCTCTTCGACTACTGGGGCTACAACACCGTCTCGTTCTTCGCGCCCAAGGCCGGCTACGCGGCCACCGGACGCTACGGGATGCAGGGCGACGAGTTCCGCACCCTGATCAAGGACCTGCACGCGGCCGGCATCGAGGTCATCCTCGACGTCGTCTTCAACCACACCGCCGAGGGCAACGAGCAGGGCCCGACGATCTCCTTCAAGGGGCTCGACAACGCCACGTACTACATGCTCACGCCCGAGGGGTACTACTTCAACTTCAGCGGCACGGGCAACACGGTCAACTGCAACCACCCCGTCGTGCGCAACTTCGTGCTCGACTGCCTGCGCCACTGGGTCGCCGACTACCACATCGACGGCTTCCGCTTCGACCTCGCGGCCATCCTCGGCCGGGCCCTGGACGGCACTCCGCTGCCCAACCCGCCGCTGCTGGAGCTGCTCGCCTACGACCCGGTCCTGCGGCACACCAAGCTCATCGCCGAGGCCTGGGACGCCGGCGGCCTCTACGAGGTCGGCAACTTCCCGGCGTACGGCCGCTGGGCGGAGTGGAACGGGAAGTACCGCGACACCGTGCGCAGCTTCCTCAAGGGCGACCCCGGGGTGACCGGGGAGCTCGCCACCCGGATCGCCGGCTCGCCCGACCTGTACTCCAGCCGCGGCACCTCCGCCTCGGTCAACTTTCTCACCGCCCACGACGGTTTCACCCTGGCCGACCTCGTCTCGTACAACGACAAGCACAACGAGGCGAACGGCGAGGGCAACAACGACGGCGGCAACGACAACGCCAGCTGGAACTGCGGGGCCGAGGGGCCGACCGACGACCCCGAGATCAACCGGCTGCGGACGCGCCAGATGAAGAACGCCCTGGCCATCCTCTTCACCAGCCAGGGCATCCCGATGCTGCTGGCCGGGGACGAGGTCGCGCGCACCCAGCAGGGCAACAACAACACGTACTGCCAGGACAACGAGCTGTCCTGGTTCGACTGGAGCCAGGTCGACGACAACGCCGAACTGCTCCGGTTCACCCGGGAGATGATCGCGTTCCGCGGGCACCACCGCGAACTGCGCTCCACCTCCCACCCCACCGGCCAGGTCCGCGAGAGCCTCGGACTGCCGGACATCAGCTGGCACGGCGAGCGGGCCTGGCAGCCCGACTGGTCGGCGGAGAGCCGGCTGCTGGCGGTGGCCCGCTGCGGCACCGGGGACGACGACGTGGTGTACGTGGCCATGAACTCGCACTGGGAGCCGCACGACCTGGAGCTGCCCGCGCTGCCGCACGGGCGCAGCTGGCACCTGTTCGCGGACACCGGGGCCGAGGCCCCGCACGACATCCGCTCCCCGGGCGGCGAGCCCGAGCTGGAGAACGCCGGGAAGTACCTGATCGGTCCGCGCTCGGTCGTGATCCTCGTCGGCCGGACGCCCGATCCCGAGCTCTAGCCGCATCTGCCCTGACCGAACGCTCCCACCGTACGGCCGAAGGAGACCTCACATGCCGCTTTCCGTGTCCCTGAGCATCGAGGGCGACACCACCGTGATCGAGCTGGCGGGCGAGCTGGACGCCAAGACCGCGCCGGACTTCCACCAGACCATCGAGAAGGCCGCCGGGCACGGCACCGGCACGGTCGAGATCAGGATGGCCGGCGTCGGCTACATGGCCAGTGCCGGACTGCGGTCCCTGGTCTTCGCCCAGCAGAAGGTGGCGGACCACGTGACCATCAAGGTGGTCGGCGCGATCGAGCCCGTGTCCCGGACCATCCGGACGGCCGGGCTGGACCGCAGCATCGTGCTCTCCGATGAGTGAATCGCATGAGTGACATGGTCGAACTGGCGAGGACGCCCGCTGAACTGGAGGTGCCCGCCACCGTGGGGGCACTGGGCGACATCGCCTCGTTCGTCCTGCGGCTGGCCGGCCGGGCGGCCCTGGACAAGGGCGCCGCGTACCGGATCCGGCTGGCCGTGGACGAGCTGGCCACGAACATCGTGATGCACGGGTACCGGGGCGGCGACGGGCGGATCACCGTCCGAGGCCGCTCCGGTCCCGGCCGGGTGCAGATCTCCATAGCGGACTCCGCACCGGCTTTCGACCCCGTCGAAGGCTGCCTGCCCCCCGCCCCCGGGATTCCCCCCGAGCGGCGGCGGGTCGGCGGACTCGGCATCCACCTGGCGCTGACCAGCGTGGACGAATTCAGCTACGTACGCAGGGACGGCCGCAACATCAGCACGCTGACTGTGACGGCCCATGATTCGAGTAGCCATGCGTAGCGGCAGTGTGACAGTGTGCGCACGCACACCCGGCGCCCAGGCGACGTCGGGCACCCTCCTTGGCACACAGCCGAACAGGCTTGGGCCGACCAGCGTCCGGAGGGACGTGCTCACACGGGCCGCAGGCTGGCACCAGGGCACGAAGACGATCGGCGTGATCGCTACGCCGATCAGAGACGCTGAGGGGACGGACCCATGCCCTCCACGACCGTGATCATCCTCGACGAGTACCCGCCGCCTCCGCCCGAGCTGCTCGACGCGCTGCGGTCGATGGACGCGGAACTCGTCGCCCGCACCCTGAAGGAGCTGCGCACCGGCCCGCTGGAGGGGCTGCCCGCCGCCGACGTGCTGCTCGCCCCGGCCGAGGCCGACGGTGAGTCGGTGCGCCTCGCGGTACGGCGGCTGCGCCGCTGGGGCGGAGCCCCCATCGTGGTCGTCTGGACGGTGACGGAGTTCGCCGCCCTGGAGGAACACGTCCGGCTCGGCCACGACTACCTCGTACCACCCTTCCTGCCCGCCCTCGTCGGGGCCCGGCTGCACAGTTGCTCGGAGCGCGCCGGACTCGGCCGCACCCTGCGCGAAGCCGACGCCCGCGCCGAACTCATGGGGTACGAGAAGGAGTTGGAGATCGGCCGGGAGATCCAGGCCGGGTTCCTGCCCGAATCGCTGCCGGTCCCCGAAGGCTGGGAGATCGACGTCCGGTTCCGGCCCGCCCGGCAGGTCGCGGGGGACTTCTACGACGTCTTCGAGATCTCCCGCGGCCGCCGCCTCGCCTTCGTCGTCGCCGACGTCTGCGACAAGGGGGTCGGCGCAGCGCTGTTCATGGCGCTCATCCGCTCGCTGCTGCGGCACACCGCGGAGAACAGCGGACTGCAGCACCTGGTGGCCGCCGGGCGGGCCGGCGGAAGCCGGCGGGTCCCCGTGGTCGGCGCGACGCCGCTGCTCAACGCGGTCACCGCCACCAACGGCTACCTGACCCGCAACCACCTGAGACAGGGCTACTTCGCCACCCTGTTCTTCGGAGTGCTCGACCCGCTGACCGGCAGCCTCGTGTACATCAACGGGGGCCACAACGCGCCGCTGCTGCTGCGCGCCGAAGGCGGCGACCCGCTCGCCCTGGAGGTCACCGGGCCGGCCGTCGGAGTGCTGCCGGACTGCGTGTACACCCTCGGCTACGCCCAGCTGAACCCCGGCGACACCCTCTTCGCGTTCACCGACGGAGTGCCCGAGGCCCGCTGCCCGGCCGGCAGCTTCCTCGGTGACGAGCGGATGCTGGAGCTGCTCGGCGGCCCCCGGGTGAGCGGCAGGGAGGTGGTCGACCGGATGGACACCGCCGTACGGGAGCACACGGGCACGGCCGAACAGCACGACGATGTCACCATGCTGGCCCTGCACCGGCCACGTGCGGCGCGGGGGCCGCATGCGGACCGGCCTGCGACGGCCCGTACGGCGGTGGCCTGATGGCCCGGACCATCGTGGTGCACTCGCACCGCGGCGGTACCGGGAAGTCCTCGGTACTGGCGAACCTGGCCCTGCTCATCGCGGGCGAGGGGCGCCGGGTGGGGGTGGTCGACACGGACATCCAGTCGCCCACCCTGGACCTGCTCTTCCGGCTCGGCCCGGGCCCCTCCCTGGCCGACTACCTGCTCGGGCGCTGCGAGATCGAGGCCACGGCCCAGCAGGCCGGCGTGCCCGGACTGTACGTCGTACCGGCCCGGACCGGGACGGCGGCGCTGCGCGAGCTCATGACGAGCGGCTACGACGTGGGGCTGCTGCCGGAGGGCTTCGACCGGCTGGCCGAGCACTACGAGCTCGACGTGCTGCTGCTCGACACCCACGCCGGGCTCAACAACGAGTCGGTGACCGCCATGGCGAGCGCCGACGTACTGATGATCATGGCCCGGGCCGACCGGATCGACCTCTCCGGTGTCGAGGAGACCATCGCCCTGGCCGGGCGGCTGCCCTGCCGGCGGACCCTGGTCATGAGCATGGCCCCCGAGGGCATCGACGGAGAAACGGTCCGCCGGCGTTGCGAGGAGGTGTACGGCGCCCCCCTGGCCGGAATCCTTCCGTATGTGCCGGAAATGGCTGCCCTGTGCGGTGAACGCATATTCGCCGAAGCTCATCCCGACCACCCCCTGGTCGGTGAATTCCGCACCATCATCTCCGCGTTGGACGCACCTCACGAAGTATCGCGCGCCTGACGCTCCCCCCTTACGCCCCCTGCGGGGGGCGTGTTGAATCGGCAGCGATTCCAGAACAAGGAGAGAAGTCATGAAGATTCTCGTCGTCATGACGGCCAAGGCAACGCTCCATCTGTTGGACGGGGAACAGCACCCCTCGGGATTCTGGGCCGAGGAATTCGTCGTTCCCTACACCCTCTTCAAGGCCGCAGGCCACACCGTGGACGTGGCAACGATCGGCGGCCAGGCCCCCACGGTCGACCAGACCAGCATCGACCCCCAGTTCCTCCAGTGGGTCCGCCCCCAGGGCTCACCGGACGAGGACGCGGCCAACGCCGCCGAGTACGTCAGAGTCATCGAGAACACCCCCCAGCTCAAGAACCCCCTCGCACTGGAATCCCTCACCGAGAAGGACATCGCCGACTACGACGGCGTCTACGTGAGCGGCGGCCACGGCGCGATCGGGGACCTGCCCAAGTCCGACGAGCTCGCCCAGATCCTGCGGTGGGCCATCGCCGCGGACAAACCGCTCGCCACCGTCTGCCACGGCCACACCTCGCTGCTCGCCCTGCGCGACGGCGAAGGCCACTGGCCGTTCGAGGGCTACCGGATGACGGCCTTCTCGCACAGCGAGGAGATGGTCACCAACATGGCCGGCCGGCTCCCGCTGATCCTCGAGGCCGAGCTCACCCGGCTCGGCGCGCGCTACGAGAAGGCCGAGGCGATCTGGGACTCGCACGTGGTCGTGGACCGCAAGCTCACCACCGGCCAGAACCCGTACTCCTCCAAGGCCCTTGCCGAGACGTTCCTGACACAGCTCGCCAAGGGATAGAACGCCCCAGCATCCGACACGGAAGGCAGCCATGACCAAGCGCGCGCTCAGCGACCAGCCCTTGGCCAACCCCGGGAAGCTGTTCATCGGCGGCACATGGGTCTCGGCCCAGGACGGCCGTACCGAGCCGGACATCAGCCCCGTGGACGGACAGGAGATCGTACCGGTGGCCCAGGCCACCGCCGCCGACGCGGACGCAGCCGTGGCGGCCGCCCGCCAGGCGTACGAGGAGGGTCCCTGGAGCAGACTGTCCGCCCAGGAACGCGCGCTGCGGCTGAACCGGGTCGGTGAGCTCATCGAGCGCGACCTGGAGGAGATCGCCCTGCTGGAGACGGTTGACATGGGCAAGCCGTTCGCCTTCTCCAGCACGGTCGACGCCCCCATGGCCGCCCAGCTCATGCACTACTACGCCGGCGCCGTGACCCGCGTCGACGGCTCCTCGCGGGCCCCGGCCGGCGGGCAGCTCGCGTACACCCTGCGCGAGCCGCTGGGCGTGGTCTGCGCGATCACCCCGTTCAACTTCCCGCTGCTGCTGTCGATGACGAAGATCGCACCGGCGCTCGCGGCGGGCAACACGGTCGTCCACAAGCCCTCCCCGGCCACCCCGCTCACCGCCCTGAAGATCGCCGAGCTCTTCCAGGAGGCGGAGATCCCGGACGGCGTGCTGAACGTCATCACCGGTCCGGGCGTGGAACTGGGTGAGACCCTCACCGGCCACCCCGACATCGACAAGATCGCCTTCACCGGCTCCACCTCGGTCGGCCAGACGATCATCCGCAAAGCGGCAGGCACCTTGAAGAAGGTGACGATGGAGCTCGGCGGCAAGTCCGCCAACATCGTCTTCGCCGACGCCGACCTGGACGCCGCCGAAGAGCTCGCCTTCTTCGGCATCTACTACAACAAGGGCGAGATCTGCACCGCCGGCTCCCGGCTGCTGCTCCAGCGCCCCATCCACGACGAGCTGGTCGAGCGCCTGGTCCGGCGCGCCGCCGCCCTCAAGCCCGGCGACCCGCGCGACCCGGAGACCCTGTTCGGGCCGCTGGCCCACCGCGGCCAGTTCGACAAGGTCAGCTCGTACATCGAGGTCGGCGAGAAGGAAGGCGCCCTGCTGCGCACCGGCGGCACCGGCTGGACCCCCGAGGGGGCCTCCAGCCAGGGCCTGTACTTCCTGCCGACCATCTTCACCGGCGTCGACAACGGCATGCGGATCGCCCAGGAGGAGATCTTCGGGCCGGTCCTGTCGATCATCCCCTTCGACACCGAGGACGACGCGATCCGGATCGCGAACGACAGTGCGTACGGCCTCGCCGCCGGCGTCCACACCAAGGACCTGCGGCGCGCCCACCGGGTGGCCTCGCAGATCAAGGCCGGCACGGTCTGGGTGAATTGCTACAACCAGTACGACCCCTCCGTCCCGTACGGCGGCTACAAGGCCTCCGGATACGGGCGCGAGTGCGGACCGGAATCCCTCGAGAGCTACACCCAGACCAAGTCGGTCTGGATCGGCATGGACTGAGCGACCGACCGACCGACTGACTCGCGACCGATCGACTGACCGAGTAGGAGCGGCAATGCGCACAGGCATCATCGGCACCGGGCGGATCGGTTCCACCCTCGCGCGGATCCTGGTGGCGGCCGGGCACGAGGTCTTATTGGCCAACGCCCGCGGCCCCCGGTCCATCGGCCCGTTACTGGCCGAACTGGGCCCGGCGGCCTCGGCGGCGCACCCCGCCGAGGCCGCCGACCAGGCCGAACTGCTGGTGCTGATGGTGCCGTACGCGACCATCCGCGGGCTCCTTCCGCCCGCGGCCGTACAGGACAAGGTGCTGGTCGACGCCACGAACGCGTTCGGCGGCGCGGGCGCACCCGCCGATCTGGGCGACCGCAGTTCCAGCGAACTGGTCGCCGAGTGGTATCCCGGCGCCCGCGTCGTGAAATCCCTGAACACCATGCATTTCGAGACTCTCGCCGTCGCCGGCAGCGCGGGGGGCGAACGCCTGGCCCATTTCACGGCGGGCGACGACGAGAAGGCAAAGGAAATCGTCGCGGGAATCATCACGGATCTGGGATTCGCCCCCGTCGACACCGGCTCGCTGCACTCCGGAGGAATTCTCCAGCAGCCCGGCGGGCCCCTTTTCAACCGGCCGCTCACGGAAGCGCAGGCGCTGGCATGGATATCTCACTGAACGTGAACGGAAGACCCGAGCAGTTCTCGGCCGAGCCGAACGAACTGCTGGTGGAACGGCTCCGTGACGGCCTCGGGCTGACCGGCACCAAGGTCGGCTGCGACACCGGCCAGTGCGGTACCTGCGTCGTCCAGCTTGACGGGCGCTCGGTCAAGAGCTGCCTGATCCTCACCGCGTCGGCGGCCGGCTCCCGGGTGACCACCATCGAGGGGGTCACCACGCGGGGCGGCGAACTCACCGGCCTCCAGGAGGCCCTGCGCCAGGAGCACGGCACCCAGTGCGGGTTCTGCACCCCCGGCATGGTGATGGCCCTCGGCGAGCTCGTCGAGAACACCGCCGACCGCGAGGCGCCCACCGAGCCCGAGATCCGCGAGTGGCTCACCGGCAACCTGTGCCGCTGCACCGGCTACCACAGCGTCGTACGGGGCGTGCAGCGCGCCTGCTCCGCCGCTCGGGCCGAGATCCCCGAGGAGATCAGCGAGGGCGCGGCCGTCTCCGCGTCGGCCGCGTCCGGCTCGGCCTCCGCGTCCGGCAAGGAGGTGTGAGGGAGATGACCGCAGTGACGGGGGAGGTTCCCCTCCAGGGATCGGGCGTGCTCGGACAACCGCTGGACAGCCGCGAGGATCCGCAGCTGCTGCGCGGCGAGGCGACGTACGTGGCCGACATCAACCTGCCGGGCACCGCCCACATGGCGATCCTCGGCAGCCCGGTGGCCCACGCGAAGATCCTCTCCATCGAGACCAAGGCCGCCGAGCAGATGCCCGGCGTGCTGAAGGTGGCCACCGCCGCCGACTACACCGACGTCATGCCGCTGCCCTGCATCTGGATCCCCGGCGGCGTCGAGAGCCACTTCCCGCCCCACCCGTACGGACTTCCCGGCGCCCGTCCGGTCCTGACCGGCGACACCGTCCGGCACGTCGGCGACCCGATCGCCGTGGTCGTCGCCGAGACCCCGCGCCAGGCCACCGCGGCGCTGGCCGCCATCGCCGTCGAGTACGAACCGCTGCCCGTGGTCACCCGGGCCGACGACGCACTCGCCGAGGGCGCGCCCCAGCTGCACGAGGCCGTACCGGGCAACCTCAACGCGTACTGGACCTGCGGCGACAAGGACCGCACCGACGCGGCCATCGCCGAGGCCGAGGTCACCGTCGAGCTCGACCTGGTGAACCAGCGCACCATCAACAGCCCCATCGAGCCCCGCGGCGCGGTCGGCGACTACAACGCCGCCACCGACGAGTACACGCTCTACGCCTCCACGCAGGGCCCGCACAACCACCGCTTCCTGCTCGCCGCGCTGGTCCTCGGCATCCCGTTCAACAAGCTCCGGGTGATCGCCCCGACCGTCGGCGGCAGCTTCGGCACCAAGGGCTACCTGTACCCCGACATGGCGCTGGTCCTGCTGCTCTCCAAGGCGCTCGGCCGGCCCGTGAAATGGGTGGACACCCGCACCGGTCTGATGAACTCCACCGTCCAGGGCCGCGACCACCGCCAGCACGTGGTGCTCGCCGGCACCCGCGACGGCCGCATCACCGGCCTGCGCGCCACCAGCTACGCCAACCTCGGCGCGTACCCCTCCACCATCGGCCCCGGTGTCGCCACCGCCCTGATGGGCCGCTCCATCAGCGGCATGTACGACATCCCCGCCGCGTTCTGCGAGGTCTACGCCGCCTTCACCAACACCGTCTCGCTCGGCGCCCAGCGCGGCAGCGGGCGCGCCGAGGCCGCCTTCCTGATGGAGCGGCTCGTCGACCGGTACGCCTCCGAGATCGGCATGGACCCCGCGGCCGTCCGGCGCATGAACCTGGTGCCGAAGGAGAAGTTCCCGTACGACAACGGCCTCGGCTGGACGTACGACTCCGGGGACTACCAGCTGAACTTCGACAAGGCGATGGAGCTGTCGGGCTACGCCGACATGCCCGCCCGCAAGGCCGAGGCCCGCACCCGCGGCAAGCGGCTCGGCGTCGGCCTCGCCACCTACGTGGCCATCTGCGGCGTCGGCCCCTCCACCCGGATGTCCAAGGAGGGCATGCTCGGCGGTACCTGGGAGAGCGCGAACATCCGCGTCCACCCGACCGGCGAGGTCACCGTCACCGTCGGCTCCGCCTCCACCGGCCAGAGCCACCACACGGTCTTCGCGCAGGTCGCCGCCGACGAGCTCGGCATCGACCCGGCCCTGGTCCAGGTGTACGAGGGGGACACGCTCAAGGCCCCGTACGGGCAGGGCACGTACGGCTCGCGCTCCTACAGCATGGCCGCGCCCGCCGTCGCCATCACCGCCCGGAAGATCAAGGCCAAGCTGGTCAAGGCCGGGGCCGTGTTCCTGGGCGTCCCCGAGGAGAAGGTCGTCTACGAGGGCGGCAAGGTCTACGAAGAGGGCAACGAGGAGAACACCAAGACGTTCGCCGAGCTGGCGATGTCCATGTGGTACGGCTGGGGGCTGCCCCCGGAGATCGAGCCCGCCCTGGACGAGACCAGCCATTTCGACCCGCCGGACTTCAACTACCCCTTCGGCACGCACGTCGCGGTCGTCGAGGTCGACGAACTCACCGGCGAGACCGAGGTGGTGGCGTACACCGCCGTCGACGACGCCGGCAACATCGGCAACCCGAAGATCGTCCTCGGCCAGATCGAGGGCAGCATCACGCACGGCCTCGGGCAGGCGCTGATGGAGGCCGCCGTCTACGACGAACAGGGCCTGCTCATCAGCTCCGACCTGACCAAGTACGCCCTGCCGCGCGCCGCGGACGTGCCGTTCTTCACCCTCGACAAGACCACCACGCCCAGCCCGCACAACCCGCTGGGTGCCAAGGGCGCCGGCGAGATCGCCACCGTGCCGCCCGCCGCGGCCGTCGTCAACGCGGTCGTCGACGCCCTGTCCGACCTGGGCGTGCAGCACATCGACATGCCGCTCACCCCCGAGAAGGTCTGGCGCCGCCTGCGAGGAGAAGCCGAGTGATCCTCACCGAGTTCGACTACGTACGGCCCGCCGGCCTCGCCGAAGCGCTGACCCTGCTGTCCGGCACCCGGGGCGCCCGGGTGCTGGCCGGCGGCCAGAGCCTGCTGCCCGGGCTGCGCACCGGGGAGGACACCGCCCGGCTCCTCGTCGACGTTCGCCACCTCGAGGAGCTCCGCGGCATCGAGCGGACCGCCGACGGGATCCGGATCGGTGCGCTCACCACGCTCGCGCAGCTCGCCGCCCACCCGGCCGTCCTCGCCGAGGCCCCGGAGGTGGCGGCCGCCGCCCGGGCCAACGGGGACCCCCAGGTCCGCAACCTCGGCACCGCCGGCGGGAACCTCGCCGCCGGCGGGCGCGCCACCGACCTGCCGGTCGCGGCCATCGCAGCCGACGCCCGGGTCGAACTGGCCGGACCCGGCGGGCGGTCGACCGTGAGCGCCGAGGAGTTCACCGCCTCCGGGGTGCCCGCCGGGGCCGTGGTCACCGCACTGCTGGTGCCCGCCGCCGGGCGGGCCGCCGCCTTCGAGAAGACCGCCGACCGGGCGACCCGCTACCCGGTCTGCGCCACCGCCGTACGGATCACCCCCGACGGGCCGCGCATCGCGGTCACCGGGGCCACCGCCCGCCCACTGCGGCTGCGCGGGGTCGAAGACCGGCTGCGCGGGGGCCCGTACACGACGGAGGCCGTGCTCGCGGCCTTCCGCGCCGAGCCCAGGGAGCTGTTCGTCCCCGGGCGCGGCACCTCGGCCGAGTACCTCGGCCACCTCGCGGGGGTGCTCACCGCCCGCGCGCTGCAGAGGGCAGACCAGGCCCTCGCCTGACCGCCCACCACGGGGAGTTGACGCAGTGGCCGAATTGTCCAGGACGACCACGGGGGTTCCGTCACCACCGGCCGCCCAGGCGGCGGCCGCGGCACCCAGAGGCTCCGGCTTCTGGGTGGTCGGGGCGGTCCTCGTCCTGCTGATGCTCTCCTCGTCCGTACCCTCCGCCCTCTACGTGCTCTACCAGGAGAGATGGGGCCTGTCCTCCGGCATGATCACGGTGGTGTTCGCGCTGTACGCGGTCACCGTGCTGATCGGGCTCCTGCTGTTCGGGTCCCTCTCGGACACCCTGGGCCGGCGCCCCGTGCTGGGCGTCGGCCTGGTCCTGGCGATCGTCTCCATGGGGCTGTTCGCCGGGGCCCAGGGGCTCGGGCTGCTGCTGGCCGCCCGCGCCGTGCAGGGGCTCGCGGTGGGCCTGGCCACCGGGGCGATGGGCGCCGCCCTGCTCGAACTCACCCCCCGCTCGCGGCCGGCGCTCGGCGCCCAGGTCAACAGCGCGGGGCCGACGGTGGGGATCGGGCTCGGCGGGATCGGGGCCGGGCTGCTCGTCCAGTACGCGCCCGCCCCGACCGTGCTCAGCTACCTGCTGCTGGTCGCCGCCTTCGCGGTGACGTTGGTGGGGGTGTTCAGGATGCGTGAGAGCGCTCCCGAGGCCCGCTCCGGCGGCCGGATGCGGATCAGCGCACGCCGGATCCACGTCCCGGCCGCCGTTCGGGGCCGGTTCGCGATCCTCGTCCTGACCATCGTCGCCGTCTGGTCGGTCGGCGGGTTCTACCTCTCCCTCGGGCCGCACCTGGCCCTCTCGCTCCTCCACAGCACCAACTACCTGGTCGGCGGGGCCACCGTGGCCCTGCTCGCGGGCGCCGCCACCGCGGCGCAGCTGCTGCTGGGCCGCACCGAGGCGCTGCGCACCGCCGTCCTGGGCCTGTGCGGCCTGCTGGCCGGGCTCGGCCTCGTCCTGCTCGCGCTGGGCCTCGGCTCGGCGCCGGTGTTCCTCGTGGCCACGGCCGTCCTCGGCAGCGGCTGGGGCGCGGCGTTCCTCGGCTCCTTCCGGGCGCTGAGCGCGCTGGCCGAGCCGGCGCACCGCGGCGAACTGACAGCCGCCGTCTACGTCTTCGCGTACCTCGCGATGAGCGTGCCTGCGGTGCTCGCCGGAATGCTCACCAACATCCACGGACTGCACCGCACCTCGGTCGGCTTCATGGCCGCCGTCGCCGGGGTGTGCGCGCTGGCCCTGTTCGTCACGCTGCGGCTCGCCGCCCGCACCCGGGCCGAAGGGAGCACCACATGAAGGCTGCCGACATGAGCGCCGCCGAGCTGCGGTCGGCCCTGCTCGGGCTGGAGGTCTTCGCCGGTCTCACCGAGGACCAGCTGGACTGGCTGGCCTCCGTCTCCGAGCCCCGGGTGCTCGCCGACGGGGAGGTCCTCTTCCGGGACGGCGAGGAGGCCACCGGCTTCCACGTCCTGCTCGCCGGCGGGCTGGTCGTCACCAAGGTCGTGGACGGCCGGGAGGAGGTGCTCACCCGGCACTCCACCGAGGAGGAGAGCGCCGCCGCCGAGGAGCACGACGGAAAGCCCTCCGCCGCGCACCGCTTCACCGGCGAGCTGCCGCTGCTGACGGACGGCGCGTACGTGGCCACCGCCGCCGCGAGCGGGCCGGCGACCACCGTCGTCGCGTACCCGAAGCCGGTGTTCTTCGAGATGCTGACCCGCTGCCACGGGGTGGCGGCCGTGCTGATCCCGGTGCTGGCCTGGCGGATCAAGTCCTCCGAGGTGCAGGCCCGCAAGCGGGCCACCGTCGAGGCGCTCGGCACCCTGGCCGCCGGCCTCGCGCACGAGCTGAACAACCCGGCGGCCGCCGTGGCCCGGGCCGCCCAGGAGCTGGCACCGGCCCTGGAGGGGCTCACCCGGACCGCCCAGGCCTGGGGCGCCGCCGCGACGGGCGCGGAGCGCTCCGTACTCGACCGGCTGGCCGAGGAGCTCGACAAGCTGCCGCCGCCGGTCACCTCCGATCCGCTCGCCCAGGCCGATGCCGAGGAGGAGATCGCCGACTGGGCCGAGGAGGCGGGCACCGAACGGCCCGGGCTGCTCGGCTCGGGGATCTCGGACCTCGGGCTGGAACTGGGCTGGCTGCTGGAGCGGCTGGAAGGGGTCGGGGAGCCGGCCCTGCCCGCGGCCCTGGACCACCTGGCGGCCCTGCTGGAGATCCGCTCGCTCGCCGCGGAACTGCGCGCGGCCGGGCCGAGGATCTCCCAACTGGTCGCCGCCACCCGGGATTACGCCAATCTCGACCGGGCGCCCGAACAGCGTTTCGCAGTGGCCGACGGGATCGAGAACACGCTGGTCGTGCTGCGATCCAAGCTCGCCGGGATCACCATCGTGCGTGAGTACGAACCCGGCCTGCCCGAACTGACGGGCTACCCGAGCGAGTTGAACCAGGTGTGGACCAACCTGGTCGACAACTCGGCCGAGGCCATGGAGGGCGCCGGCACGCTCACGCTGCGGGTCCGCGCCGAGGGCGTCTGCCTCGTCGTGGAGATCGCCGACACCGGCCGGGGCATCCCCGAGGACTCCCTGCCGCGGATCTTCGAACCCTTCTACACGACCAAGGACGTGGGGAAGGGCACGGGCCTCGGACTGCACCTCAGCTACCGCATCGTGACCCAGCGCCACCACGGCTCGATCACCGCCCGCTCGCGTCCCGGCGAGACCCGGATGGTCGTACGGCTGCCGCTCACGGCGGCCGCCTGCGCCGAAACACCTGATGAACCCACCTCCACCCACTGAAACGGAGTCGACATGGCCAAGTACGACATCTCCAAGCTGCACCCGGTGTTCGTCCGCCAGATGGAGGCGCTGGCCGCCCTGGACATCGAGGCGGTGATGAAGAACTACACCGACGACGCCGTCCTGCTGCGCTTCGAGGGGGTCTCGGTCGGGATCGAAGCCGTGCGCGAGACGTTCACGGGCTACCTGACGGTGAAGCCCACGCTGGTGGAACTCCAGGAGTACATCGAGACCGAGGACACGATCTTCTACCGCGCGATCATGAATCTGAACGGCGAACCGGAGCACGCGTTCGGGACACTTGTGGTCCGCGATGGCCGGATCTGGCGCCAGACCGCCGGTTTCGGCGGCTGACCACCGATATCTGGGTAGCGTGTGCGGGGAGGGCGAAGGCAGCGCCCTTCCCGCACACGCAGGCCCCGCCGGAGACCGCGGCGAGGGCCTGGCTGGTGAAATGGCAAAGGGGAGGTCATGGAACGCGAAACCGGGCGTGTCGAGGCATTCAGTGACGGGGTATTCGCCATCGTCATCACGATTCTCGTTCTGGAACTAAAGGTTCCGGAGGAAACGGGATCGGACTTCTGGCACGGCGTCTGGGAACAGTGGCCGCACTATGCCGCATACGTGGTGAGTTTCCTCATCATCGGCGTGATGTGGGTGAACCACCACACCATCTTCAGTCACCTCAAGCGGGTGGACCGTCCGCTGTTGTTCCTGAATCTCATGGTGCTGATGGTGGTGTCGGTGATTCCGTACACCACCACCGTGCTCGCCGAGCACCTCGTCGAGGAGGGCGGCTCCGCCAACGCCGCCGCGGTCCTCTACAGTTCGGTCACCGTCGTCTACGCGCTGGCGTTCCTGGCCTTCTGGTGGTACGTCACCCGCGTCGGCCACCTGTTCCACGAACGGGTGGACAAAGACGGCGCCCGGGCCACCCGCGTACGCTTCGGCCTCGGCGCCGTGGCCTACCCCTTGACCGTTCTCCTGTCCTTCTTCTCCGCACCGCTCACTCTCGTCGCACACTTCGTCATCGCGATCTACTATGCGGCGAACCAGATCCCCATCCCCCTCGTGGTAGAGGAAGAGCGGCTCGAATCTGCCAGCGACCTCAGGAAGTAGCCGCCGTGGCCTACGGCCGTTCTGCACGGTCAAGTAGGGTATTGGATCTAGTGGTCGCGGGGGAGGCCCAGATGGCTCGCGTAGTCCTTCCGGAGGATTCCACGAAGGAAATCTCCGAATTGATCGACGTCCTGATCTCTCTTTTTTTCGAGTCCTTACCCCGGCGGGACCAGCGAAACTGGGCCCGCGTTTATCTCAACGGCCTGGTGCGGACCAGCGGGAAGAAAACAATCCGTAACATCGCCGGAACCGGGGCCAGTTCCGTCGAGCAGAGCCTCCAGCAGTTCATCAGCAAGTCCCCCTGGGACTGGACCCCTGTACGCCGCTCCCTCGCCCAGTACCTCGAACGCACCGCCCAGCGCCCGCTGGCCTGGGTGGTCCAGCCCATGGTGATAGAGAAGGCTGGCGACCGCTCGGTCGGCGTGGGCCGGCAGTTCGTCCCCCAGCTCGGCCGTACCGCCAACTGCCAGCAGGCCAGTGGCATCTGGCTCGCCTCCAGCGAGGCCAGCTTCCCCGTCGAATGGACCCTCACCCTCCCCGGGCCCTGGACGAGCGAGCTGCTGCGCCGCCGGAGGGCCGGCATCCCCGACACGGCACGCTCGCTCACCCCCGCCCAGGACGCCGTACACGCCGTCCAGCGGATGGCCGCCAGCTGGCAACTCCAGCGCCGGCCCGTGGTGATGGAGGTCGCCAACACCGACATCCCGCAGAGCATCGAGTCCTTCGCCCTGCAGGACATCCCTTTCGTCTTCAAGGTCGACGGCTCGCTGCCCGTCTCCTTCGGCGGCGCCGGCCGGCACAAGCCCGGGCCGCACACCGCGCCCGCCCGCGAACTCATCGACTCCCTGCGCTCCCAGCGGCGCGTCGTCGAATGGACCCGGCACGGCCGCGCCGAAGGGGCAGTGACCCTGCTGACCTCGGCCGCCATCCTCGCGACCCCCGGCGAGGACAGGTCCGTACCCCTGCCGCCCACCCCGCTGCTGCTCGTCGGCGCCTGGAGCGAAGCCGCCCTGCTGCCCTCCGAGTTCTGGATCACGAACATCGGCGACCGGCCGCTGGCCCAGCTCTTCCTCCTCGCCAAACTCACCGACCGGGTATCCCTCGATTTCACCGAGACCTGCGAACCCGTAGGCATCCGTGATTTCGAGGGCCGCTCCTTCCGTGGCTGGCACCACCACGCCACGCTCGCGAGTGTCGCCCACGCCTCGATGCTGCTCGGTGCGCGCGGCAGGATCCCCGACGGCTTCCCCGGGCACGTCCGGCCCCCGCTCGGCGGGGCGCCCGGGCACGTGTCCCGTACCGGAGCGCCCGGCCCGGTGGCGCGCACCGGCCCGCCGCCGGTGCTGCCGCCGCGGCCGCTGATCCCCGGCCAGAGCGCGAGACGCGAGTACATCCGCTGATGCTCGACATCGCCGAGGAACTCCGCGCGTGGTGCTCCGCGCACCGCGAATTCGCCCTGGCCACCGTGGTCGCCGTCAGCGGGAGCGCGCCGCGCGGCCCGGGCGCCTCCCTGGCCGTCGACGCCGGCGGCACCGCGCTCGGCTCCCTCTCCGGGGGCTGCGTGGAATCCGCCGTGCACGAGCTGTGCCTCGACGCGATCGCCTCCGGCGAAGGCGGCGTGCACCGCTTCGGGTACAGCGACGACGACGCCTTCGCCGTCGGCCTGACCTGCGGGGGAGTCCTGGACGTGCTCGTCACCCCGGTGCGCGGGCACGACCCGGTGCGGCCCGTCCTCGGCTCCGTGCTCGAGGCCGCCGCCGCAGGCGCCCGGGCCGCGCTGGCCCGGGTGGTCTCCGGCCCGCCGCCGCAGCTCGGCCGGGCCCTCGCCGTCCACCCCGACGGATCCTACGAGGGCTGCCTGGGCGGCGAGCCGGCCCTGGACCGGGCCGCCGCCGGGCACATACGGGACCTGCTGCTGGCCGGGCGCACCGGGACCGCCGAGCTCGGCACGGCGGGCGGGCTGTGCGGGCAGCCGCTCACCCTGCTGGTCGAATCCGCCGCCGAACCGCCCCGGCTGATCGTCTACGGGGCCATCGACTTCGCCTCCGCTCTGGCCCGGATCGGGGCCTTCCTGGGGCACCGGGTCACCGTCTGCGACGCCCGGCCCGTCTTCGCGACGCCGGCCCGCTTCCCCGACGCCGACGAGGTGGTCGTGGACTGGCCGCACCGGCACCTGGCCGCCGAATGGGAGGCGGGCCGGCTGGACTCCCGTACGGCGGTCTGCGTCCTCACCCACGACGCCAAGTTCGACGTACCCCTGCTGGCCCTCGCACTCCGGCTGCCGCTGGGCTACGTGGGAGCCATGGGATCGCGGCGCACCCACGCCGAACGCGAGCAGCGGCTGCGCGAGGAGGGGGTGCCGCAGGCCGCGCTCGCCCGGCTGCGCTCACCCATCGGGCTGGACCTGGGCGGCGCCACCCCCGAGGAGACGGCCCTGTCCATCGCCGCCGAGTTCACTGCGGTCCGGTACGGCGGATCCGTCGTTCCCTTGGCGCAGCGCCGGGGACCGGTCCACCGGAATGCCGTGCAGGTCGCCCAGCCGGCCGGGAGGGGATGAGGGCCTGCGCGGCCCACCGCCGGTGCTACTTCTGGGGCGGGATGTCGTACACGTCGTCCGGGGTCGCGATGCCGGTGATCGTCTTGGCGAGGAGCGTGCTCGGCTCGCCGCCCCGGTGGTGGATGTCGGTGTTGATCAGGACGACCAGGGTCGCCCGCTGGGCGGGCAGGTAGACGGTCACGTTCTCGTATCCGGGGAGCGAGCCGTTGTGCCCGATCCATCCGTGGTTGTCGAAGATGCCCAGCCCGTAGTCGTTGCCGGGAAGGCCGGTGGGGAGCATCTTCAGCCGCTCCGCCTGGGTGGCGGGGGACAGGAGCGTGCCGGTGGCGACGACCCGGGCCCAGTGCCGCAGGTCGTGCAGATCGAAGATCATCGCGGCGGCCGCCCAGCCCCAGCTCGGATTCCAGTCCGTGGCGTGCCGGGTGCGTTCGATCGCCCGGTCCAGCCGGGCGGTCAGCCCGGGGCCGAGACCGTCCCGCGGGCAGCCGTCCCCGTACGGGTCGGAGACCGCGACGGGCAGCGGGGCCCGGGCGGCCGCGGCCGGGACCGCGGCCGGGGCCAGCCCGGACACGAGGAGCAGTGCTGCGGTGAACGCAAGGGCGGGACTGCGTCGCATGTCGGGACGCCTCTTCTCGGGATCCGCTTCTTGCTCTTCCCTTCCCTCACTCTCCGCCCATCCGGCGCATCCCGCTCGCCTCCGGGACCCAACTCCCGTAGGAACAGACCACTGGGCCCGGTATGTCCTGGACGATCAGCCCGGGCGGCATTAATGCCGGGTCATGGGAGAATGAAGTACGTGCGTTTCCTCGGCTGCCCTGCCTGTCGAGGCCGTAGACGGATCCTTCGATCGACTGGGATGTTCAGCACGTGCGTTTCCTCAATGACCAGAAGCCGCCGTACGACCTGACGTACGACGACGTATTCATGGTGCCGAGCCGCTCCGCGGTCGGTTCCCGCCAGGGCGTGGACCTTTCCTCGCCCGACGGCACCGGCACCACCATTCCGCTCGTCGTCGCGAACATGACCGCCATCGCGGGTCGCCGCATGGCCGAGACGGTCGCCCGCCGCGGCGGCATCGTGGTCATCCCGCAGGACATCCCGATCGAGGTCGTCACCGACGTCATCTCCTGGGTGAAGACCCGCCACCTCGTGCTCGACACCCCGATCACGCTGGCGCCCACCCAGACCGTCGCCGACGCGCTGTCGCTGCTGCCCAAGCGGGCCCACGGCGCCGGTGTCGTCGTCGACGCCGACGGCCGGCCGGTCGGCGTCGTCACCGACCACGACCTGACCGGCGTGGACCGCTTCACCCAGCTCTCCGAGGTCATGTCGAAGGAGCTCCTGCTCATCGACGCCGACATCGACCCCCGCGAGGCGTTCAACAAGCTCGACGCAGGCCACCGCAAGCTGGCCCCGGCCGTCGACAAAGACGGCAAGCTCGTCGGCCTCCTGACCCGCAAGGGCGCGCTGCGCGCGACCCTGTACACCCCGGCCACGGACGCCGACGGCAAGCTGCGCATCGCGGCGGCCGTCGGCATCAACGGCGACTTCGTGCAGAAGGCCAAGCAGCTGCTCGACGCGGGCGTGGACACGATCGTCATCGACACGGCCCACGGCCACCAGGAGTCGATGATCAACGCGATCAAGGCCGTGCGCGCGCTGGACCCGCAGGTCCCGATCGTGGCCGGCAACATCGTGGCCGCCGAGGGCGTCAAGGACCTCATCGACGCCGGCGCCGACATCATCAAGGTCGGTGTGGGCCCCGGCGCCATGTGCACCACCCGCATGATGACCGGCGTGGGCCGCCCGCAGTTCTCCGCGGTGCTGGAGTGCGCGGCCGAGGCGAAGAAGTACGGCAAGCACGTGTGGGCCGACGGCGGTGTCCGCCACCCGCGCGACGTGGCCATGGCGCTGGCCGCCGGCGCCGCGAACGTGATGATCGGCTCCTGGTTCGCCGGGACGTACGAGTCCCCGGGCGACCTCCAGCAGAGCGCCGACGGCCGTCTCTACAAGGAGTCGTTCGGCATGGCCTCGGCGCGTGCCGTGCAGAACCGCACGTCGGAGGAGTCGGCGTACGACCGGGCGCGCAAGAGCCTGTTCGAGGAGGGCATCTCCACCTCGCGGATGTTCCTCGACCCGGCCCGTCCGGGCGTCGAGGACCTGATCGACTCGATCATCGCGGGTGTGCGTTCCTCGTGCACCTACGCCGGTGCGGGCTCCCTCGCCGAGTTCGAGGAGAAGGCCGTGGTCGGCGTCCAGTCGGCGGCGGGCTACGCCGAGGGCAAGCCGCTGCACGCCAGCTGGAGCTAGGTCCCCTTTTTGCCGGTGGCCCCGGGCCCGTCCCCACGGACGGGCCCGGGGCCACCGGCGTTCGCGGGGACGGGGCCCCTGGCAGCCGGGGACCGTTCGGCGTGCCGTTCGACCGGTCGGCGCAGGTGGCGGGCGGATACGCCAAGCGGCGGATAACTCCGGGCGCCGGGTCCGTCACGCTCAGGTCATCCGACCTGGAAGGGGCACCCCGTGGCCAGTACCCTCCGCCGCCGCACCGACGCGCACGCCCTCGCGCGACTGCACAGCGAACACGGCAAAGCCCTCTACGGGTTCCTCCTCGGCCTCACCTTCGGCGACCGGCACCGCGCCGAGGACCTCCTCCAGGAGACCCTGTTCCGTGCCTGGAAACACCCCGAGGCGCTGGAGAGCGACCACGCGTCCATGCGGCCCTGGCTCTACACCGTCGGCCGGCGCCTCGCCATCGACGCCCGGCGGGCCCGCCAGGTCCGGCCCGCCGAGGTCGGTCCGGACGCCCTGGACGCCCACATGCCCGTCGCCGACGACCGCACCGAGCAGGCCGTCGCCGTCCTCGACGTCCGCGACGCGCTGAGATTACTCAGCCCCGAGCACCGCGCCGTGCTCGTGCAGATCTACTTCCGCGGGGCGTCGGTGTGCGAGGCCGCCGAGGCGCTCGGGGTTCCCGCCGGGACCGTCAAGTCGCGTACCTACTACGCCCTGCGCGCCCTCAGGGAGGCCATGCCCGGCTACGGCCCGGGCCCCCGTACCGGCTCCGCTCCCGGCCCCCGTACCGGCTCCGGGGCCGACCGCCGCGCCGCCGCCTGAGCGGCCACCGCCGCCCGCGAGCGGACCTGCAGCTTCGCCAGGATGTGCGACACGTGCGTCTGCACCGTCCGCGTGGACAGGAAGAGGGCGCCCGCGATCTCCGGGTTCGACCGGCCCTGCGCGACGAGCTGGGCCACCTTCAGCTCCGCGGGTGTCAGCGCCTCCCACCCGCTGGCCGGCCGCCGCCGCGCCGAGCGGCTGCCGCGCCGGACGCCCAGGCTCCGCAGCCGGGCGTCGGCCCGGGCGGTGTCCCACCGGGCGCCCAGGTCCTCGTACGCGGCCACCGCGCGCGTCAGCGCCGCCCGCGCCGCCGCCAGGTCGCCGTGCCAGGCCCGGGCCACCGCGAGGTCCTCCCACGCATGGCCCAGCACCAGCGGCCAGCCGCCGCGCTCCGCCCGCTCAAGCGCCTGCGCCAGCAGCTGCGGGTCCTGCGCGAACAGCCCCCGGCAGCGCAGCAGCGCCAGCGCCGGGCCGGGATACTCGGGCAGGGCCGCCGCCGCCCGCCCGCAGGCCGCCGCCGCCGCCCGGGCCGTGGCCGTGTCCCCGCTGTCCAGGGCCACGCGGACGATCTCCGACAGCACCCAGGGGCGCTCGTACGCCCCCGCCTCGTCCGGGCTGTCCGCCAGCGCCGGCAGCAGCTCGCGCACCGCGTCGGCCGGGCGGCCCGCGCGCTCCGCCAGCAGGGCGCGGGCCAGGAGCACGTGCCCGCTGTAGCGGCGGGCCGCCGGGACCGCGAACGCATCCGGCGGGAGCAGCGCGAGCTCGGCCTGCGCCGCCTCGCGCTCGTCCCGGTGGCCGAGTACGAGGGCCCGCAGCCCGTGCACCACCACCGGAAGCCAGCCGTCCGAGACCGGCAGCCCCTGCGCGCGGGCGACCCCGGTGAGCGCCGCGTCCCAGTCGCCGAGCCGGTAGTGGAACTCGGCGAGCCGGGCCTCGGTGACCACGAGGCGCCCCGTCGAGCGGGTGGAGAGCGCCAGCTCCCGTGCCTCCTGCAGCGCCGCCGCGACGGTCTCCGGCTCGTCGAACCGCAGGTGGGCCTCGGCCTGGTTGGCGAGGAGCAGCAGCCGCATGTCGTTGGCCTCGGGGCTGCGCCGGGCGCAGGCGATCCCCTCGGCGACGTGCCGCAGCGACTCCCGGCCGCGGCCCAGGTGGAACAGCGCGAAGGCCATCGCATGGTGGGCCTCCGCCCCGCACAGCGGATCGCCCAGCCGGGCCGCCTCCGCCACCACCGGCACGGCCAGCGTGCGGGCCTGCGCCGGACAGTGCAGATCGGCCAGGGCCAGTACCCGGCAGGCCTCCAGCCGCAGCCGGAGCGTGGACGAGGGGACCTGCTCCGCCAGCGCGTCCTCGGTGACGGCCAGCGAACGGGCCATGTCCCCCTGGACCATCAGCGCCGACACCAGCTTGAAGGCCAGCGCCGCCCGGTGCCCGGGATCCGTGGCCCGCCCGTGCAGCGCGGTCAGGAGCTCCACCGACTCAGGCCGGCGCAGCATCAGGGCGGCGTCCGCGAGGCTGCCTTCCAGGGCGTCCCGGTCCCCGCAGTCGGCCTGCACGACGGCCCGCTCCAGCAGTTCGGCGGCCGCTCCGGGCGCCGCCGCGATCAAGGACTGCGCCGAGTCGGCCAGCCAGTGCACCGCCCAGCGGTCCAACGCCCCGCCGGCCAGCAGCTGTTCGGCGGTCCGCTCCGGATCGTGCCCGGCCTCGGCCAGGGCCCGGGCCGCGTCCTGGTGCAGGGCGGCCCGGGCGGCCCGGGGGAGCTCGGCGTACAGGGCCCGGCGCAGCGCCGGCTGCCGGAAGCGCAGCCGCTCGCCGGTGTCCTCCAGCAGCCCGGCGAGGAGCGGCTCCTCCAGCTCGGCCAGCACCTCCCGGGCGGGTCTGGCCTGTACGAGGGCCAGCTCGCGCGGGGTGAAGGCCGGGCCGAGCAGCGCTGCATGCCGCAGGGTGGTGTACGCGGGGCGGGAGAGATAGCCGATCCCCCGCGGGAGGGAGGCGGGCGGCTCCGGCAACTCCTGCTCGGGCAGGGTCAGTTCGGCGACCGCGGCGGCCTCCGCGGCGTCGCTGCCGCCGTCGTCCCCGGCCACGCCGGTGATCTCGATGAACCGGGACCACTGCGTGGTCAGGTCCCGCAGCAGCCGGGGATTGCCGCCCGCCTGCCCGGCGGCCTCCCGCAGCCGCGGCCCGGGCGCCGCCCCCAGCATTCCGCGGAGCAGCTCGGCCGACTCCGCCCCGGTCAGCGGCTCCAGTCGCAGGGTGCGCCCGCGCGGGGCCGCGCCCAGCTCGGCGCAGAGCTGCTCCACCTCGGGCCGCCGGGGCAGCGGTCTTCGGGTCGCCGCCAGCAGCAGAGGCAGCCGGTCCACCGCCCGGGCCAGGCGCTGCCACAGCAGCAGGCTGGCCGGGTCCGCCCAGTGCAGGTCGTCCAGCACCAGCAGCAGCGGGCGCCGGGGCGCGCACCACTCCTCGACCCCGCGCACCAGCAGGTCCATGGCCGCCAGCAGCGCCCCGCCGGGCTGCGCCGCCTCCCGGGCCTCCCGGAGCAGCGCGACCACGGCCGCCCGGCCGGGCCCCTCGGGGTGCAGGCAGTCCAGCGCGGCCCGCAGCGGCAGTTCTGCCGTGAAGGCGTCGGCGGCCCCGTAGCGCACCCGGCTGCCCAGGGCGGCCGCCTCGGCCAGCGCCTCGCGCACCAGGGCGGTCCGGCCCGAGCCGGGCTCGCCCTCCACGATCAGGTGGCCCCCGCTGCCCCGGGCACCGCCGCGCACCCAGTCCCGTAACTCTTCACGCTGTCGTTCACGCCCGACCCGCACGTCGGCGATCCTCCCCGGACGTCTCCCGGCTGCCGCCGGGGTACCCCCGCCGGCCGGTCCGCGCCTCTGCCAGGATGGCATGCCGACGGGGCGATCAGTAGCGGGGGAGCTGCTCACCCGGCGCTGAACTGTGCACGCCTGCACGGTACTTGGGGATCCGCAGGGTGATCTTCATGCCTGCGCCGACCCCCGTCTCGATCACCGGGCCGTACGCGTCCCCGTACACCTGCCGGATCCGCTCGTCCACGTTCGTCAGCCCGATGCCCGACGAGGAACCGCTCCGCTCCCCGGCCAGGATCCGGCGCAGCAGGGCCGGATCCATCCCGACCCCGTTGTCCTCGATGACGATCACGGCCTCCGCGCCCGCGTCCCGGGCGGCGATCGTGATCAGGCACTCCTCGGTGGAGTCCTCCAGCCCGTGCTTGACGGCGTTCTCCACCAGCGGCTGCAAGCACAGGAACGGCAGCGCCACCGGCAGCACCTCGGGCGCCACCTGGA
Source organism: Streptomyces sp. NPDC051364 (assembly GCF_040682115.1). Classification (NCBI taxonomy): domain Bacteria; kingdom Bacillati; phylum Actinomycetota; class Actinomycetes; order Kitasatosporales; family Streptomycetaceae; genus Streptomyces; species Streptomyces sp. NPDC051364. The sequence goes on along the minus strand of NZ_JBFBAH010000011.1, from coordinate 53,362 downwards.
GGGTCACCTTCAGCCGGTCCCCGAACCGGGCCCCGGCCAGGGCCAGGTACTGCTCGATGGAGCGCAGCTCCTCGGCGAGGGTGGTGAACTCGCCGTGCCGCCGGAAGGAGTAGCGCGTGAAGTCGGCGAACTCCAGCAGCAGGTCCCGGGCGCGCTCCGGATCGGTGCGCACGAACGAGGCGATCGCGGCGAGGGAGTTGAAGATGAAGTGCGGGGAGATCTGCGCCCGCAGCGCCTTGATCTCCGCCTCCATCAGCCGGGTCCGCGAGCGGTCCAGCTCCGAGAGCTCCAGCTGGACGGAGACCCAGCGCGCGACCTCCGTCGCGGCCCGCACCAGCACCGCCGACTCGCGCGAACCGTAGGCGACGAGCGCGCCGAGCATCCCGTCCTCGCCGGTGAGCGGGGCCACCACCGCCCACTTCAGCGGGCAGTCGGGGCGGGTGCACTCGGTCCGCACGCTCTGGCTGCGCCCCGAGTTCAGCATCACGGTGACCCGGGCCATCGCCCGCCGCTGGTGGTGGTCGGCGCCCGGGCCGTCCCAGGCCAGTACCGAATCCCGGTCGGTCAGGCACAGGGCTTCGGTGCCCAGCAGGGAGCGCAGCCGTTTGGCGGCCTTGCGGGCGGCGTCCTCGGTGAGCCCGGCGCGCAGCGGGGGAGCGGCGAGCGAGGCGGTGTGCAGGGTGTGGAAGGTGGCCCGCTCCACCGGGGTCCCGAGGTCCAGGCCGGTCGCCCGTTCGCCGCGCCGGGCGTGCCACCGGCCGGCGGCCCACCCCAGGCCCGGCAGCAGGGCCGCGCCCGCCGCGGCCATGACCGTGAGCACCGCTCCGGTCATGGAGCACCGCCCGCTCGGGCGCCGTTCGCGGATCCCGCCCCGGCCCCGGTCACGCTCTCCGGCAGGTGCAGCCGGGCCAGGATCGCCGCCGTCCCCGCCGGGACGCGCGACCGGGTGGCCAGCGACACGAGCACCATCGTCAGGAACCCCAGCGGTACCGACCACGCCGCCGGCCACGCCAGCAGCGTGTGCACCCAGCCTGCCGGGGGCAGCCCCGCCCGCGTCGCCAGCACCGCGCCCAGTGCCGCCCCGCCGCCGGTGACCAGCCCCGCCACCGCACCCGGCGGGGTCAGCCCGCGCCACCAGATGCCCAGCACCAGCAGCGGGCAGAACGACGAGGCCGACACCGCGAAGGCCAGCCCCACCGCGTCCGCCACCGGCACGTCGGTGAGCGCCACGCTCCCGGCCAGCGGCACCAGCATCGCCACCAGCACCGCGATCCGGAACGTCCGCACCCCGCGCGTCGGCAGCACGTCCTGGTGCAGCACCCCGGCCACCGCCATGGTCAGCCCCGAAGCCGTCGACAGGAACGCGGCGAACGCGCCCCCGGCCAGCAGCGCCCCCAGCAGGTCGCCGAGCACCCCGCCCAGCATCCGCTCCGGCAGCACCAGCACCGCCGCGTCCGCGTCCCCGGTGAGGGCGAGCTCCGGCGCGTACGTGCGGCCGAGCACCCCGTACACCGGCGGCAGCAGGTAGAAGCAGCCGAGCAGCCCGAGCACCACCAGCGTGGTGCGCCGCGCGTCGCGGCCGTTGGGGCTCGTGTAGAAGCGCACGGCGACGTGGGGCAGGCCCATGGTGCCGAGGAAGGTGGCCAGTACCAGCCCGTACGTCGCGTACAGGCCGAGCGCCGGCCGGTCCCCGTCCAGCGGCTCGGACCAGCGGGAGGCGTCCGGCCCGGACGTCGCCCGGGTCTGCGGGACCCGGGTGTCCGGGGCGAACTCCAGCCGCGCGCGGGCCCGTACGGAATGCTCCCCGGGCTCCAGTGTCAGCGGGGCCGCAGCGTACGTCCGCCCGTCCACCTGCCCGGTGACCTTCAGCGCCAGCGGCGCGTCCAGGGACAGCCGGACGTCCTCGGCGAGCGTGACGGCGGTGTGCTCGCGGAAGACCGCCGGGGCGTCGAACGAGGCCCGGGGCGCGCCGTCCCCGGCCCAGGCGGCGAGCAGGAAGAAGGCGGGCACCAGCAGCGCGGTGAGCTTGAGCCAGTACTGGAAGGCCTGCACGAAGGTGATGCTCCGCATCCCGCCGGCCGCGACGGCCGCGGTCACCACGAACGCGACGACCACCCCGCCCACCCAGTGCGGGGCCCCGGTCAGGATCTCCAGGGTCAGCCCGGCGCCCTGCAGCTGCGGCAGCAGGTACAGCCAGCCCACCCCGACCACGAACAGCACCGCGACGCGGCGCACCGCCTGCGACTCCAGCCGGGCCTCGGCGAAGTCGGGCAGCGTGTACGCCCCCGAGCGCCGCAGCGGGGCCGCCACCAGCGCGAGCAACACCAGGTATCCGGCGGTGTAGCCGACCGGGTACCAGAGCATCTCGGGCCCCTGGAGCAGCACCAGCCCGGCCACCCCGAGGAAGGAGGCCGCGGAGAGGTACTCCCCGCTGATCGCGGCCGCGTTGAGCCGGGGCCCCACCGTCCGCGAGGCGACGTAGAAGTCGGAGGTGGTCCGCGATATCCGCAGGCCCAGCGCGCCGACCAGCACCGTGACCAGGACGACGACGGTGACCGCGGTCAGCGCGTACGTCTGGTTCACCGGTCGGTCCTTCGGCACGGGGAGCAGGGGGGTACCGGAGTCTACGCACGCCCGCGGACCGGGCAACAGGCGTGATCCCGGCCGATCGGGACCGTTCCCACCGGCCGAAAAGGGGCGTCAGCGTGCGGGGTCGCGATGCTCCGCGCAGTCGCGCAGGGCGATCTCCAGCTCCACGTACGAGTCCTCGGCGCGCCGGAAGGCGAGGGTCAGGGCCGCCTCCGCGCGGGGCGGCAGCTGCTGCCGGACCCCCTCGTTGGCCTCGTACAGTACGTCGGCCCAGCGCGCGGCGGCGCTGCGCAGCCGGGCGAGCAGCACCTCGGCCTCGGCGGGGCCGGCGGGCGGGGTCCGGGGCAGTACGGCCAGCGCGTCGAGCAGCGCCTGGATCTCGGCCATCCGCACCCCCTGCTCGTTCCGGCCTGTTCCTTCCGGACCGGCCGCTCCACGATAGGTGCGGGCCGGGTCGGCTGCGGGCGCCGGAGCCCGCCCTGCGACCGACGGCAGCAGCGGGGCGCCGTACGCCCCTTGCGGTGCGACGAACGGCGCCCCGGCACGCCGGACGGTCGGCGCGCCGGGCGGTCGGCCGAGTGGCTGTGCGGACGGTGCGGCTATCCGGTCGCCTGGCGCATCAGCAGGTCCCGCAGCTGCCGGGCGTGGCGGCGGCTGACCTGGAGCTCGGCCGATCCGACGCGGACGCTGGTGGTGCCGGCGTCGAGGCGGAGCTCGTCGATCCGGCCGAGCGCCACCAGGTGGCGGCGGTGGATGCGGACGAACCCGCGGGCCGCCCAGCGCTCCTCCAGTGTGGAGAGCGGGATGCGGACCAGGTGGCTGCCCTCGTCGGTGTGCAGCCGGGCGTAGTCGCCCTGGGCTTCGACGTACGCGATGTCGGCGATCGCCACGAACCGGGTGACGCCGCCCAGTTCGACGGCGATCTGGTCCGCGGTGCGGTCGGCGACGGTGACCTCGGGGGCGGGGCGGCGCTGCACCGGGACGACCGGACCGGCCGGTTCCGCGGGCTCGGGCGGCTGCGCGGCGGCCCGGCCGAGCTGGGCGCAGGCCCGCCGGACGGCCTCGGCGAGCCGCTCCGGGCGGACGGGCTTGAGCACGTAGTCCACGGCCTTGAGGTCGAAGGCCTGTACGGCGAACCCCTCGTGGGCGGTGACGAACACGATCAGCGGCGGCTGTGCGAACCCGGCCAGCAGCCGGGCGATGTCGAGGCCGGTCAGCCCCGCCATGTGGATGTCGAGGAAGACCACGTCGATGCCGTCGGGCCCGTCCGGGCCGGTCTCCAGGGCCCGGGTGATCCGCCGCAGGGCCTCGGTGGCGTCCGAGGCGCCCTCGGCGCTCAGCACCCGGGGGTCGGAGCGCAGCAGGTAGAGCAGTTCCTCGAGGAGCGGTTTCTCGTCGTCGACGGCCAGTACGCGCAGCATGCGGTGGAGTCTATGGACGAGTGCGCCGGGGCGGAACGGTGCGCGGCCCGCCTGCCGGGGGGAGGGGGCAGGGGGCCGCGCGGTTCGAGAGGGGGAGGAGGAGGGGATCAGGAGGTGGTGATCAGGAGGTGGTGATCAGCTTGCCGTCGGGGGAGACCGCGTACCAGGTGCCGCCGACGCCCTGGCCGTTGATGTCTCCGGCCTTCTTGTCACCCGTGAAGGTGTAGACGGGCCAGCAGTCGATCGCCTGCTGCTTCATGCCGTCGGGGCGGTCCAGGACGGAGTAGCCCTTCTCCACGATGCCCTTGGCGTTCGCCTTGTCCACCGGGGGCACCACCGGCCACTTGGCCACGCAGTCGCCGGTGCAGTTGGAGGCCATCGGCCAGGCGGTGTCCTTCTTGAAGCGGTAGACCGTCATGCCGTTGCCGTCGACGATGTGCTCGCCGAGCTTGGGGTCCTTGGCCACGGTCAGCGCGCCAGAGGCCTGGCCCGCGCCGGCCGGGGCGGCCGGTGCGGCCGGTGCGGCCGGTGCGGCGGCCGCCTTCGCGGCCTTCTTGCCGTCGGGGGCGAGGGCGAACCAGGTCCCGCCGACGCCCTGCCCGTTGGTCTCGCCCGCCTTGGTGTCCTTGCTGTAGCGGTACACGGGCCAGCCGGCCACCGTCAGCTGCTTGCTGCCGTCGGTGCGGACGACCTCGCCGAGCACCGACGGGTCCATGCCCGCGGCGGCGGTGGCGTCGCCGGCCGCGACGACCGGCCAGGTCTTGGCGCAGTCCCCGTCGCAGTTGGACTTCGGCGGCTTGGCGGTGTCCTTGTCGAAGCGGTACAGGGTGAAGCCGGCGCTGTCGGCGAGGACCGAGCCGAGCTGCTCGTTCTGGGCGATCGCGAGCTGCCCTGCGGCCTTGGTGCCGGCGGCGTCTCCCGCGCCTGCGGCGGATCCCGCGCCGTAGTCGGAGCCGTAGTCGCCGGCTCCGGAGGCGGGAGCCTGGGACGCGGCCCCGGCCGGCTTCGCGTCGCCGGCCTTGGTGTCGTCTCCGCCGCAGGCGGTCGCCGTGAGGGCGACGACAACTGCCACGGCGGCGAGGGTGGTTCCGCGCTTGATGCCCATCTTGATCTCTCCCACGTGTGGTGTCTCCGTGTCCGCCGCCCGTCTCCGGTGCGTCGGCAACTCTGCGAAGGACACGCCCTGTCGGGGTCGATCTGTTCAAACGGATTCCTGTGGGCTGTTTCACTCACCCGGCATCGAACCCGGCCCGCCGCAGAGCCGTGACCACAGCGAGGCCGAGAACCTGGTGTCCGGTGTCATTGGGGTGCAGCCCGTCCGCCAGGTGCTCCGGACCGAGCAGGTCACGGCCCGGCAGCAGGGCGAGGCGGTCGTCCCCGGCGGCGATCCGGTCGCGGGCGGCCCGCTCCATCGCATCGCGCAGGGCGCCCAGGGTGGCGCCGAGCCGGTTCGGGGTGCGTTCGGCGTCGGGCCGCAGCACGGGGGAGACCAGCAGCAGCGGGGTCCGCGGGTGCCCCTGGCGGACCAGCTCGAGGAACGCGCGGGTGGTCTCGTACAGCAGTGGCGCCGAAAAGGGCACGCGGGACCAGCAGTTGGTGCCGAAGGCGAGGGTGAGGACATCGGCGGGGAGACCGGCGAGCTGCTCGGCGGTGGCGAGTTCCCCGCGGGCGGCGCCCGCGTACCCGAGGTTGACGGTGTCCCAGCCCAGCGCCCGGCCGGCGACCGCGGGCCAGCCGTGGGCGGGCCGGGTGGACCACCAGCCCTCGGTGATCGAGTCGCCGTGCACCACCCAACGCGGTGCGGGCGGCGCCGGGGCCACGGAGCCGCCGACCCCGCGCAGCCCGAGGATCAGCGGGGACTGTCCCTCGGGCGGGTACAGGGTGAACGGGCCGGGCCCGACCGGGAGTTCGACGCGTACGACGGCCTCCACGGCCGGTTCGGTCCACACCTCCCGGACCACCCCGTGGCGGTCCCACAGGGCGAAGCCGTGCGCGAGGTCGCGCAGCGCGTCGGTGGGGCCGGGGACGGTCGCCCGGTAGCGGATCTCCACCGCGTGCGCCGCCAGCGCCGTGAACTCCAGACGCACCCCTATCGGCAGGGTGGCCCGCTCGCCGGTGTCCCAGGGCAGCCGCATGCTGTCCGCCGGGTCGGCCCGTACCGGGCGCCCCTTGTCCAGCCAGGCGACTCCGCGCAGGAACGGCCCCGGGTCCAGCCAGTGCGTGGCGGTGCTCTCGGCGTTCACTGCGCGCCTCCGCTCGTCGGTGGGTGTCGGGGTCGGAGGGGTCCGCAGCCCCGGTGCCACCGCGTTCACCCGTACCCCGCACGGGCCCGGTTCACCGCGCCGGAGCGCACCCGCGCGATCAGGCCTGACCCGGCGGCATGCTGCGGTAGATCTGACGAGGTGTCAATAAAGGGGGTGAAGGTGCCGTGCGCATTGATCGATCATCCATGCGCAACAAAGGACCATCCAGGACAGATCCGCGCAACGATCGTGCGGCAATGTGCAAGGATGGTGCATTACGGGCGGTATCAATCAGCTCGTAGGCTCACTCGCTGTACGTGGAGTGGCGTGGACCGCCTGCTCGGCGGTCCTCCCCATGCCCAGGCTCATGTCTGTGTCCTGCTCCGGACCGCTGCGGTCGATGCCTCAGTCCCCATCCGCAGTGTCAAAGGAGTCCCCTCGTGCTCGAAACCGGCCAGGCGCCACCGCTCGCCACCGAGCCCCGCAAGCCTGTGAACCCTCTGCTGCGCCGCAAGCCGGTCGAGCAGATGGTCGCCGAGGGCGGCCAGGGTGAGGGCGGCGCCCTGCGCCGCTCGCTCACCATGTGGCAGCTGACCATGATCAGCATCGGCGCCACCCTGGGCACCGGCATCTTCGTCGTGCTCGGCGAGGCGGCTCCCAAGGCCGGCCCGGCCGTGACGATCTCCTTCATCATCGCGGGCCTGACCGCGCTGTTCTCGGCCCTCTCCTACGCGGAGCTGGCCGGATCGGTGCCGGTCTCCGGCTCCTCGTACTCGTACTCCTACGCCACCATGGGCGAGTTCATCGCCTGGATCTGCGGCTGGTGCCTGGTCCTGGAGTACGCCGTGTCCGTCGCGGCGGTCGCCGTCGGCTGGGGCCAGTACCTCAACGAGTTGCTCGACGGGACCATAGGCGTCACACTCCCCAAGGTCGTCTCCGCGCCGTACGGCGAGGGCGGCTACATCAACCTGCCGTCGCTGGTCGTCGTCCTGCTCGCCATGGTCTTCCTGATGCGCGGCGCCAAGGAGAGCGCCCGGATCAACTCGATCATGGTCGCGGTGAAGATCGTGACGCTGGTGCTCTTCATCGGCATCGGCGTCATGGGCATCAAGTCCGGCAACTACGCCCCGCTGGCCCCGCTAGGCATCACCGGCATCAGCGCCGCCGCCTCCACGCTGTTCTTCTCGTACATCGGTTTCGACGCCGCCTCCACCGCCGGTGAGGAAGCCAAGAACCCGAAGAAGGACCTGCCCCGCGCGATCATGCTGTCGCTCGGCATCGTCACCGTCCTGTACGTCCTCGTTGCCTTCGTCGCCGTCGGCGCCATGCCGTGGCAGGACTTCGAGGGCACCGAGGCCGCGCTCGCCCAGATCATGACCAACGTCACCGGCCACAGCTTCTGGGGCGTCGTCCTCGCCGCCGGCGCCGTGGTCGCCATCGCCTCCGTCGTCTTCGCCGTCCTCTACGGCCAGACCCGCATCCTCTTCGCGATGTCCCGCGACGGCCTCGTTCCGAAGGTCTTCGCCAAGGTCGACGAGAAGACCGGCGCCCCGCGCGCCAACGTGCTGATCGTCTCCCTGTTCTGCGGCGCCCTCGCTGCGTTCATCCCCCTGGGTGAGCTCGCGAACGCGACCAGCATCGGCACGCTCTTCGCCTTCGCCCTGGTCAACGTCGCCGTCGTCATCCTGCGCCGCACCAAGCCCGACATGCCGCGCACCTTCAAGGTGGCGCTGTTCCCGGTCACGCCGATCCTCGGCTTCATCGCCTGCGCCTACATGATGTACAGCCTGCCGGGCGCGACCTGGGTCGCTTTCGGTGGCTGGATGGCCGTCGGCCTCGTGGTCTACTTCCTGTACGGCATCCGCCGCTCCCGACTGGCCACGGCAGAAGTGGCCACAGCAGAAAAGTGATCCACCCGCAGTGCGACTGAACGATCTCGACGAACGCATCGTGCACGCCCTCGCCGAGGACGCCCGCCGCTCCTACGCGGACATCGGCTCCGAGGTCGGGCTCTCGGCCCCCGCCGTGAAGCGACGCGTGGACCGGCTGCGGGCCGAGGGAGCCATCACCGGCTTCACCGTCCGCGTCGACCCCGCCGCGATGGGCTGGGAGACCGAGGGCTTCATCGAGATCTACTGTCGCCACAACACCTCGCCGGACGACATCCGGCGGGGGTTGGAGCGGTACCCCGAGGTGGTGTCCGCGTCGACCGTCACCGGCGACGCGGACGCCCTCGTCCAGATCTTCGCCTCCGACATGAGGCACTTCGAGCGGGTGCTCGAGCGCATCGCGGGCGAGCCCTTCGTGGAGCGCACCAAGTCGGTGCTCGTCCTCTCCCCGCTGCTCCGCCGCTTCACCTCGGGCGCACCGACGTAACCGCGCCCGCCTCGCACAGCCCTGCGCCCCGGCACACCCGTGCCGGGGCGCAGCCGCGTCTGCGGGGGCCTGCACGGGGCAGGCCGGGTCCGCACGCAGTGCCGCACCGCAGGGGCGCCCGCGCGCCCGCTCAGCGGTGCCCGGCGCCCACGCGCGCCGCCCGGGGGCGCTCTGCCGGGTCGACCAGGGCCCGGCGTTCCTCCTCGGTCAGCCCGCCCCACACTCCGAAGGGCTCGCGCGTGCGCAGCGCGTGCTCCAGGCAGGCGGCGCGGACCGGGCAGACCGCGCAGACCCGCTTCGCGGCCTGGTCGCGGTCGTCCCGGTCCTCTCCCCGCTCACCGGCCGGATGGTAGAACCGGCCCGGCCCCAGATCCCGGCAGGCGGCCCGCAGCTGCCATTGCCAGTGATGGGACGCGGGGCCGGGCAGGCGAGAGACATCGGTCATGACAGTTCCCTTCTCTGTCTTCGGGGGACGCCCCGCATGTGACCGCTCAGAGCCCCGCCAAACGTCCCCCCGCCGCCTGGCCCCGGCCCCGCCCGCCCCCGGCACCGCAGCGGGCCCGTCCCGTTCCTGCACGACGCAGCGACTCCGGGCCGAGACCAGTGCCTGACGCCGCCGGTCACGTCGCTCGCCCGTGCCGTCGTTACCAGAGAAGCCCACCAGACGGAACCGGTGGGCTTCTCGGTCTGCTGCACCGGCTCGGCTGGTCCCCACAAGTCCCCGCGCACCGGCCGTCGAGCGGGACGAACCGTAGGGCTGTGGCGGACGGAGCAGTGGTCACGGGGAAGAGGACAGCCCAGCTCCTGGGCGCGTGGATAGTCTTCGAGGACGAGGCCGGGCAGGACATGAAACCCGGCAAGGGCCGGACCTGGTCGCGGCGGGGCAGGACTCCGCTGGTCAGAGTGACGGGCAAGGGTTCCGGCCGGGTCCTGATGGCCGGGATGATCTGCGTCAGACCGGGCCGCGAGACCAGGCTGATCCACCGGACCCAGACGTACCGGGGCCGTACCGGCGAGAAGAAGGGTTTCCGGGCCCCCGAGTTCGCGGACCTGCTGACCTCTGCCCGTCGGCAGCTTGGCAGTGCCCCGCTGATCGTGGTGTGGGACAACGCCAGCACCCACCACGCCAAGCCCTTGCGGGAGTTCCGCGAACGCAACAGCGACTGGCTGACCCTCGTCAAGCTCCCGCCCTACGCACCCGACCTCAACCCCGTCGAAGGCGTATGGGCCCACCTGAAGAAGTCCCTGGCCAACCTCGCACCCCGCACGATCGACGACCTCACCCCACTTGTGAAGAACCGCCTACGCGGCATCCAACGCGGACCCGAGATCCTCGACGGCTTCATAGCCGAGACCGGACTCGGGCTGGAGCCGCCGTAGCCCCGTCACCCCACCCTTTCAACCTCAGCGGCAACTATTGCCGTCACCCCATGCAGAAGCCCCGTCAGGATGCGCCTGACGGGGCTTCAGCTTTGCAGTTCGGAAGGGAGCGGGAAGGTCGACATCCCCCAGCGGAACGAGGCCCTCACGCCGCATGCGAGAAACCGGCGAGACCCCCCGAATAGAGCCTCGCCCGTTCCTGCGAGCGTCGAGAAGCTACTTGCCTTCTTCCCTCAGCAAGATCTGAACCTTTGACGGAAATTGCGAATCATCCACCATTACTGAACAGATCGTAGAGCCACGGAATCCCGCAAATTGCATGCGGACGTATTCGTTCGGGTCGTGCAATATGAGCCACCCGGACGGACATGGGAGTGATACTTCAAAGAGGTTCGCAGGAAGCGCCACGGGCGGAGCCGACTTCCATACCTCGCATTCGACAGGACCGTCAACACTGGGTTGAACGCCGAAGATGAGTGAACTGCCCTCTCGATACCAGCTGCTCGACACCGGATCCCAGTCACTGACGTCATCGTCACTTCCCGCATCTCTCAAGATCAGGCATCCGTGCTCGATTTTCGCCAGGAATGCAACCGCAGGGCTATTAGCTACCATTCCTTCTTGCTCTTTTCTTGTGAAAGTTGCGAGACGACCCCACCCTGTCTCCTGGCGCAGGGCAGGCAGTGAGGATAAGCCGTCTGAGGAGATCCGGGAGCGACGAGACTAGACGGCGGCTGGTGATCTGGGATCCAGTCCCCCTCCTTGGTGCCAGGGGTCGTGGCACTGCAGGTGTGGCAGCCGTGCGCATTTCCTGATTCATTGATCAGATCTCGAACGCCATCTGCCTCAATGTCACCGCTCTCCAGGGCTACCCCCTCTCGGGCATTCGGACCAGCACCTAGCGTCAGATCGCACTTCTGACCTGGCGTTGCATTGCGAACGAGTACCGGGGTCTCACCAGCCAGCACATAGTACGTGTGCGTGCTGAGGTGCTGTCATCTGCGTTTTCGCAGGTCAGCGGAATTCGGCCAGTCCGTGGGTGTACGTGGAAGTGCCGTGTTGTGCGCCCCTGTTGCCGTCGGCGTTGCCGTCAGACGGCTACGCGCGTGAGGTCGGCGGAGTGGGCTTTGGCCGGTGTCCTGTTCGGGTTGGGGTCGGGCATGGTCAGGGGGCCTACGCTGGCTGGCAACTCGGGCAGGCTTTGGGCCTGACCGCAATTTGAACGAGTGGCCCCCTGGCCTTGCCCGACGCGGGCCCCGAGCCGAACAGGTGGGTAAAGCCCACGGAGCCGACCGACCCCACCCACGAGCTACGCACCGGCCAACGCCCTGCCGCTGCCCTCGCCGTCAGCCTGACGCTCGTCGTGCGGGTGCGTCCGACTTCTTTGCGTTTCCGGTCGTCCGCTGCGCTGTTTCTGCGCGGCCCGGTCGCTGGCCGGCCCGCGGTGGCGGAGCCGAGAGCGGGCCGGGTGGGCGGCCCTGCCGCGCGCGACCCGCGCCAGCGGGTCGCCTTGAAGACGTAGAGAAACTTTGGACGCATCCCTCTTCGGCGGTACGCCGTGGCCATCGGTGGAGGCTCGTGCTGGGGATGTGGCCTCGGGCGTCGGCTCAGCCTGGCGTGGCTTCGGGTGGACTGCCGTAGCTGCGTCTACTCGGCTCGGGTCACCTTGGCGTGGTCGGTCACGAGGCGTCTGAAGAGGTCGTGACCGGTGCGTCCGGTGTGGCGAAGGGCCCAGTCTTGTGCGGCCTCTTGCTCATCGTGCGGGCCGGATTCGGCGTCGCAGCCTGCGGTGACGCAGAAGGCTTCGTAGGTGATGCCGCCGTCGGGGACATGTCGGATGGTGTGGGGTACGTGCCGGTACACGGAGCGGGCGGTCACTGGTGGCCCTCGGGGTGGCGTCGCATGTAGATGTTGCAGTCGGTCACTGTCGTCATGTCGCCGACCAAGCGTGCGCGGTCGCGTACGTTGGCCAGTTCGGTACAGCCTGCACAGCCCTCGACGGGTGCCGGGTCCGCATCCAGTCGCAGCGGCAGTTCAACAGGCGCAGTCGAATACCTGGTCGGCTCACTCATGATGCGTCGCCACCCTTCGAACGTCACATGGCTGACCTATTGACAGGTCGGTGCTCTAGTTCAGTATTCGAGTGGCCGAAGCACTCCCGCTACGGTTCGCAGTGCACTAGTGTGCCCTCACTGACAGCACGTCAACTCAATGGAGGGGCAAGCCTTATGCCCAGTCCCAAGACGTTCACGAAGATCGCTGATCACTTCCGGGAGCGCATCCTGTCGGGCGAGCTCGCGCCGGGCGCCAAGCTGCCGACCAACCGGGAGATCGCCGGACAGTGGCAGGCCGCAGCTGCCACCGTGTCCCGTGCTCTGCAAGCCCTCCAGGTCGAGAACTTCATCCGCACTACTCCCCGGGGTACGTTCGTCGCCGATGACCCGAGGTGGACCCTGTCGGCGCGTGACCGGCTGGCCAGGGTCCAGCGGGTGAAGTCGTTTTTGGCGGAGGGAGAGACGAGCCGGGTGACGGCTGCTGAGCTGATCGCCCCGCCGCTGTACGTGGCGGAGATCTTCGATCTGGAGACCGGGGACCAGGTGGTCCGGCGCGAGTGGCTGGCCGGCCGTGGCAAGACTCGGACCGTGTTCGCGGTGACCTGGTATCCGGCGCCGTTCGCCGCTTTGGTCCCCGATCTGCTGAACACCGCTCCGGGCCGCAATCACGGACTGTCCGCGCGGGTACTCGAAGCCACCGGGCGCACGATCACTCACGCCCGTGACGACATGCACGCCCGCCCGGCCGACGCGCGCGAGGCAAGCGCCCTGGGGCTACCCGTCGGCTCACCGGTCCTGGCAGGTGCCCACCGCTGGTCGGACTCGGAAGGGATCATCGAGTACGGGGAATGGTGCATGCCGCCCCGGTTCACCATCGGCTACGAGTACCAGCCCTGACCGGCGAAACGTGAAGTGTCCCCGGAGGCACGTGGCCTCCGGGGACACTCACTGTTTGTGCGCCGATCTCAGCCGGTGTCGCCGCGCTCCAGGCGCTCGACGCGCTCTTGCAGCTCCTCGATCTGCTCCAGAGCACGTTCAAGCTTGTAGGCCAGGTCCGCGAACCCGGCCGACGCGGGGAACTCCCGGTCCGGCACACCTGGTGCCTCGGGCGCGTCGTCTGCCGGTTCCACTCTCACCGGGAGTTCAGTGCCGAACTCGCCGCCGATGATGACGTACTCGAACTCCTGGCGTGACCCGTTCCTCTTTGCGTACTTCTTGATCCTGCCCTCCAGCGCAAGGAAGGTCAGCGCCTGATCCGCGGCCTCGGCGTCGCCGCCGAGCATGTCCACCACCTCGTCCACGGTCACTGTGGCCCCCTTGGCCAGTGAACCGTCTCTGATCTTGCCGACCAACCGGCCGTGGATGACCTGTGTGGCGAAGCCATGGTCATCCCAGTCCCGTACGTAGACCTCGTCGCCGGGTACCTCGCCGGGGTAGCGGAGGAAGAAGTTGCCGGCCAGCAGGGCGATGGCGTTGGTGACCACGTTGAGCGGCACCGAGTAGTGCTCCGCCAGGACCTCGCGGGCTGGGAGTCTGGCTCCCGGCGCCAGCGTGCCGGAGTAGATCTGCTGTGTGAGATCGCTGGCGACGTTCTCGAAGGCTTCCTCGAAGTCGGCCGACCGGGTCACGAACGTGCCGCGCCCCTGGCGGGCGATGACCCAGCCTTCGTTGCGCAGGAGCCGGATGGCCTTCTGCACGGTCAGGCTCGATGCCTTGTACTCCTGCATGAGCTGGCTCTGAGTCGGCAGTAGCTGGCCCGGTCGCAGCTTCTCCTCCCGGATCTGCTGCCGCAGGTCGTCCGCGATGCGTTCGAACGTCAAGCGCGCGTCGTCAGCAGGAGGCATGTCCATCCCTGGTCCAGGTCCGAGTCTCACAGGCTGCAGGCGGGCCGTCGCCTCTGTGTTTCACCAGCTCAGCCGCCCACGGTGTCAGGGTAGCCGCCCGATGGATGGACCACCGATGAACAGATGGAATTCAATAGGGATGGACTTTGGATGGAATGAATGTATGGTTGCGGCATGCGATCACCCACACGGGTGATTCACCCCCTCTCACCTGGAGGTTTGCCGTGAAGACCATGCCCATCGACCAGTCCCAGGCGCTGGAGATCCTGGCCTCCGAGCCCCGGCCCAAGTTCAAGGACCGGGAAGGCCGAGAGGCCGCGATCGACAGGGGCACCGGTGCCCAGCTGCACGAGGTGGACGTGATGTTCGCGTTCAACGGCCGCGCCGAAGTGATCACTGTCAAAGTGCCCGAGCCCGGTCTCGGCAAGGGCCTCAAGGTCGGCATGCCGGTCGTCTTCACCGGCCTGGTCGCCTCGGCCTGGGAGAACGAGATCAACGGCAAGGACCGGCACGGCATCTCGCTCCGCGCGGATGCCATCACCGTGAGGACGGCCGCCTGATGCCGGCGAACGCCCTCAGTACGGGGTCACTACTGGTCGCCTGTCTCTGCATGCTGGGCATGCTCGCCTGGGCCGGGTTCCGCTTCGCCCGCTGGTACCGAGCCGACGGCGAGACCCGTATCAGCCTCCGTCAGGCGCGGCGGATCCGATGGGGATGGAAGCGCCTGGCCCCGATGCTGGACCTGGCGGTCAAAGACGCCACGCCCACCGTGCTCCAGCAGCTCAGCCCGCAGGAGGCGCCCGCGAAGCCGAGGGTGCTGGCGCCGCGCCTGCACACCCAAGCCGACCCGTTCGGCGTCACCGTCACCGCGGATGCCCTCCCGCAGGTGGGGTTGAGCGCCTGGCAGGACGCGAACGAGGGCTTGTGCGACGCGTGGGGGATGCGGCGCATCCGGATCTCCCAGCCCAAGCCCGGAATAATCGTGGCGCGCGGCTTCCGGCGCGAGCCGCTGGAGGCGGTGATCCGCTCACCGCTGCTCGGCCCCGACGGGTCCCCGATCTGCCGTCCGGGACAGTTCGCCTCCACGGACGACGTGCTGCTGGGCTGGGACGAGGACGGCACCCCCATCGCGCTCAACCTCGCCCACTCCGCACACGCACTCGTCGCTGGCCTCACGCGCTCCGGCAACTCAATCACCGTCAACACCCTGCTCGCATACGCGTCCCTGATGCGGGATGTGCGTCTGATCGTGATCGACCCCAACCTCGGTGCGGTTGCGCCCTGGTGGCGTACTGCCTACAAGGTCTCCGACGCCATCCACCCCGACGAGCCGACCGAGATCCTGCGCTGGGCGCGCGAGGAGATGCAGCGCCGGGAGCGGCTGTTCTGGTCCGGCCGTACCGACCGCATCACCGAATTCAGCCCCGAGCTGCCGCTGCTGCTCGTGGTGATCGACGAGGTGGCGAACTACACCCGGCACCCGGACCGCAAGGCCCGCGAACGCTTCGAGGCCGAGCTGCTGGCCATCGCCAGCCAGGGCGCCAAGTTCGGTATCCGGCTGTGGCTGCTCACCCAGAAGCCCTCCGCCGACGTGCTCACCACCGCCGTCCGCACCAACCTGTCCGCCCGGATCTGCCACCGCGTCGACACCGTCGAGGACTTCCTGCACCTCTTCCCCGACGGCCGGGAACTGGACGTCACCGCCGCCGACCGCACCATGCCCCAGGGCGTGTCCATCGCCTCCGTCGGCGACATGCGCACCCCCGTCCGGCTGCGCTCGGTCTACCTGCCCACCGAAGCCTGCTGGCAGATCAACGACCTGATGTGCGCCGAAGGGCTCAAGGTCCGCGACCTGCCCGACCGCGTCGACCTGGACAAGGCCGCGTGACCGCCGCCTCCTGGTCCCGCTTCGCAGTGATCCCCGGCAAGGGCGTGTAGTCGCCAAACCCTCGCCCCTGCCGGGGCCTCCCTCCCTTACCCGTCCACGGCACACGAGTGTGCCGCAGCGCAGAGAGGTCCAGCCAGCATGCCACCGCACAACCCGACCACCACAATCCCCAGCCCCGAACCGGAGACGGCCGCGCTGCCCACGTTCACCGGATACCGCGACCTGCTCGGCCTGGTACGGCAGCTGTCCTCCCTCGGCGGCTGCGCCCAGCCGATCCGGCTCGAAGGCCACCGCACCGAGATCGACACCTTCACCGGCGAAATCCTGCGCGAACTGAAGTCCAAGGAACTGCCCACCGGGCACCTCCTGGTCCGCTGCGGCAACCGCCGCACCACCCGCTGCCCCTCCTGCGCCGAGCTCTACCGCCAGGACACCTACCACCTCATCGCCGCCGGCCTGCGCGGCGGCAAGAACATCCCCGACCAGGTCGCCACCCACCCCCGCGTCTTCGCCACCCTCACCGCACCCTCATGCGGCCCCGTGCACGGCCGACGTGTCAACGGCTCCGCCCGCTGCCGCTGCGGACGCACCCACACCAAAGGCGACCCGCTCCTCGGCACCCCGCTCGACCCCAAGCGGTACGACTACATCGGCGCCGTGCTCTGGAACGCCCACGCCCCCGCCCTGTGGGCCCGCTTCATGCTCCACCTGCGCCGCACCATCGCCGCCGCAGCCGGTATCCCACAGCGCCTGCTCCACAGGCTCGTTCGTGTCTCGTACGCCAAGGTCGCCGAGTACCAGCAGCGTGGACTGATCCACTTCCACGCCGTGATCCGCCTCGACGGTCCCGCAGGCCCCTATACGCCGCCGCCCGCCTGGGCCACCCCCGAACTCCTGACCGACGGCATCCGGATCGCAGCCACCCGCGCCCACGTCGACGGACCCAAGATCAACGGCCGCGCCCGCTCCTTCGGCTTCGGCGCACAGATCGACACCAGGATCATCCGGTCCACGGCTTTCCAGGCCGGGACCACGATCACCGAGGGCAAGGTCGCCGGGTACGTCGCCAAGTACGCCACCAAGGGCACCGAAGCCGCCACCGGCACCCTCGACCACCGCCTGAAGAAGATCAGCGAACTCTGGTCGGAATCCGTGCCCGAGCACGCCGCCCGCATGATCCGCACCGCCTGGGAACTTGGCAACCGTGACGACCTCAAGCACCTGAACCTTCGCAAGTGGGCCCACATGCTCGGCTTCCGCGGCCACTTCTCCACCAAGACCCGCGCCTACTCCACCACCCTCGGCGCCCTCCGAGCCGCCCGCGTCGCCTGGCACCACCGTCACACCGCTCCGCCCTCGCCGACCACCCTCGTCCTCGCCCACTGGGCCTACGACGGCACCGGCCTCACCCCGGATCTCGAACGCCTCGCCGCCCTCATCGGCGGCGGCCCGACGCAAGCAGAGGCGGTGACAGTCGGTGCGTGACGACGAACTCCTCACCGTCCCCGAGACCATGGCTCGCCTCAAGATCGGCCGCTCCGCCCTATACGACCTCCTGCGTACCCGCCGCCTGGCCTCGCTGACCATCGGCCGCGCCCGTCGCATCCCCGCCCACGCCCTCGCCGACTACGTCCAGCACCACCTGGAAGAGGCCACCCGATGACCGCCCCCAAGCGCAAGAAGGCCCGCGCCAACGGCGAAGGCACCATCTACCAGCGCAAGGATGGCCGCTGGGAAGCCGCCGGCTACGTCCTCGCCGCCAACGGCACCCGCAAACGCGTCCGCGTCTACGGCAGCACGCGGAGGGAAGCCGCCGACAAACTCGCCGGGAAGATCGCCGACAGCAACCGCGGCCTCCCCGTCGCCACCGCCGACAGCACCGTCGGCAACTACCTCACCTACTGGCTGAACAGCGTCGCCGTCCACCGGCTCCGCGAGAACACCCACACCCGCTACGCCACCTGCATCCGCCTCCACCTCATCCCCAGCCTCGGCACCAAGAAGGTCGCGCGCCTCACCGCCAAGGACGTCCGCACCTTCCTCGACCGGCTCCGCACCACCTGCCAATGCTGCGCCCAGAGGCTGGACACCGAACGGAAGCAGTGCTGTGCTATCGGCGAGTGCTGCCAGAAGCGGCTCTCCAGCTCGACCGTGACCTACGTGCACTCGGTCCTCAAGTCCGCGCTGGAACATGCCGTCCGCGAGGACGAGCTGCCCCGCAACGTCGCTCGGAACGTCAAAGCCGCCACGCCCCGGCCCAGGCGCTTCCGGCCCCTCACCGCGGTCGAGGCCCGTCGGTTCCTCGACGCAGCTCGGGCCGACCGGCTGCACGCGCTGTACGAACTCGCCCTCCGGTCCGGACTCCGCAAGGGCGAACTCCTCGGCCTCCACTGGGAAGACCTATGCTTCGACAGCGGTACGGCCAGCATCCGCCGCTCACTCCAACGCACCCAGAGCGGCGGCCTGACTACCCTGCCCACCAAGACCCGTGCGTCCGAACGCCGCATCGCCCTTCCGACCGAGTGTGTCCACTCGCTGAAGAGCCACCGGGAACGTCAGGAAGTAGAACGCAACGTGGCCGGGGTGAGCTGGAAAGACAGCGGTCTCGTCTTCACTACGCCGTTCGGCGGTGCGATCGACCCGGCCAACATGACCCGGCGCTTCGGCCGATTCCTCGACCGGGCCGGGCTCCGCCGCATCCGCTTCCATGACCTCCGGCACTCGACCGCGACCCTGCTCCTAGAGCAAGGCGTAGACCTCGTCGTCATCAAGGAACTCCTCGGCCACGCCCACATCGGCGTCACGGCCGGCGTCTACGCGCACGTCCGACTCCGCCTACAACGCCAAGCCATCGACACCCTCAACGATGCACTCAGCACGGGCAACGACGACCCCGACGACCCACTCGCCCCGGCAGCCGTCCACTGACGTTGCCGTCACCGTTGCCGTCAAACGATCGCGGAGGCCCCGCAGGAATTCTCCTGCGGGGCCTCCGCGATCGTTATCTATTCCGTCTCGAAAAGTGGTCGACCCACTCGGAGAGCGCCACAAGCATTTCCGCAGCGGAGTAAGTCGACCACCTTTCACGCGAGAGTTGATTTCATTTACAGTGGGAAATCGTTCTTCCAGGGGGCATCGAGAGTTTCGGGATCGACGCCGAGCTCCCGCATCACAGTGTCGATTTCCTCGACAGTCTCGACGGTAGCCACGTGGACGCGCTCAATATCCTCCTCTCCGAAGCAAGTATCTTCATCCACGAAAGGCTTAGGGATTTCAACCGTTGAGACCCTGAAATTGCCATCCCTGAGGGGGAAGGCCCATACCCAGGCGTAAGAATTTGGAGTGCTGGGCTGGCGGCGTGCCGACACCAGGGCCTTTGTCATTACGAGGCGGTTTGCAACCTCGGTGCGCATGTAACCTACCCCTTCCAGAAGATTCGAATAATTGAGCCGCCGTACTTCGAATCCTCGAATGTGTGAATCTGGAGATGGGGAAGGTCGCCGTCCCTATTGCCGGCACCATGCCCTAGCACTCGGCCGTCCGCGCCGAGCTGATCATCCCAGTGATATGTTCCGCTCTTCGATCCGAAATACTGTCGCGTTCCCTTGCCATCGAATCCGGCAGCATTGCGATAGCCGTCGCCCTGGAACTTCCCCAGGAGGATTTCCTCCGCTTCGGAGCGCGAGCCAACCGTGATGCTAGTTCGACCTTGATCAATTGCTCGAACGCTGGCCGAGACCCGACCGCTCGACCACGGGAACTCACAAGGACCGGAATTGTGGACGAGTACCGGAGTCTGGCCCGCCAGCACATAGTACGTGTGGAAGTCGCCGACGGTCAGGTTGTACGTGGTGGCGCGCTCGGTGTACGCCTCGTTCGCCACGACGACGACCGTGTTTCCGGAGCTGGTCCGCAGGGACATCCCCGCAGCGAGGTCCGCGGCGGCGACCCATGCATTCTGTGAAGGAGACCAGAATGGGTGCTCGTAGGTCGCGGTCAGCTCTTCGATGCCGTCGGACGTCGCGATGTTGAGCTTGTTAAAGTGCTTGTCGTCGTTGGTCGCGATCAGGCGGGTGACCGGGCGCTTGGTGGTTTCACCGGAGCGGGGGTCGGTGGCCAGGACTTCGTCACCGAGAGCTATGTCCTCGATGTTCTTGGCCGCGCCGCCGGCGAGTAGAACCTTGGTCCCGGCTAGGAAGCACTGGCAGCCTGTCGGCTTGCTCGTGGGTATCTTGCGGGCATTGGCGTGACCGATCGGCGTCGAGCGGACATTGACGTTGCGTCCCTCGGCGATGCCGTAGACGGCCGCAACAGCCATTCCGTGCTGAATAATGTAGAACTCGATCTCATCGCAGCCGATGGCTGCGCAGGCGGTTATCATCGCCTGCGACTTGTTGATCCAGTCGTCTTGCGCGGAGAAACCGAGGCCGTAATCGCTCGTCTGCTTGATGTACTGCTGGGCGTAGAGCTTGATGAAGACTTCTTGCTTCTTCTTCGGAAGCCGAATCGTCAGACCGTAGTCATCCTCCAGAAGAGTCGGAGCGCGGTATTCGTTGTAGCTGTCGTAGCCGCCGGTTATAGCCTTCTTGCGGGTCGGGTCGTTGACGTCCTTCTTGTCGTCGCGGGGGTTGTAGTGGCCGTCGCAGTGGCCGTGGTAGCAGTCCGCCTCGATGAGGCCCGACGGGTCGGTGAGGCTGACCGGGTTGTTGCTCGAGTAGACGTATCCGTGCAGCTGCTGCGAGCTGGACAGGTCCATGATCGGGTCGACCGATATGAAGCGGCCGATCACCGGGTCGTACTCGCGGGCGCCCAGGTGGGTGAGGCCGGTGTCGGCGTCCTTGGTGCCGCCGACGAATCCCTTGTCCCCGGCCCAGGCCGTCGGCTGGGAGCCTCGGTCGTCGCCGAAGATGCCGGTCTTGCGGCGGGTCACCGTCTGGGCGGCGTCCGCGGTGACCTGGGTGGTGCCGGTGCCGTGGTGGTCGGCGAGGAGGAAGGTGAGCTTTCCGCCCTCGCGCATGGCCACGTCGCCGTAGTAGCGGGTGCCGGTGACCTTTCCGGCCTTGTCCAGGTGCAGCTCGTTGCCGCCGGGCAGGTAGAGCGTGGTGCTCTTCGTGTCCTTGCGGAGCAGGCGCTGACCTGCGGTGTCGTAGAGGAAGGAGTCACTGGAGGTGCCCTGGTTGAGGGTCTTCAGGTGTCCTTCGACGTCCCAGCCCAAGTACTGGGTCTCCGCGCTCGCGCTGGTCTTGCGGGTCTTGGTGTTGCCGCTCTCGTCGTAGGAGAAGGTTTCGTCGTGCAGGTCGGTGCCGGTCTGGGTGACCTTGGTCAGGTCGTGCTTGCCGGCGGTCGGCGCCGCGTACGTGCGGACGGTGTCGGCGGTCGGTCCCGAGGCCGTGGTGTGCTTGGTCTCGGTCTTGCGGTTGCCGACCGCGTCGTAGGTGTACGTGGTCCAGTACGGGTCCTCGCCGCCGATGACGGTGGCCGACGGGGCGCTCGCGCAGGTCTCGCCCTTGTTGGTCCAGGCCTGGCCGATGCGGTTCAGGGCGTCGAGCTTGACGCACTGGGTGTCGGTCGTACGCAGGGTGTCCTGGCCGTAGGCGGTGGCGATCGACGTGATGGCGCCGGCCGGGTTGTAGGCGTACTGGGCGTCCTCGATCCGCTGGGGGGCGAGGTCGCGGTCGGTGTAGCCGCGGGTGACGGCGCCGGTGTGCTCGTCGTACTCGGCCGAGCGGTACAGGCGCTGGCCGAGGGCTCCGAATTCCTGGCGGGTGCTGCGGCCGTAGTGGTCGTAGGTCATGGCCGAGACGAGGCGGCTGCTGCCGGCGCCCATGTTGTTGAGGAGGCCGGAGACGCTCTTGTAGGTGCTGCCGACCGTCTCGGCGGGCAGGTCGCCCATGGCCGGGTGCTTGGTCGTCAGGAGCTGACCGGTGATGTTGTAGGTGTTCGTCCACTGGTAGGTGCCGGCCAGCGCCCCGGTGTCGGGGGTGGACGGGATGGTCACCTTCGTGGTGAGCGGCTGGTAGAGGTTGTTGTAGAAGAGGACCTCGGACTCGTACGCCTTGCCGTCGACGAAGCGCGTGGACTTCGTCACCTGGCCCTTGGCGACGGTGTCGAAGACCTGCGCGGTCAGGGTCGTTGCGCCCTGCTTGGTCGCGACGGGACGACCGAGGTCGTCGTAGTCGGTGTGCAGGGTGATGCCGCGGGCGTCGGTGACGTCGGTGACCCGGTCGCCGGCGTCGTAGACGGTCTTGGAGATGCCCTTGTCGGGGTCGTTCGCTTCGGTCTGGCGGCCGCGGACGTCGTAGGTGTACGTCCATTTCGCGTTGCCCGGGTCCGTGACCTGGCTCAGCTGGCCCAGCTTGTTGTACGCGTAGAAGGTCGACTGCGAGGTCGTACGCCCCGCATCGGTGTACTGCCTGCGCTCCACCGTGCGGCCGAGTATGTCGGCGACGTCGGTGGTGGTGACACCGCCCTTCGGCGGTACGACGGTCTTCGTGTCGCCGGTGTAGCTGGTCGTGGTCCGCTTGGTCTCGGTGCCGAACTTCTTCGCGATCACCGCGGTGGGGCGTCCCGCGCCGTCGTAGACGGTGTCGGTGGAGGCCGGGTAGGTGGTTTCGGCGCCCGTCACCAGATCCGGGGACGGCGCGCCGTCGGCGTAGTACGTGCCGGAGTTGCGCCAGGCCAGGCCGCGGGTGTCGTAGAACGTCTCGCTGATCAGACGCCCGGCCAGGTCGGGTGACTGCGTCTGCGTCTGGCGATCGCGCAGCAGGCCGTCCTGGATGGAGTAGACGGTGGAGTACTTGTAGTCGTGGGTCAGGGTCTTCGAGGTGGTGACGTTCGGGCCGTCGTTGCGGACCGTGTAGTCGAAGACCCGGCTCGGCGTGTTCGGGTTGTCGACGGCCGCCCAGTTCGGGAGCCAGACCTTCGTCATCCGGCCGAGGGCGTCGTACGCCGTGGTGGTGACCTTGCCGTTCGGGTCGGTGACCTTGGTCGGCTGAGAGCGCACCGGGTCGACTTCCGAGGCGATGACGTGCCCGAGCGGGTTCGTCACCGTCATGGCGGTCGGGGCTTCGCCCGTGGCAGGGGTGTACGCGGTCGTGGTGACCTTGCCGTACGCATCGGCCGCGGTGAGCTGCCGGCCGTAGACGTCGTAGCAGAGCTGGTTCTTCGCCGCACCACAGGTGCTCGGGACGCTGGAGACGACGTCGTAGCCGTCGCCCTTGCCGTTGATCTTCTCGGTCTTCGTCATCAGGCCGATGCCCGGGACGGCTCCGAGCGGAGCGTCGTCGAAGTAGTTGCGGACGTCGCTGATGACGTCGGCGGGCTCGTTCGCCGTGGTCCCGCAGGGGACCGCGACCGCCTTGATACGGCTGACCTTGTTGAGGATCCAGCTGCCGGTGTTCCGGGCGTAGGTGCTGGTCGTGCACTTCTCGTCGCCGGTCTTGGCCGTGTCACCGGATTCGGAGACCGAGTCGACCATGCCGTAGTCGTCGAAGTGGCTCGTCGACTCGACCGTACGGGTGCCGCCGGTGACGGTCGTACGGGTCGACTGCTTCTCCGTGGCCGTCTTGACCGCCGTGAGGTCGGGCAGGTCGGTGCGCTTCCTGGTCGCGGCAGCAGCCGAGCGCCAGGGAGTGTAGGAGGAGGCCGTCAGGGGCTTGGCCGTGTCGTCCCCCTCGTAGAGCACCGTCTCGCGCGGGACGCCGGCGAACTGCTCCCGGTCGGTGACGGCAGCGCCGGTGGAGTCCTTGACGTCCTTGCCGTCGAGGCCGCGGAAGTAGCGGGTCTCGGAGAGCGTCTTGGGGTCGGACGCGGCGCCCGTACGGGTCTGGACGAGTTCATAGCCGCGCGCGACGGAGTGGACGCGGTCCTCAGGCTTGGCGAGTTCGTCTGTGCCCTTGGCCCAGGCCGCCCCGCCCGCGTACGCGTACGAGGTCACCTTGTCCGGCGTGGAGGCGATGTTGTCGCCCTCCACGATCTGGGTGGCGACGTAGCTGTTGAACCAGTCGACCTTCGAGGTCTCGCCCTCCCACGCCCACTTGACCGGGTAGCAGCGCGTCGTGTTCGTCTCGTCCGGCTTGGGCAGCGTGGTGGCGGTGCAGTCGGGCTGGGAGTAGGTGACACCGATGGTGCCACCGCTCTCGGTGTTCACCTGGGACATCCGCAGCCGGATGTACGGCGCGAGGCCGTCACCGAGGGCATCCACACGGTTCGGGCGCTGCTCCCCGGTGAAGGTGACCGGCGGAAGGGGCACGTCGGCGCCGGCGCCGGACTTGCCGGTGCGGGTGATCGACTTGAGCCACAGGGCGCGCGAGATGCCGTCGCCGGAGGGCGGGAAGTCCTGGTCGAGCTTCCACGAGTCGACGTCCTGGTAGGCACCGCCGGTGAGGATCTTGGTGTTGATGCCGGTCAGGCGCTTGCGCGACCAGAATGTGGGCGACCACTGGTCCTTGCACTCGGTGGACCCGTCCTTGCAGAACAGGTCGTACGGGGAGTCGGGCCAGTTCTTGGCGTTGGTCTCGTCGAACGTGCCGCAGCCGGTCAGGCAGCGCTCGTCGACGTCGAAGGTGACCTGGCCCATCGCCTTGCCGGTGTACACCGTGTCGGAGCGCAGACCGTAGTCGATGTGGTCGAGCCAGCCGCCGCGGATGTACGGGGTGACCGTGGCCTTGCCGGTGGTCTCCGAGACGTTGCGGCCATAGTTGTTGGTCTCGGTCTTCCAGTAGTACGCCATTGCGCTGCCGCCGGGGGCGACGACGTAGTCGAGCTGCCAGCGCCAGGCCTGCTGGCACCAGGCGCTCGCGAACGAGGCGTTGTAGCAGGGCTCGCCCGCCTGGTTGCCGAACACCGGGACGGTCCAAGCGGAGTTCGTCGTCGGCGTAGACGCGTCCTTCCAGCCCGGCAGCCGGTTCAGACCGAAGAAGTACTGCGTTCCGTCGGTCGTGGTGATCTTCCAGTGCTCACCGTCGTTGTCGCCGTTGGAGGCGCCGGTGAGCTTCTCGACCTTCTCACCCGAGTCCGACGCCGGGTGCCAGCCCTTGCCCTGCTCGAAGACGAGTTCCGTCGACTTGCCGCCCAGCGACATCGTGGCGTTGTCGTTGAACCAGCACTGGTCGCCGACCTTGGTGGTGTTGGTGCTGTCGGTCTTGTCGTCGTTGCACGCCTTGTACTTGCGCTCGATGAAACCGGGCTCCCAGTTCCAGCCGTCACCGATCCACGAGGCCTGGCTGTTCGAGGCGGCCATGCGGCCGTCGACCGACTGCGAGCTGTAGCCCAGGCGGATCTCCGGGTCGAGTCCGCCCGGAGCCGTCGGCACCTCGACGTTGTACGACCACGAGAACGCGCCGGTCGAGCCACCGGAACTCCATGAGCCCGAGGGCTGCAGCGGGGTCGCCTTGTAGTCACCGGTCGCACCGGATGCATCGGCGGTCGCAGCGAGGACGGCCGCGCCGGACGGCCCGGCCGCGGTGGCGGACATAGCCGACTGCCCGGACTTCGCCGAAGGCGCCGTGGCGCCCGGCGTCGTGACCTGTGCGGACAGTTTGCCCGCACGTGTGTCGTTGCGCGTCTGCAGCGGCTTCTGCGTGCGGCACTCCGCGCGCTGCGGGGTCGTCAGTGCACACGCCGGGAGCTCAACGAGGTGGAGGCGGGAGGCGTAGTCGCCGCCGTAGGCGCCGCGGAAGGCGTTGTAGTCCACCTCGACCTTGGCCGCCGCGGACTGCGCGGAGCCGTCGGAGCGGCCCACCGACAGTAGTACGCCGTCGATGCCCGCCTTGCGCGCCGCGTCCTTGCCGGCGACGGAGACCTTCACCTTCGACGGCGCCTCGGCCGCCTTGCCCGGAGCCACGTACACGGCGACCGGGAGCTTGCCCGCCTGCTGCGTACCCGACCCGACGGCCGGAGCCTGCGCCGCGCCGGAGAGGAACGACTTCGAGACCGGGCCCGGCGCCGGAGCCAGGTCGACCTCAGCCGAACCGGCCGTCGGCCAGGAGACCTTCGGAGCCTTCCACGGCGTCGCCGCGTCATCGGCCTTCTTCGTACCGCCCGCGCGGACCGGCTTGACCGGTACCGCCTTCGGCTGCTTCAGCTCCGGCAGCGAAGACCTCGGTTTGCTGTCTGCTACGGCAACAGCGCCGGGCAGCATGCCTGAGAGGACTACTGCGGCCAATGCCGCAGAAAGCCCTCGCATGCGAAATTTTCTCACACCCCACCCCATGCTTCTCACAAGAATTTACCGAGGCAGGCTAACAGTCGCAATTCGCCAATCTCGCACCGCATAAAGGCTCGAAGAGGGGCAAATTGATTTAGTGGATCAAATGGGATGTCGCATCTAAGATCCACTTAAAAAGCGCAGCTCAGGGCCGTCTGATGCTGGCAATCGAAGTAGAGTCAGCACAGATATCGGACAGATGGAGTCTGCGTGAGAAGAAAAGGGGCCCTCTCCGGCGCGCCGGGTGGGCGGGGGATTTCACGGGCCATTTCCGTGGCCCTGGTAAGCGGAATAACTGCTACCGCATTGGGGGTGATAAACCCTGCGGCGACCGCAGTCGCCGCTGCGGATCCGGTTGCCGAGGGTTCCATGAGTGCGGCCGACTTCGCGCTCGCCAAGGCCAAGGAATCGGGCCAGCCCTACGAGCTGACCGCTGCCAGGACGGAGACCTCGGACACCTGGGCGCTCCCGACGGGCAAGTGGTCGGTCAAGCGGTACGGGACGACGGTGCGGGTACGGCGCGCCGGCGGATGGGTGGCGACCGACCCGACGCTGCAGTTCGCGGCGGACGGTACGGTCACCCCCAAGGCGTCGGCCGTGTCGATCGCCTTCTCCGGTGGCGGCACCGGTCCGCTGCTGACCGGGGTCAAGGACGGCCGGACGCTGTCGATGACGTGGCCGAAGGCGTTGCCGAAGCCGACGCTCGCCGCGAACGTGGCGACGTACGCGAACGTGCTGCCGGACGTGGACCTGCAGCTGAAGGCCGATGTCGAGGGTTTCTCGGAGCTCCTGGTCGTCAAGACGCCCGCGGCCGCCCAGCACCCCGACCTGGCCACCCTGAAGTTCAAGCTCGACACCGTGGGCCTGAACGTCACGAGTGACGTGACGACGGGCATGCTGAGCGCGGTCAACCCCGCCGGGCAGAGCGTGTTCACCGCGTCCACCCCCATGATGTGGGACTCCACCACCACCGGGGCCGCCGCCGTTCCCGCGGCCAAGGCCAAGGCCGCGGCCCGGGCGCTCTCCGCGGCCGACGGGACCGAGCCCGCCGCCCCCTCGGACGCCTTCGTGGCGCCGTCCGGGGCCAAGGACGCGAAGATGCCCATCGCCGTCGCGGCCGGCACCCTGGAGATCAAGCCCGACCAGGCGCTGCTGACCGGTGCGGCGACGAAGTACCCGGTCTTCATCGACCCCTCCGTGGCGTGGGGCGAGCGCCAGAACTGGGCCTGGGCGTATCGGAGCTGGCCGAACAACTCGTACTGGAACACCAAGCAGGACGTCCGCGTCGGCTATGAGTCCGAGACGAACGGCCTCTCCCGGTCCTTCTTCCAGCTGGACACGTCCAACATCAAGGGTGCCCAGGTCACCAAGTCGACCTTCCGCGTCAAGGAGACCTGGGCCTGGTCGTGCACGCCCACACCCGTGGAGCTGTGGAGCACCGGGCCCATCTCGCCCGCGACGACCTGGAACAACCAGCCCGGCAGGACCGGCGGCAAGCCGCTCGCCACCGTCTCGGCCGCCAAGGGCCGCTCCGACTGCGGCGCCGGCAACCTCGAGTTCGACGCCACCGCGGCCGCCAGGGAATCCGCCTCCAAGGGCTGGTCCAGCGTGACACTGGGCCTCTACGCGTCCAACGAGGGCGACGAGTACCAGTGGAAGCGGTTCGACCCCAAGACGATCACGCTGGAGACGGAGTACAACAATCCGCCCCGCACGCCCGCCAATCCGGGCACCTCGCCCTGGGTCCCCTGCACCGAAGGCGGGACGATCGGCAACACCACCGTCAGCCTCTACTCGACGGTCTCCGACCCCGACGCCGGGAACCTGAGCGCCGAGTACCAGATCTTCAAGGCCGGCCAGAGCACCCCCGCGCTCACGCAGACGATCCCCGCCAACAACGGCAAGGTCGCCACCTGGAGCGTTCCCGACGCGAGCCTGCCCGACGGCAGCTACACCTGGAAGGTCCGCGCCACCGACCAGGACAACGCCACCTCCGCCTGGTCCCAGACCTGCAAGTTTTCCGTCGACCGCAAGCGGCCGGCGAAGGCCCCGAAGATCACCTCGACCGTCTTCCCCGACGGCAAGGCAGGCTGGCCGTCCGGCACGGGCAAGGCCCGTACCCCCGGCCCGTTCACGATCACCGCCAACGGCGTGAAGGACGTGACCTGGTTCGGTTACTACACCGACTGGGACCCCGAGCTCAAGAGCGCCACGGTGCCGCCGGGCGGTTCCCTCGACGTCAAGCTCACGCCGCCGGGAGCGGGCCCGCACTTCCTCTACGCGCTGAGCCAGGACGCGGCCGGCAACCGGTCCGACACCACGGCCTACCTCTTCTACGCCGCCCGCTCGGCCGCCAGGGACGTCCCCGGCGACCTCAACGGCGACGGCAACCACGACGTCTGGAGCAACGACGTCTTCGGCAATCTCCTGACCTACGCCGGCCAGGGCAACGGCAAGTTCACCGCGGCGACCCGAGCGGGCAAGGACTTCAACGGCGCCGTGGTCGACACCCTCGGCGACTGGAACGACGACGGGTACAACGACCTCGTCGCCCTCCAGAAGCCTGCTTCCGGTGTGAGCCGCAAGCAGCTTTCGGTCTACGCCAACAACGGCCAGGGCACCGCGGTCACCAACCCCATCGGGCTGACAGTGGTCTGCCCCGACACGGTTCCCGACTGCGAGCAGCGCCCCGAGGGCAACGCCAACGACCACTGGTACGACGCCGATCAGGTCATCGCTCCGGGCGACCTCAACGACGACGGCATGCCGGAGATCCTGGTCAAGCAGGGCAAGCAGCTCTGGGCCTACTCGACGAGTGTCTTCGGTGCCATGACCGACCCGGTGCTCGTGGGCAACGGCGACTGGGACAAGTACACCGTCGTCACTCCGGGCGACCTCAACGGCGACAACGTCCCCGACCTCTGGCTCCGCGACAACGCCACCGGTGACGTCCTGCGCAGCTACGGAAAGAAGGGCACCGACGGCCAGAAGGTGGACCTGGCCACCTGGGGCACCCAGACCCGCACCAAGATCGGCAGCGGCGTGACGCAGGCCGCCTTCCCGCAGATCGGCTCGGCAGGAGACCTCTCCGGTGACGGCGTGAGCGACCTGTGGGGCCGCCAGGCCGACAATACGGTGCTCGGCTGGAACGGTGTCGTCGGGGGAGGCACCGTCACCGGCTTCTCCGCCGGCTACCAGATCGACGGCGTGCCCGGCGCGAAGATCCCCGCGGGGACCACCCTGGCCTCCGGCGAGGAATTCGCCTCCGGCAACGCCAAGCTGGTCATGCAGACCGACGGCAACCTCGTCCTGTACACCAAGGACAACAAGCCGGTCTGGTCCACGCACACCAACGGCAAGCCGGGTGCCGTGGCCCGGATGCAGAACGACGGAAACCTCGTCGTCTACGCGGCTGACGGCAAGACCGCCCTGTGGAGCAGCAAGACCAGCACCCCCTACTCGTACGCCGTGCTGCACAGTCGGGGCGTCCTGGTGTTCTACAACGCCTCGGGCCAGAGCCTGTGGACCAGCGGCTCGCAGAGCCGCTCCGACTACAACGGCGACGGCTACACCGACGTACTCACGCGTGACACCAACGGCGAGGTCTGGGTCTACCCCGGAACCGGGGGCACCGGCACCGCCACGCTCGGCGGCCGCTACTACATCGGCAACGGCTCGTGGCGGGACTACTGGGTCAATGTCTACACCGCCGACCTCAACAACGACGGCTACACGGACATCGTCGCGCGCGACCGGAACGGCAACCTGTACCTCTACCCGGGCACCGGGAGGACCGGCACGAACACCGTCGCCGATCCGGTTCTCATCGGCACCGGCTGGATGACGTACAACACGCTGGCGTTCGGTGACGTCAACGGCGACGGCCGCACGGACGTCATCGGCAGGGACGGCAACGGCGACCTGTGGATGTACCCGCACGCCGGAGGTACCGGCACCCAGACGCTCGGCGGCCGCGTCCTGCTTGGCAGCGGCTGGAGGACCTACGGCATCCTCGGGTTCGGTGACGTCAACGGTGACGGCCGCGTGGACGTCATCGGCCGGGACGGCGGGGAGCTCTGGACCTATCCGAACACCGGCGACACGGGCACCCAGACGTTCGGCAGCCGCGTGCTGATCGGTGAAGGCTGGCTGACGTACAACAGCCTGAGCTTCAGCGACCTCAACAGCGACGGACGCACCGACATCGTCGGCCGGGACGCCACCGGCGGTCAGTACGTCTACACCAACAGCAGCAGCGGCGCCACGATCAGCTTCGGCGGCCGCGACTACATCGGTGACGGCTGGAACGGCAACCTCGACGTCGTCCTCTGACGCCGGGCCGGTCCGATGAGGGGTGGAGTCCCGTACGGGACTCCACCTCTCGTCCTCGTCCGGGGCAGCCGGAGCCCGTCAGGCCCCGGTGTCCGGGGTGCGCAGCCCGATGAAGAGCGGCCGGCGCCGCAGTGTGAACCCCATCGACTCGTAGAGCGCGATCGCCCCGGTGTTGTCCGCCGCCGCGTGCAGGAACGGACGCTCGCCGCGCTCCCGGATCCCGGCGGCCACCGCCCGGATCAGCCGGCCCGCGAGCCCCTTGCCCCGGTGGTCCGGGTGCGTGCACACCGCGCTGATCTCCGACCAGCCCGGCGGCCGCATCCGTTCCCCCGCCATCGCGACGAGCCGGCCCTCGTGCCGGATCCCGAGGTACGTGCCCAGCTCGACGGTGCGCGACAGGAACGGCCCCGGCTTCGTCAGGTCGACCAGCTCCCGCATCTCCGGTACGTCGGCGGGCCCCAGCAGGAGCGCTTCGGGCGCGGTCTCGGCCCGTACCGCCCCGCCGTCCAGCTGCACGCCCGGTATCGAGGCCACCGTCGTCCATCCCGCGGGCGGGCTCGGCAGCCCGGTGACCCAGACCGGGGCCCCGGGCCCGGCCAGCGCGGCCAGATCGGCCCAGGCCCGCGGGTCGTCCGGGTCCGCGAGCGCGGCGAACGGCGAGGCCTCGACGAGGTACCGGGCCGCGAGGCCACCGGGCCCGGTCTCGGCGAAGGCACGGCTCGGGCCGGTCAGCGCGGCCCAGACCGGATTGTCGAGTACGTCGAATGCACGGACGGGCGTGGCCGTGTCGGTGTCGGACGACATGGGGTGGCGAGCTCCTTCCCTCGGCAGCGGCCGCAGGCCCGTGCACCACGTGCTTGACGGCCCCGCGCACCGCCACGAGACTGCTGGTGACGACGGTCACCCCAGTCAGCGTCCGTCGCAGGCGGGTTTATGCCCCAAGGGCGGGACGGAGCCGGTGGAGATGGCCAGGACGGCGGTCGCGGGGGTACGGATCCTGCGCCGCTGGTGGCTGACCCGGCGCCTGCACATCGACCTCCTGCGCGTGTGCAGCGCATTCCGCCCGGGCATCTGACACCCGGCCCTCCCGTACGCCGCGCACGGCCTCCCCGCCGCCGCGGGCCCGGTTCCACGGACCGCCCGCCGCGCACACCGACGACGCGCACACCGCCGCCGCACCGGGTGCGCCGCCCGCGCCCGGGCCCACGCCGCGTACGCGTCCCCGCACGGCCCCCTGTGACCCGGCGCGCGCCCCGCCGCCGGGACGTCCGCCACGCCTTCGTGCCTGCCCCAGGAGAGTCATGCTCCACACGGTCCTGCCCCGTACCGGTCCGGCCCCCGTCCTGCGCGGCCGCATCGGCGCCGGCTTCTCGCCGGTGCCGCACCGCTACCGCCTCTACCTGTCCGCCGGCTGTCCCCGCTCCGTGCGCGTCTCGGCCGCCCTCGCCCGGCTGGGCCTGGAGGGCTCCGTGGCCACCACCGTGCTCGGCCCGCCCGCCGCGTACACCGCGCTGCGCCGGGCCTACGAGGCCGCCGGACACTACGACGGCACGCTCGCCGTCCCCGCCCTGTGCGACACCTGGAGCGGTCGCATCGTCGGCAACGACACGGACGATATCCTCGATGACCTGCGGCGACTGCGCGCCCACCCGGCCTTCCGCAGCGTCACGTAACCCCCGGCAACGGGGAACCACGGGACCCCTGCGCAACGAATCTCCGCCCCCGCCGCAAAACGCGCAACGAATCGATGCGCGGAGCGCAACAGTCATGGCTTGTCGGCGTCGAACGGGTGAACGTACCTTCAATAGGACCCCCACCCCTCCTGCCACAGAGGTACGCCCATGCCCCCGCTGCGCACCGCCCTCCTCCAGAGCTCCGGACGGCTCGGCGACACCGCCGAGAACCTCAAGGCGCTCGACGAGGCCGTGGAGCGCGCCGCACAGGCGGGTGCCGGACTCCTCGTGACCTCGGAGATGTTCCTGACCGGCTACGCGCTGGAGGTCCAGGAGGTCGCCGCCCTCGCCGAGGCGGCCGACGGCATGTCGGCCCGCGCCATCGGCGAGATCGCCCGCCGCCACGGGGTCGCCGTCCTGTACGGCTACCCGGAGCGCGAGGGCGACACCGTGTACAACGCGGCCCAGCTCGTCGGCCCGGACGGGGTCCGGCTGGCGAACTACCGCAAGACCCACCTGTTCGGCTGCTTCGAACAGGACGCCTTCACGCCCGGCGACACCCCCGTCGTCCAGGCGGAGCTGAACGGCCTCCGCATCGGCATCATGATCTGCTACGACGTGGAGTTCCCGGAGAACGTCCGGTCCCACGCACTGGCCGGCACCGACCTCCTCCTGGTGCCGACCGCGCAGATGCACCCGTTCCAGTTCGTCGCCGAACAGCTGGTGCCGGTAAGGGCCTTCGAGAACCAGATGTACATCGCGTACGTCAACCGCACCGGTCCGGAAGGCGAGTTCGAGTTCGTCGGACTCAGCTGCCTGGCGAGCCCCGACGGGGTCACCCGGACCCGGGCCGGCCGCGGCGAGGAGCTGGTGATCGGCGAGGCCGACCCCGAGCTGCTGGCCGCCTCGCGCGAGAACAACCCGTACCTGCGCGACCGCCGCCCCGGGCTCTACGCCTCCCTCGTCTGAGTCCCGCCAGCGCCCTCCCCCCTGCCCCACCCCCGCAAGGAGCCGTACCCCATGACGTCCACGGTGCCCACCACCGCCGTCCCGCACAGCGACGGACAGCCGCCGATCACCATGTTCGGCCCGGACTTCCCGTACGCGTACGACGACTTCCTGGCCCACCCGGCGGGCCTGGGCCAGATACCGGCGACGGAGCACGGCACCGAGGTCGCGGTCATCGGCGGTGGCCTGTCCGGCATCATCTCCGCGTACGAGCTGATGAAGATGGGCCTCAAGCCCGTCGTCTACGAGGCCGACCAGATCGGCGGCCGGCTGCGCACCGTCGGCTTCGAGGGCGCCGGCACCGAGGGGCTGACCGCGGAGATGGGCGCCATGCGCTTCCCGCCGTCCTCCACCGCGCTCCAGCACTACATCGACCTCGTCGGCCTGGTCACCGAGCCCTTCCCGAACCCGCTCGCCGAGGCCACCCCCTCGACGGTCGTGGACCTCAAGGGCGAGACCCACTACGCCGAGACGATCGCCGACCTCCCGCAGATCTACCGCGACGTGTCCGCCGCGTGGAACGCCTGCCTCGACGAGGGCGCCGACTTCTCCGACATGAACACCGCGATGCGCGAGCGGGACGTCCCGCGCATCCGCGAGATCTGGGCCAAGCTCGTCGAGAAGCTCGACGACGAGACCTTCTACGGCTTCCTCTGCAAGTCCGAGGCCTTCAAGTCCTTCCGCAAGCGCGAGATCTTCGGCCAGGTCGGCTTCGGCACGGGCGGCTGGGACACCGACTTCCCGAACTCCATCCTGGAGATCCTCCGCGTCGTCTACACCGAGGCGGACGACCACCACCGCGGCATCGTCGGCGGCTCGCAGCAGCTGCCGGTGCGCCTGTGGGAGCGCGAGCCCGAGAAGATCCTCCACTGGGCCCAGGGCACCTCGCTGTCCTCCCTGCACGAGGGCACCCCGCGCCCGGCGGTGACCCGCCTGCACCGCACGGCCGGCAACCGCATCACGGTGACCGACGCCGACGGCGACATCCGTACGTACCGCGCCGCGATCTTCACGGCCCAGTCCTGGATGCTGCTGTCGAAGATCGCGTGCGACGACACGCTCTTCCCGATCGACCACTGGACGGCGATCGAGCGCACCCACTACATGGAATCGTCCAAGCTCTTCATCCCCGTCGACCGGCCGTTCTGGCTGGACAAGGACGAGGAGACCGGCCGCGACGTCATGTCGATGACCCTCACGGACCGCATGACCCGCGGTACGTACCTCCTGGACAACGGCCCGGACGCGCCGGCCGTCATCTGCCTCTCGTACACCTGGTGCGACGACAGCCTGAAGTGGCTGCCGCTGTCCGCGAACGAGCGGATGGAGGTCATGCTGAAGTCCCTCGGCGAGATCTACCCCAAGGTCGACATCCGCCGCCACATCATCGGCAACCCGGTGACCGTGTCGTGGGAGAACGAGCCCTACTTCATGGGCGCGTTCAAGGCCAACCTGCCGGGCCACTACCGCTACCAGCGGCGCCTGTTCACCCACTTCATGCAGGACCGCCTCCCCGAGGACAAGCGCGGCATCTTCCTCGCGGGCGATGACATCTCCTGGACGGCGGGCTGGGCCGAGGGCGCGGTCCAGACGGCGCTGAACGCGGTCTGGGGCGTCATGCACCACCTCGGCGGCTCCACGGACACCACCAACCCCGGCCCGGGCGACGTCTACGACGAGATCGCCCCGGTCGAACTCCCGGAGGACTGACCCACCCGGCCCCTCCGGCCCCGTGACCACGGGCCGCCCCCGCGCACGCAGCGCGGCGGCGGCCCGTTTTCATGCCCACGGCGCAGCGCAGTGCGGCGTACGCGTGCTCAGGGCGCCGGGGCTTCAGGACGTCGGGGCTTCAGGGCGCCGGGGCTTCAGGACGTCGGGGTGAGGAGGCAGCGGCCGACCAGGCCGACGCCTGCGTCCAGCGAGTCCGTGAACTCCTCCGCCAGATCGGGGGAGCGGCGCAGGGTCCACAACAGGCGGGCCGCCGACCAGGCGGCGCCCCGGGCCCGGTCCAGGCTCCACGAGCCGAGCAGGTGCGTCAGCGGGTCGGCGACCTCCAGCAGGTCCGGGCCCGGCATCAGGTCCTCCCGGATGTGCTCCTCCAGGGAGACCAGGGTGTCGCCGACGCGGTCGAAGTCCGCCTCCAGGGCCCGCGGTTCGCAGTCCAGCGCCCGGCAGGTGGCCACCACCGCCAGCGCGAGGTCGTGCCCGATGTGCGCGTTGATCCCGGCCAGCGCGTGCTGCAGCGGGCGGATCCCGGGGTGGCGGCGGTACTGCAGCAGCGGCCGCCAGCACGCCGGGGCCCGGTCGGCCTCCACCGCCGTCAGGTACCGCTCCGCGAACCGTACGCTGAGCGCCTCCGCCCGCCGCGGCGCCGGGAACTCCCCGTGGGAGATGCGCGCGTGCAGCGTCTCCGTCACCGTCAGGTACACCCGGTTGAAGACGGCGACACCGTCCTGCGCGGGGAGCCGCTCGTCCAGGGCGCGCATCCGCGCGAGCACCGCTTCCATGGGAGGCAGGTTCCCAGCCGGCGGCGCGGATCCGGGGAACTTGGCCGTGTGCTTCCCCGGTTCGGGCGAACCCGGCTCAGGAACGCGTGTCCCGCGCGGCCGGTTCCCCGCCTGCACCGCCCTCGCCCGCGTCGCCTGCATCTCCCGCGTCGTACGCCGAGGTGCCCGAGTCGAGCAGCGGCTGCTGCGTCTTCAGGTGCGCGGGCGCGAAGTACCGCAGCGTGTGGTATCCGGTGATCACCACGATCGTGCCGAGCGCGATACACGCGACGTGCTGGGCCCCGAGCCCGGCGGTACGCGGCCACGACAGCCGCTCGTCCGGCCGCACCACCGCGCCGGGGGCGGGGGTCCGCCCGTCTCCGTGCAGGGTCCAGCGCACGCCGAGGCCCATGTTCCACCACTTCCGTCGAACCGATCGATCAAGCATCCGGGCCGCAGAGCAGCGCCTGCGCAATATTACGGGCGGATACCTGCTGGTTCGTCCCGGTCTGCGGATGCGGAGCCCGCGGCCAACGGCTTCTGCCGCAGTACGGCGGCACCCGCGACCAGCGCGAACGCGAGCAGGGTGACCAGCCCGAAGGACACCACGAGCGAGGTCGCGTCCGCCACCGCACCGATCGCCGACGGCGCGATCAGCCCCGAGGTGTACGTGATCGTCGCGACGCCCGCGATGGCCTGCGCCGGAGCCGGCCCGCTGCGCGCGGCCGCCGCGAACGCCAGCGGGACCACCACTGCGATGCCGAGTCCGATCAGGGCGAAGCCCGCCAGGGCCGCGCCCGGGTGGCGGACCGTCACCACGAGCAGCCCGCCCGCGGTGGCCAGTACCCCGCCCGCCCGGACCGTGCGCACCGGCCCGAACCGGTCCACCACCCGGTCCCCGGCGAGCCGGGCGACGGCCATGGTGAGCGCGAACGCGGTGGTGGAGGCGGCTGCGAGACCGGCGTCCGTGTCCAGGACGTCCCGCAGGTAGACCGCGGACCAGTCCAGGCTCGCGCCCTCCGCGAAGACCGCGCAGAACCCGATCGCGCCGATCAGCAGCGCCGACCGCGGGGGCAGCGCGAAGTGCGGCGGCGCCTCCGCATCCGCGGCGCTGCGCAGATCCAGCACCCCCCCTGCAGCGACCAGCCCGGCCGCGGTCAGGGCGAGTGCGGCGACGAGGTGGTGCAGCCGGGCGTCCGCCCCGGCGTGGGCGGCGACCGCGCCCGCCGCCGAGCCGAGCAGCGCGCCCACGCTCCACATGCCGTGCAGCGAGGACATGATCGAGCGGCCGAGCCGGTTCTCGGTCTCCACGCCCAGCGCGTTCATCGCCACGTCCGACATCCCGGAGGTGGCGCCGTAGACGAAGAGGGCGCAGCACAGCGTGGGCAGGTTCGGCGCGAGGCTCGGCAGGATCAGGGACAGGGTCCACAGCGCCAGCAACCCGCGCAGCGCGGCGCGGGCCCCGAAGCGGTGGTTGATCCGGCCGGCCAGCGGCATCGCGAGCGCCGCGCCCAGGGCGGGGAAGGCCAGGGCGAGGCCCAGGGTGCCCGCGCTGAGCTGTGCATGGTCCTGGATCCAGGGGATGCGGGTGGCGAAGGAGCCGGTGACGGCCCCGTGGGCGCAGAAGACGGCGGCGATGGCGAAGCGGGCACGGCGCAGGCGCGCCGGGCCGAGGTCTGTTTCCCCTGTCATGGCATTAAACTATCAGGGAACCTGCCTGATAGTTTAATGCGTGGAGCTACCTAGGATGGGCGCCGTGACTCCTGCCGAAGCCCTGGCCCCCGCCGCTCCGTCGCCCGCGTCGCCGAGCACGGCCCGGGCCATCAACGACCGTCTCGCCCTGCGACTCCTCCAGGAGGAAGGGCCGCTGACCGCCACTCAGCTCAAGACGATGACCGGCCTCTCCCGCCCCTCGGTCGCCGATCTCGTCGAGCGGCTGACCGGGGCCGGGCTGATCGAGGTCGTCGGGGAGTCGGGCGAACAGCGCCGCGGCCCCAATGCCCGGGTGTACGGGATCGTCGCCCGCCGCGCGTACCTGGCGGCCCTGGACGTACGCACGGACAGCGCGACCGCGGTGGTAGCGGACCTGCTCGGCCGCCCGCTCGCCCAGGCCGAGCTCCCGGTGGACGCGGTCGACGAGGCCGTGGACCTGCTCGAGGCGCTCGCGCGGGAGGCCGGCGCGGACCGGCTGCACACCGTGGTGGTCGGCGCCCCGGGCCTGGTGGCCCCGTCCGACGGGGTGCTGCGCAGCACCGTCGGCCTGCCGTCCTGGCACCAGGACTTGGTGGCGGCCCTGCGGCGGCGGCTGCCGGCCACGGTGGTCGTGGAGAACGAGACCAACCTTGCGGCCCTCGCCGAACAGCGGGTCGGCGCCGCGCAGGACCTGGACTCCTTCGTGCTGCTGTGGCTCGGCGCGGGCGTCGGCGCGGCGGTGGTCCTGGACGGGCGGCTGCGGCGGGGCGCGTCGGGCGGGGCAGGAGAGATCGGCTTCCTGCCGGTGCCGGGCACGGGCCGGCTGCCCTCCGCCGCGGACTGCGAGGGCGGGTTCCATGCGCTGGCCGGCCGGGGGGCGGTGGCCGCGCTCGCGGCGGAGCACGGCTGGGACGGGCCGGTGCAGGAGGCGGTGGCGGGCGCCGCGGGCGAGGCCTTCCTCGAGGCCCTGGCGGAACGGCTCGCCCTGGGCGCGGCGGCCGTCGCGGCGGTCCTGGACCCGGGGTGCCTGGTCCTGGCGGGCGAACTCGGCCACGCGGGCGGCGCCGGCCTGGCGGCCGCGGTCGGCCGCAGGCTGACCATGCTGACGCCGGTGCCGATGGAGGTCCGCGCCACTGCCCTCGGCGATCCGGCGGTCCTCACGGGAGCGCGCCTGGCCGCCCGCGAAGCTGCGCAGGCGGACCTCTTCGCCCCCTGAGCCCCTGACCGCACCGGGCAGCGCCGGCCCGGACCGGCCCGGACGGCTTACTCGTCGTCGATGGCTTCGTCGTCGCGGAGCCTGCGCCAGATGCGGGTGCGGTGCAGTACGTACAGCGCGCCGGCCAGGAAGACCACCTGGAGGCCCACGGCGAGCACCCAGAAGATGGCCCTGCTTTCCAGCTCGTCCGCCAGGTAGGCGAAGTTCATGCCGAAGAACCCGGTCACGAAGGTCAGCGGCAGGAAGATCGTCGAAACGATCGCCAGTCGGTTGATCACGCCGTTCTGCTCGCCCGACACAAGGGAGGAGTAGGTTCCGAAGCCCCGCCGGGCGGCCTCCTGGAGCGCCTCGATCTCCGTGAGCACCAGCCTTGACGTGCGCTGGTACTCACGGGCGATCCGTTGGCGCTCCTGCGGGAAATTGCGGTTCAGTACCCGGCGCGTGATCAACTCCTCCGCCGCCTGGTGGTAGGGGAGGAGCGAGTGGTGCAGCAGCGCCGCGGTCCGGCGCAGCCGCGCCAGGCGGTACAGCTGCTCGGGATCCCGCTGCCGGAACATCTCGTCCTCCAGGTCCTCCACCTCCAGAAGGGCCTGGACGGCGGAGCGCCGGTAGGACTCCAGGGCCTCGCCCAGCAGCAGGAACATCGTGGCCACGGCGTCGGGGGGCCTTTCGTGCGGGAAGCGGGCGATGCACCTCTCCACCAGCCCGGCCGGTCCCCGGTGCACCGTCACGAGGTACCGCTCGGTGGCCACGACGTGGAGGTGGATGACCTGGCCCGCCTCGATCGCAGGGACGACGAACGTGGCGCTGTCACCGAGGAACTCGGCGCGGGGGGTTTCCCTCTCCCCGCCGAGCCACTGCAGGTCGTCGGCCTCCAGGCCGAGCAGGCGGGCGACCGGCTGCTCACCGGGCGGTGCCTCCTCGGGCAGCTCCGCGTCCACGAACAGGAAACGGGATTCCGCGAGGCGCTCACGGGCCTCGGACACCGGGGTGCGCCGCGAGATGCCCTCCGGCATGGACACCACCGAAACGATCATCGCCCCTCACCGTGGATCATGCCGTGGGACATCTATGGCGGTAACTCACACATTGTCTCTTATCGTCTCCGGGTGAGGGCACCGGAGACTCCGCGTGACCGCCTCATCCCCCGGCCTCCGCCGCCTTCGCGGGCCCGGGCCGTCAGGAATTCGGCGAACGTGCCCTTGCCGACGGCGTGGGACGGGGTCAGATTGCCGCCGCGGCAGAAGGCCGCGTACGCCTTCCCCGCCAGGGGCAGCGGGAACACCTTGCGCCGCCGCCCCGTCGCCGCCAGGTACGACCGGCCCAGCTCCAGCAGCGTGTGGATCTCCGGACCGCCCATGTCCGTGACCCGGCCCGCCGGGGTGGGGACGGCGAGTTCCGCCATCCGGTCGGCGACCTCCTCCACGGCGACCGGCTGCACCCTGACCCCCTTCGGCAGCGGCAGCGGCACCAGGGGGACCTTCGCCAGCGCGTCCACCGCCATCGCCACCAGGTCGTGGAACTGGGTGGTCCGCAGGATCGTCACGCCCAGCCCGGACGCCTCCAGCATCCGCTCGACCTTGTACTTCACCTTGTAGTAGCCGAACGGGACCACATCCACCCCGACGATCGAGATGTAGACGATGTTCGTGACCGTCCCGGCCCGCCGGGCCGCCTCGATCAGGTGCCCGGCGGCCACGTCGTCGCCGCCCCGCGGGGTGCTCGCGCAGTGCACGACCACCTCCGCGCCCGCCATCGCCGCGTCCAGCCCGCTGCCGTCCCGCAGGTCGACCGGGTGGTCCTTCGCGCGCCGGCTCAGGACCCGTACGTCGTGGCCCGCCGCCCGCAGCCGGGTGACGACCAGCGCGCCGAGGTTTCCGGTGCCTCCGGTGACGAGGATCGTGCTCATGGTGTCCGTTTCCTTCCCTGAAGGGTGCGTTCACCAGCCGAGACCGGACAGCCCTCAGGAATGTGACAGCTGCCGCCGAAGGAATTCCAGCTTCTCCGGATTCACCACGCTCCGCACCCCGCGGACCAGCCCGTCCTCGATCTCCACCTGCAGGACCGTCCCGCCCACGATCAGCGCGGGCTCCCCGTTGACCTCCGCGAACGAGATCGGCAGGCCGGCCGCGTACTTGCGCAGCGCGCCCACCAGGAAGCGCGCCACCTTGTCCGGACCCAGGATCGGCCGCCGGGCGGCGCCCACGATCCCGCCGCCGTCCGCCACGTACTGCACGTCGGCGGTCAGCATGCCCTCCAGCCGGGCCAGGTCGCCGTCGTGCGCCGCGGTCAGGAAGGCCTCCACCAGGCTCTGCCACTGCGACGGATCCGGCTGGAAGCGGGGGCGTGGCCCGGCCGCACGGCCCGCGGCCACTCGGCCCGCGGCCCGCCGGTAGAGCTGCCGGCAGTTGGCCTCGGTCAGGTCCAGGAGCCCCGCGATCTCCCGGTGGCCGTACGCGAACGCCTCGCGCAGCACGTACACCGCCCGCTCCACCGGCGTCAGCTGCTCCAGCAGCAACAGCAGGGCCATGGAGACGCTGTCCCGCTGCTCCGCCGACTCCAGCGGGCCGAGCACCCCGTCCCCGGTGAGGACCGGCTCCGGGAGCCAGGGGCCGACGTACTCCTCGCGCCGGGCCCGCGCCGAGGTGAGGCGGTTCAGGCACAGGCGGGTGACGGCCTTGGCGAGCCAGGCCCCGGGGTGCTCGATGTCCCCGCGGTCGGCGGAGCTCCAGCGCAGCCAGGCGTCCTGGACGGTGTCCTCGGCCTCGGCGGCGGAGCCGAGCATGCGGTAGGCGATACCGAACATCCGGGGCCGGTGCTCCTCGAAGTCCGCGCCGGGCGCGGCGTCCTGTGTGATCACCGCAGCAGCCTACGAGGGGGCCGCGGCGCACGTGCGAGGACCCGGTGGCCGCCGGGCCACCGGGTCCTCACGTTCGTTCACCTACGGGCACCGGCGCGGGGTCAGCAGGCGCCCTGGTCCTTCCAGACGCCCCACTCACCGGT
This sequence comes from Streptomyces sp. NPDC051364, assembly GCF_040682115.1. Classification (NCBI taxonomy): domain Bacteria; kingdom Bacillati; phylum Actinomycetota; class Actinomycetes; order Kitasatosporales; family Streptomycetaceae; genus Streptomyces; species Streptomyces sp. NPDC051364. The sequence continues at coordinate 11,950 of NZ_JBFBAH010000011.1, read as the reverse complement.
GGTGCCGGGCTCCTCGTTCTGCGTCCACCACTGCGCCTTCCAGTTGTGGCCCTTGTGCGAGACGACGGTCCCGCCGTTGTAGACCGTGCCCGCGACGTACGCCGGGCTCGTGCAGGTCCCGCCCGGCGGCGTGGTCGGGGGCGTGGTCGGCGGCGTCGTCGGGGGAGTGGTCGGCGGGGTGGTCGGCGGCTGGGTGGTGCCCGGCTCCGTCACCGTCGTGCCGCGTGCCAGGTCGCCGGCGAGGGCGTAGGTGGTGCCGGAGATGTTCACCGTCCAGTTGGAGGGCGTGGACACCGGCAGGTAATAGTTGAACGCGAGGTCCACCGAGGCGCCGGGAGCCAGCGTCTGCCACGCCGGGAGCTTCAGTGAGACCCGCTGAAAGTCGCCCTTCAGGCCGCCGACGTTGGTGCCGCTGTGGCCGGTGCTGATCACCGTGGTGCCGAAGCCGGACTGGTCCGAGGCGTTGGCCGGGGCCGAGGTCCCGTAGTCGAACTGGAACTCGGTGCCGCCGGGCAGCGTGGTCTTCGTGTTGTTGGTGATCTTCAGCTTGGGGGTGATCGGGTAGTTGGAGTCGCCCAGCTTGAACTCGGTGAACTCCGTCTTGATGTCCACGGCCTGGGCCGGCAGCGCGCTGCCCGCCGTCTTCGCGCCGTACGGCGCGGCCGCCTTGAACTTGTCGTACATCAGGGAGGTGAGCGTGTCGCCCATCTCGTACTGACCCTTGGCGGAGTTGTACGCGTAGTCGCCCGCCAGCTCCCAGACCATCGTGCCGCCGATGCCCTTGTTCACCACGTAGTCGGCCTTGGCTGCGACGGACTGCTCGTCCTCCGTCGACAGGAAGACCTTCTTCTGGGCGTTCCACAGCCACGGCGCCACCAGGGTGGAGTCGTACTTGCGGGCGTAGGTGCCGGTCAGCGTGGTGTTCGCCGGGAAGCCGTACTTGGTGACGTAGTCGCCGACGACCCCCTTCTCCAGGTTCTTGGCGTGCCACATCGGGTTGGAGCCCGCCGGGGACTCGACCCCGTTGGTGTCCAGGTCGTGCCACAGGTTGTCGATGCCGACCGCGCCGTCACCGCACTTGGTCAGACCCGCGCCGGCCGGGCAGGTGGTCGCCGGAGCCTTGCCCCACAGGCCGTCCGTGCCGCCCTGCACGTTCTTGAAGCCGCGGGTGTAGTACGGCAGGCCCATGTTGATGCGGCCCGCCGGCATCGAGCCGCGGAAGTAGTGGTAGGCCCAGTCGGAGTTCAGGTAGCCGATGCCGCCGTACTGGGACGTGGAGTAGACGCCGGCGGCGGCCAGTTCGCCGTCCTTGCCGTCGTCGAAGAGCGAGGCGTTCGGGCCGACGTACTCGTTCCAGGCGCCGTGCAGGTCGTAGGACATGATGTTGACGTAGTCCAGGTACTTCTGCATCTGGAACGTCTCCATGCCCCGCAGCAGGTAGCCGGAGGAGGGGGCGGCGACGGAGAGCAGGTAGTGCTTGCCGTCGGCGGCGCCCGCGCGGTCGAGCCTCTCGCGCAGCGACTTCATCAGCGCGGCGTAGCCCTGGACGAGCCCGGCCCGGCGGGCGTTGGAGAGCTGCCAGTCCAGCGGGTTGCCCGCGTCCTTCATGGTGGTCGGGTACTCGTAGTCGATGTCGACGCCGTTGAACCCGTACTTCCGGACGAACTCGACCGAGGAGTCCGCGAACGTGTCGATGCCGGCCTGGTTGACCGAGCCGTCGGCGTTGGTGGCCATCGAGTAGAAGCCGCCGGAGGCGACGCGGTTGCCGTCGTCGCCGAAGTAGCCGCCGGTCTCGGCCCAGCCGCCGACCGAGATCAGCGTCTTCACGTTCGGGTACTGCTTCTTGAATTTGTTCAGCAGGTTGAAGTGGCCCTTGTACGGCAGGGCCGGGTCCATCTCGGCGCCCCCGACACCCGGCCAGGTCATCCCGATGGCGGCGTTGTTCGCGTTGTCCGCGCCGACCGAGATCCTGTTGCCGGCGCCCACGTGGGCGAAGGCGTAATTCAGATGGGTGACCTTGGACCACGGGACGTTGTTGGCGAGGTAGGCGGGGGTGCCGTCCTTGCCGGTACGCCACCCGGTGAAATAACCGATGACGCGGCGCTGGTGGTCGGCGCCCATCTTCTCGCGGCCTTCGGAGTCGTAGACCGAGCAGTACGGGACGTCGACACCGGCCGTCTTGTAGAGCCCGTCCGGGCGACAGCCCTCGTTGTCGGCGGCGTGTGAGACGCCGGTCGAGAGCCCGCCCACCAGCAGTCCGGCGATTGCGGCGCCGGATGCCAGGAGCATCGCTCTCGTACGTGTGGGGGACGGCATGGTGCCTCCTGGGGAGGGGAGGATGGCAGGACACGAAAGGGCACAACAGGCGGAAAAGTGGTGCGTGTTGGCCCGTGACGTGCGCACATCTGACGGGCTGTCTCCCGGGGAGGATGAAGGGAACGTTAAGAGGACTAGACCACCTCGTCAATAGGTCTGTACCAATCGCAGGCGTACTTGACAGACTCCCGCGGAACACCCTCTCTGTGACCCAGGCCACAGCCCCTCTCTCGCATGGCCTCGGATCACCCGTGGCAAACTGGCAGCAGTACCAGTAAGCAGCGCACTCCGGGGTCGGTGTAATTCCGAACCGGCGGTATAGTCCGCGACCCGTCCGCAGCCAGCGGCCGGTTGACCAGGTGAAATTCCTGGACCGACGGTGAAAGTCCGGATGGGAGGCAGTGCGCGGCGGGCCAGTCACCGGTACGCCGCCGTCGGCGGTTCATCGGCGTATCCCCTGCGGATGCGTCCGGGCGGACCGTTTTTTCGGCCTCGGCGTCCCTGTGTGTGCTGAACCGCTTCATCTGTCGTATCCCGACAGGCCCCGGAGTCCGTGCCCGATCGAGGCAGGAGGACCCGGTGGCGAACCACGCCGCGAACGCACCGCACGACGTCGTCGGCGCTGCCGATGCCGACGCGCAGGCCATGCGCCGCGCCATCGAGCTCGCCGCCCGCGGCCTCGGCTCCACCAGCCCCAACCCGGTCGTCGGCTGCGTCATCACGGACGCCGCGGGCACCGTCGTCGGCGAGGGCTGGCACGAGCGGGCCGGCGGCCCGCACGCCGAGGTCCACGCCCTGCACGCGGCAGGCGAAGCTGCCCGCGGCGCCGCCGCCTACGTCACCCTCGAACCCTGCAACCACACCGGTCGTACGGGGCCCTGCGCCCAGGCGCTCGTCGAGGCCGGCGTCACCCGCGTGGTCTACGCCGTCGCAGACCCGAACCCGCAGGCCAGCGGCGGTTCCGACACGCTGCGCGCCGCCGGGATCAAGGCTGAGGGCGGGCTCCTGGAGGCCGAGGCCGCGGCCGGCAACGCCGCCTGGCTCACCTCCGTACGCCTCGGCCGCCCGCACGTGACCTGGAAGTACGCGGCCACCCTCGACGGCCGCAGCGCCGCCGCGGACGGCAGCAGTCGCTGGATCACCGGCCCGGAGTCCCGCGCCGACGTCCACCGGCTGCGCGCCGAGGCCGACGCCGTCCTCGTGGGCGGCGGCACCCTGCGCGAGGACGACCCGCACCTGGCCGTACGCGGCATCGCGGGAGCCACCCAGCCGCTGCGCGTCGCCCTCGACACCCGCGCCGGCCTGCCGGCGACCGCCCGCATCCTCGACGACGCCGCACCCACGCTGCTCGTCACCGGCGAGGACGCCGACACCCGGCACCTGCCGGGCGTCGAGCTGCTCCGGCTGCCCCTGCACGGCGGCCGCATCGCCGTCCACGACCTGCTCGCCCGGCTGTACGCCCGCGGCGTGCGCTCCGTCCTCCTCGAAGGCGGCCCCACCCTGGCCGGAGCCTTCCTGGAGGCCGGAGCCGTCGACCGCGTCATCGGCTACCTCGCCCCGGCCCTCCTCGGCTCCGGCCCCGCCGCCCTCGCCGACGCCGGCATCACGAACATCGCCCACGCGGTACGCCTCGACATCACCGAGGCCGTCCGCGTCGGCACCGATCTCCGCATCACCGCAGTACCCGAAGCCGCCCCCACCACCGCCCCCAAGGAGCACTGAGTGTTCACCGGAATCGTCGAAGAACTGGGCGAGGTCACCGCCGTCGAGCAGCTCGCCGAGGCGTCCCGCTTCCGCCTGCGCGGCCCCGTCGTCACCGACGGCGCCAAGCACGGCGACTCCATCGCCGTCAACGGCGTCTGCCTGACCGTCGTGGAGACCGCCGACGGCGAGTTCACCGCCGACGTCATGCAGGAGACCCTGAACCGCTCCAGCCTCGGCGCCCTAGAGAAGGGCTCCCGGGTCAACCTGGAGCGCCCGATGGCCCTCGGCGGACGGCTCGGCGGACACCTGGTCCAGGGGCACGTGGACGGCACCGGCGAGATCCTCTCCCGGACGCCCTCCGAGCACTGGGAGATCGTCAAGGTCGCGCTCCCCGCGCACCTGTCCCGGTACGTCGTCGAGAAGGGCTCCATCACCGTCGACGGCGTCAGCCTCACCGTGGTCGAAGCCGCCGCCGACTACTTCACCATCAGCCTCATCCCCACCACCCTCGCGCTGACCACGCTCGGCATCAAGCAGCCCGGCGACCCGGTCAACCTCGAGGTCGACGTCCTCGCGAAGTACGTCGAACGCCTGCTGGCCGCCGGTGTGAACCCCCTGACCGCGACCTCCGACGAAGACAAGGAGGCCGACCGGTGAGCGCCCTGACCTGGCTCAACGCGGAGGCCTTCACGGTCTTCGGCCAGAAGGTCATCTGGTCCGACATGATCGGCAACCTGATGGGCCTGGCCGCCCTCGCCCTCGGCTGGCGCCGCTCCATATGGACCTGGCCCGCCCAGCTCCTGTCCGGCCTGATCCTCATAGCCGCCTACGCCTCCGCCCATCTCGCCGGCGGCGTCGGCAAGCAGCTCCTCGTCATCGGCGTGGCCGCATGGGGCTGGCGCGCCTGGCAGCTCGGCAGGAAGCAGGCCCAGGACGGCACCCTCGCCGTGCGCACCGCGACCTGGACCGAGCGCGGACTGCTCCTCGCCGGGGCGGCCCTGGGCACCCTCGCCGTCGGCGGCCTGTTCACGCTCTTCCCGGACCTGTCCTGGAGCCCGTGGGCCGACGCCTACATCTTCGTCGGCACGATCGTCGCGATGGTCGCCCAGGCCCGCGGCCTGGTCGAGTTCTGGTTCGCCTGGCTCCTCGTCGACCTGGTCGGCGTCCCGCTCGCCTTCACCAACGGACTGGCCTTCTCCGGCCTCGTCTACGTCGTCTACTTCGCGCTCGTCCTCTGGGGCGCCCACGACTGGTACCAGCGTTCGCGCACCACCCCCGCCCCGGCCCTGGAAGGAGCAACGGCATGACCTCCCTCAAGCCCGTGCCCGACATCGACGCCGTCCTCGAAGCCGTCTTCCGGCTCGACCCCGTCGAGCAGGCCATCCGCGACATCGCGGCCGGACGCCCGGTCGTCGTCGTCGACGACGAGGACCGCGAGAACGAGGGCGACCTCGTCATCGCCGCGGAGAAGGCCACCCCCGAGATCGTCGCCTTCATGATGAGCGAGTGCCGCGGCCTGATCTGCGCCCCCATGGAAGGCCCCGAGCTGGAGCGGCTCGAGCTGCCCCAGATGGTCCAGAACAACACCGAGTCGATGAAGACCGCCTTCACCGTCTCGGTCGACGCCAGTGCTGCCCACGGCGTCACCACCGGCATCTCGGCCGCCGACCGCTCCACCACCCTGCGGATGCTCGCCGACGGCGTCTGCGGGCCCACCGACTTCGTGCGCCCCGGCCACGTCTTCCCGCTGCGCGCCAAGCCCGGCGGCGTCCTGGTCCGCAACGGCCACACCGAGGCCGCCGTCGACCTCGCCCGCCTCGCGGGCCTGCGCCCCGTCGGCGCGATCGTGGAGATCGCCGGCGAGGACGGCGTCATGCTGCGCCTGCCCGAGCTGATCCCGTTCGCCCGCAAGCACGGCCTGACGATCATCTCCATCGAGGACCTGATCGCCTACCGCCGCTCCGCCGAGCCGACCGTGCGCCGCGAGGCCGAGGTCACCCTGCCGACCGCCCACGGCGACTTCACGGCGTACGGCTACCGCTCCACCGTCGACGGCGTCGAGCACGTCGCCCTCGTCCACGGCGAGATCGGCGACGGCGAGGACGTCGTGGTCCGGGTCCACTCCGAGTGCCTGACCGGCGACATCTTCCACTCGCTGCGCTGCGACTGCGGCCCCCAGCTGCACGCCTCCATGGCCCGTATCAAGGAGGCGGGCCGCGGCGTGGTCGTCTACCTGCGCGGCCACGAGGGCCGCGGCATCGGACTGGTGTCCAAGCTGCGCGCGTACGAGCTCCAGGAGCGCGGCCGCGACACCCTGGACGCCAACCTGGAGCTCGGCCTGCCGGCCGACGCCCGCGACTACGCCGCCGGCGCGCAGATCCTCGCCGACCTCGGCGTCCAGAGCGTCCGGCTGCTGACCAACAACCCCGACAAGTCCGCCGCCCTCGTACGGCACGGCATCGCGGTCAACGACCGGGTGGCCATGCCCACGGAGGCCGGGGAGCACAATCTGCGGTACCTGCGCACGAAGCGCGACCGGATGGGCCACGACCTGCCCTGGCTGGACCGGGCCGTGACCACCTCCACCTGCGGCAACCAGTAAGCACGTACGAACCACCACCAGCACACACCACGAACCACGAACCACGAAGAACCGAGGAGCACAGCTGTGAGCGGCAAGGGCGCACCCGAACTGAGTGTCAGGAACTGCGGAGACCTCCGGGTCGCCGTCATCGCGGCCCAGTGGCACGAGAAGGTCATGGACGGCCTCGTCGACGGCGCCCTGCGCGCCCTGCACGAGCTGGGCATCGACGAGCCCACCGTGCTCCGCGTCCCCGGCAGCTTCGAGCTCCCGGTCGTGGCGAAGGTACTCGCCGGTCGCGGTTACGATGCCATCGTCGCCCTCGGAGTCGTCATCCGCGGCGGCACCCCGCACTTCGACTACGTCTGCCAGGGCGTCACCCAAGGCCTGGTACAGGTGTCGATCGACACCGGAGTCCCCATCGGCTTCGGCGTTCTGACGTGCGACGACGACGCGCAGGCGCTGGACCGCGCCGGGCTCGAGGGGTCGAACGAGGACAAGGGACACGAAGCGGTCATCGCCGCCGTCTCGACTGCTGCGACCCTGCGGTCCGTCAGCGAACCCTGGCGCTGAGTGGCGGCGGGGGAACCCGTATTCTGAGGACCATCATGGCGAACACACCCTCCAAGAGTTTCGAAGAGCTCTTCACCGAGCTTCAGCTCAAGGCCGCCAACGGCGACCCCAGCACCTCCCGGACCGCCGAGCTCGTCGGCAAGGGCGTCCATGCCATTGGCAAGAAGATCGTCGAGGAGGCCGCCGAGGTCTGGATGGCCGCCGAGCACGAGGGCAAGGAAGCCGCCGCCGAGGAGATCTCCCAGCTGCTGTACCACGTCCAGGTGATGATGGTCGCGCGCGGGATCTCCCTCGACGACGTCTACGCGCACCTCTAGGCCGGAGCCCGTCCCGCGGGTCGTCCCCCGCCCGCCGCTCACCCCACACCGTTCGCACTCCACGCACTGAAGGAAGCCCCATGCTGCGCATCGCCGTCCCCAACAAGGGTTCACTCTCCGGAGCGGCGTCGGCGATGCTCCATGAGGCCGGCTACCGCCAGCGCAAGGAGTCCAAGGAGCTCGTGGTCCTCGACCCCGAGAACGGTGTGGAGTTCTTCTACCTGCGCCCCAAGGACATCGCGATCTACGTCGCCTCGGGCAAGCTCGACATCGGCATCACCGGCCGTGACCTGCTGCTCGACTCCGGCGCCAGCGCCGAGGAGATCCTCCCGCTGAACTTCGGCCGCTCCACCTTCCGCTACGCCACCAAGCCCGGCACCGCGAAGGGCCCCGAGGACTTCACCGGGATGACGATCGCCACCTCGTACGAGGGAATCGTCGCCAAGCACCTCGCCGAGCAGGGCATCGACGCCTCCGTCGTGCACCTCGACGGCGCGGTCGAGACCGCCATCCAGCTCGGCGTCGCCCAGATCATCGCGGACGTCGTCGAGACCGGCACCAGCCTGCGCAACGCCGGCCTCGAGGTCATCGGCGAGCCGATCCTCACCTCCGAGGCCGTGGTCATCCGCGGCAACGGCGCCGACGCCGACAACGCGCAGGCCCAGCAGTTCCTGCGCCGCCTCCAGGGCGTCCTGGTGGCCCGCAGCTACGTGATGATGGACTACGACTGCCGCGCCGAGCACCTCGAGCGCGCCGTCGCCCTCACCCCGGGCCTGGAGTCGCCGACCATCTCCCCGCTGCACAACGAGGGATGGGTCGCCGTCCGCGCGATGGTCCCGGCCAAGGAGGCGCAGCGGATCATGGACGACCTGTACGAGCTCGGTGCGCGTGCGATCCTCACCACCTCGATCCACGCCTGCCGCCTCTGACCCGTACGTCCTTCCGATCCGTACGCCCCCTGCAGAAGGCATCACCAGCATCATGGCCGAGTCCGCCGCCCAGCCCGCACTGCCCGCCCTGCCGGTCACCTTCCGGCCGACCCGCACCCGGGCCGTCCTGCTGGGCGTCGGGCTCGCCATGTTCGCCACCATCACGGCGATCGCCCTCCTGCTGGAGAACCTCGGGCCGGGGGAGCGGATGAGCTTCATCTTCACCGCCGTCCTGCTGACCTCCGTACTCGTCCTGCTCAGCCGCCCCAAGGTGGTCGCGGACGAGGCGGGCGTCACCGTCGTCAACCTGACCAGCACCCGCCGCCTGGAGTGGGCGCAGATCCTGCGCGTGAACCTCCGCCCGGGCGACCCGTGGGTGTTCCTGGACCTCAGCGACGGCACGAGCCTGCCCGCCCTCGGCATCCAGCCAGGAGTGGCCAAGCAGCAGGCGATCGGTGACGCCCGCGCCCTGCGCGCGCTCGCCGAGGCCCGGGGAACCGGGCCGCACGAACACTGAGCCGCCGTCGCGCGGACCTGGAACGGATGTCGAACATCCATCGAACGGCCCCTGAACGGGCCTTGAGCGCCTCCCGTACGAAGCACCGGAGCCGCAGCCGACCGCTGCGTCCCATTGCGGCGGCGATCTCAGTGACTACCCTGGTGGCGGGGCGCACCTGTGCGCCCTCCCACCGGCCCCGGGACCCCGAGGTCCGGGGGCACCTGCGACTTGAGGAGTGACTCCCTCCAGCAATGGACGGATCGTCCGGTAGTACCCGCGCCGCCCTCCCCACGGAGGCGGCGGCATGACCATCCCGCTACTCCAGCTCGTGGCGGCATTCGCCCTGATCCTCGCCAACGGCTTCTTCGTGGCGGCCGAGTTCGGCCTCGTCACCGTGGAACGGCCCGAGGCCGAACGCGCCGCAGCCGACGGCGACCGCCGTGCCCGCACGGTGGTCGAGGCCCTGCGGGAGCTGTCCTTCCAGCTCTCCGGCACCCAGCTCGGCATCACCATCACCTCCCTCGTGGTCGGCATGCTCGCCGAACCGGCCCTCGCCGGACTGCTGACCGGGCCGCTCGCGGCCACCGGCCTGCCCGCGGGAGCCGTCTCCGGCGTCGCCGTCTTCATAGGCATGCTGCTCGCCTCCGCCGTCCAGATGGTCGTCGGCGAGCTCGTCCCGAAGAACTGGGCGGTCTCCCGGCCGCTGCAGGTGGCCCGGGTCGTCGCCGGCCCGCAGCAGGTCTTCTCGCGCGCCTTCCGGCCGGTCATCGCCGGCCTCAACGCCGTCGCCAACCGCCTCGTGCGGGCGCTCGGCGTGGAACCGGCCGAGGAGATGGCCTCCGCCCGCACCCCCGGCGAGCTGGTCTCCCTGGTCCGCCATTCGGCCCAGGCCGGCGCCCTGGAACAGGACACCGCCGACCTCTTCGTACGGACCCTCTCGCTGGGCGAGCTCACGGCCCAGCACGTCATGACCCCCCGGGTGAAGGTCAGCGCCCTCCAGCACACGGCCACCGCGGCCGACGTGCTCAACCTGACCCGCGCCACCGGGCTGTCCCGGTTCCCGGTCTACCGGGAGCGCATCGACGAGGTCACCGGTGTCGTCCACCTCAAGGACGCCCTCGCCGTGCCCGAGTCCGAGCGCGCCCGCACCACCGTGAGCCGGATCTGCGTCGCCCCGCTGCTGGTGCCCGGCTCGCTGCCGGTGCAGCCGCTGCTGGAGCGGCTGCGCAGCGAGCAGCCGATGGCCGTGGTCGTCGACGAGTACGGCGGCACCGCCGGGGTCGTCACCCTGGAGGACATCGTGGAGGAGCTCGTCGGCGAGGTCCGCGACGAGCACGACCTCGCCGAGGACGAAGGTCCCGAACTGGCCGCCGTGCCCGCCGAGGACGGCCGCCCCTCCTGGGAGGCCGACGGCAGCTGCCGCGTGCAGACCCTGCGCCGGATAGGCCTGGAGGTGCCCGAAGGCCCGTACGAGACCGTCGCCGGTCTCGTCGCCGACCTGCTCGGCCGGATCCCCGCCCCCGGGGACCGCGCCGAACTGCCCGGCTGGAGGCTGTCCGTCCGCCAGGTCGGCCGCAACCGCGCCGAACGCGTCCGGCTGGTCCGGCTGGGTACCGTCCCCGCCGCCCACGGGACCGGCCACGAGGCTGCCCGCGCCACCGTCCGGATCGACGCGGACGACTCCGTACGCACCGGGCCCGGCCGGCAGGCCTCCCCGGACGCGCGGTCGCCGCAGCCGGCCCAGCTGGAAGGCGCCGGCCGATGAACGCCCTCCAACTGCTCTTCGCCCTGCTCCTGGTCCTGGCCAATGGTTTCTTCGTCGGCGCCGAGTTCGCGCTCGTCTCCGTACGGCGCAGCCAGATCGAGCCGCTGGCCAAGGAGTCCAAGCGGGCCCGCCAGGTGCTGTACGGCCTGGAGAACCTGCCGCGGATGATGGCGGCGGCCCAGTTCGGCATCACCGTCTGCTCCCTGACCCTCGGTGCGGTCGCCGAGCCGACGATGGCCCGCCTGCTGGAGCCGCTCTTCCACGCGGCGCACATCCCGCAGGGCATGATCCACCCGCTCGGCTACGCGGTGGCGCTCGCCGCCGTCGTCTTCCTGCACCTGGTGATCGGCGAGATGGTGCCCAAGAACCTCGCCATGGCCGCGCCCGAGAAGACCGCCCTCTGGTTCAGCCCGGGCCTGGTGGCCTTCGCCCGGCTGTGCGGCCCCGTCACCAGCGCGCTGGGCTCCTGCGCGCACCTGGTGCTCCGCCTCTTCAAGGTGGAGCCCAAGGACGAGGTCGAGGCCGTCTACACCAGCGCCCAGCTCGGCCGGCTCGTCGAGGACTCCCGGCAGGCCGGGCTCCTGGAGCCGGGCGAGCAGGAGCGCCTGGAGGACGCCCTGGAACTGGGCAGCCGCCCGGTCACCGACGTCCTGCTCTCCCGGGAGCGGCTCGTCACGGTCGGCCCCTCGGCGACCCCGCGGCAGATCGAGCAGCTGACGGTCCGCACCGGGTACTCCCGCTTCCCCGTCCGCTCCGAGAACGGCGCCTTCATGGGCTACCTGCACGTCAAGGACGTGCTCGACCTCGAGGACCGGGAGCGGGCCGTGCCCCAGCGGGTCTGGCGCCGCATGCCCACGCTGTCCGCCACCCTCCCGCTGGACGACGCGCTCAGCGTCATGCGCCGGGACGCCACCCATCTGGCCCAGGTCGCCGACCCGGCCGGGCGGGTGCTCGGCCTGGTCGCCCTGGAGGACGTACTGGAGATGCTCGTGGGCGAGGTACGCGACCCCGCGCACCGCATCCCGGCCCGCCGGGCCGGCCCGCCGGCAACCAGCCCCGCCGGCGTGTGAGCCGTGGGGGTGCCGGGGCTCCGGCCCCGGCACCCCCGCTACAGCGGCGGCGGCTCCGGGCGGTCGCGGGGGGGGGGGGGCCGGGCCCCCCCGGCCCCCCCCCCCGCCGCCCCGGCGCGGGGGGGGCGCGGGGGCGGCCGGGGGGGGGGGGGGGGGGCGGCGGGGGAGCCCCGCACGCGCCGGTGCGGCGGAGCGG